>DASTJE010000051.1:0-6438 GCA_035716845.1 Burkholderiaceae bacterium
AGCCACCGTGCCGGCCACGTTCCGTCGTGTGTCTGCACATCCTTCCCTTGCGGGGACACCAGTCCCCACCGGGAACGGCGTTCCCGTCTTCCTTTTCGCCACGAGAGGAGAACGCCATGAACTTCCACCCTTTCCAGGGTCATCAAGATCTGCCGGACCTGCCCGATGCCGCCCATGCGTCGCGGGAGGACCTGGTGGCAGAGATGCTGGGCCTGCGGGCCCACCCATTGCCAGGCCCCACGCCGGCAGCGCTGCGCGTCAGCGACCGGGAGACGCCCCACGAGGACCCGGCCACGCAGCAGCTCCTGACGCGCCGCCTCGGTGTCGCCCGCGAGCTGCTGATGCGCGAGCTGCGTGACCGGATGGCGCAGGGGCCGGTGATGTCCTCGCCCCAGGTCCTTCGGGACTGGCTGCGCCTGCGCTGCGCAGGCCTGCAGCACGAGGTCTTCCTCGCGCTCTACCTGGATGCCAACCACCGGCTGATCGCCCACGAGGAGGTGTTCCGCGGCACGCTCACCCAGACCTCGGTGTACCCGCGGGAACTGGTCAAGAGCGCCCTGGCCCGCAACGCCGCCGCGATCGCGGTGGCCCACAACCACCCGAGCGGCCAGGCCGAGCCGAGCCGCGCGGACGAGTTCCTGACGCAGACGCTGAAGTCGGCGCTGGCGCTGGTGGACATCCGCCTGATCGACCACTTCGTCGTCGCCGGCGACCAGTGCGTCAGCTTCGCGGAGCGCGGACTGCTCTGACGCCATGTGCGGCAGTCACGCCCTGCACGACCCAGTTGCGAGAAGGGCGCCGCCGAGGCGGTGCCCCTCCCGCCGATACCACCCCAACCAAGGATGCCCATGTCGGAGAGAAGACCCCCGACCTGCCCCTGCTGTGCCGGCCACGGCGTGCCCCTGGGCGCGCTCGGTCGCCTGTACTGGTTCCGCTGCCGCGACTGCGGCATGACGTTCGCCCGCGCCGGACGTTCGAAGCGCACGCCCCGTGCGCTCTCGACCAGAAAGCCAGCGGCTGAATCCCCCACATCTCCCAGTTCATCCCTAGGAGGAAGCCACGATGCATACCCTGCCCGCCACCGGCCTGCGACAGCAGGCCGAGATGCTGGCCAGCCTGTCCCTGAAGCATCTGAGTTCGGCAACGCGCAACAAGCTCGCCGATGACGACCTGTCCGTGAACGCCTACCCGACCGACTGCGGCGGGTTCGTCTATGTCGGGGCACCGAAGTACCGTGTGCCGTCGGAACCCGATCTGGCCATGCTGTTCGAGGTGGCCGAATCCGCCGGTGTGGCCTGGCTGATGTTCGATCGCGAGGCGGCCGTCATCGATGGCCTTCCGGTCTTCGACGCAGTGGAGCCGGGGCCGTGAGCCAGCACCTCGCGACGGCACAGCTGAACGGACGTACGGTCGAGGTCGTGGCCGGCTTTGATCGCCGCCTGGGGGACTATTTCCTCCAGGTCCACGGCAAGCGGAACACGGTGCTCTACGCCAGCCTTCAGGAGCCCCAGCGGGACTGGACCGCCATCGCGACCTTGCGTGGCAAAGTCGCCGAACTAGGGCTTCAACTGCCCAGCACGATGCTCGGCGAAGTCGAAAGCGACGGCCTGCGGCTCGCGGGCAACCGCATCGTCCGCCACGCCGCCGACGGGACGCCGGTCACGCTGATGGTCGGCTGAGGCATACAGACTTCCAATCACGGCGCCGTGCGCTCCTCCCTGCCGGGGACGAGGCCGGCGCCGACTCTTTGCTCGATCAGTCAGAGAATGGGCCCGCGATCAAACAACAACCCGCCTGTGATCTGCCCAAGAACGCTCTCACCAGTGCTGAGAGTTTTTGTGCTGCCTCTGTGTGACGTGGTTAATTATGTCAACTATCTGAAAAGGCACCCCCTCTTACAGTCGCGCCATGCTGAACGATCCTCGCCGCCCTCGGGATGGTTCAAATGTACGAAGCCATGCTGGACAGGGGTAATTCGGGCCACTGGGAGTGGGCTTCAAATGCGCGCCGCTGGCAACGACCGAGCCGATCGACGCGTTAGAACTCGTCCGCACGATCGCTGCGGCGGGCATTCACCCGCCGCCTGCGATCGTGCGGCTGGCGGCCGGCCGCGAAACGGATGAACGACGGCGTCGCAGGCGCTGTGTTTCCACATCTGCGGGAATTCGATGTGCTACGGCGACAAACTGCTGAGCACCATCACGCCGCCGACTCGGCGCGCCCACGCGCAGTTTGAGTGGCTGGGCCTGGGGGCGCGCTGAAGGGGTGCCTTCGCAACCGCACGGGCTGCTGCGTAATCAGCACATGCTTAGCGCTGGCGGGCCGTAGCGCTGATTTCGATGTTGTCGATCAAGCGTGTCGAGCCGATACGGGCCGCTGCAAGAACGACGACCGGCACGCCGTCGGCACGATCCTGCAATGTCGGCACGGCCAGATCGGCCTGTCGGCGGATGCACACGTAGTCGGGCAGCCAGCCGCCATCACGGAGTGCGGCCATCGCAGCCGCCTCGATCGCCGCCGCATCCGGCGCCGCCGTGTTCCAGGCGTCGCGAACACGCGCCAGCGCCTGTGAGAGGCCGACGGCGCGGGCCCGCTCGCCCGGGTCGAGATAGCCGTTGCGGCTGGACAGCGCGAGACCGTCTGCCGCGCGCACGGTCTCGCCGCCGACGATTCGGATCGGCAGTGCGAACTGCTCGACCATCCGGCCGACCACCTTCCACTGCTGGTAGTCCTTCTTGCCGAACACCGCCACCGCCGGCCGCACGCAGGCAAACAGCTTGAGCACCACCGTGCACACGCCACCGAAGAAGCCGGGCCGGAACTCCCCTTCCAGGGTATCGGCCAGCGCCGGGTCCGGACACACCGCATAGGTCTGCGCTTGCGGGTAGAGCTCGCGCTCGTCGGGAGCGAAGACGATGTCGCAACCCGCCGCCTCGAGCAGTTCGCAGTCGCGTGCCAGCGAGCGGGGGTAGCGGTCGAAGTCCTCGTGCGGAGCGAACTGCAGCCGGTTGACGAAGATGCTCGCGACCACCGGACCGCCCTGCCGGCCGGCCTCCCGGACGAGCGCCAGATGGCCGTCGTGCAGGTTGCCCATCGTCGGAACGAAGCTCGTCGAGCCGCAGCCCGCCAGGGCCTCCCGCAGACCGGCAATGGTGTGGATGGTTCGCATGCTGCCCCCCGGCGCATTTCAGTAGGTGTGCTGCGTTGCTTCCGGAAAGCTGCGTTCCTTGACCGCGGCGACATAGCGTTGCAGCGCCTGGTGGACGCCGCCCCCCTCGCGGCCGAAGTCGCGCACGAAGCGCGGCATCGGCCCGGCGGTGACGCCCAGCATGTCGTGCAGCACCAGCACCTGGCCGGCGACGTCGCCGCCCGCGCCGATGCCGATCACGACGAGCGCCGGATTCTCCTGCTGCACACGCCGCGCCAGCGCAGCCGGCACCAGCTCGAGCACCAGCATTGCCGCGCCCGCGTCCGCGAGCGCACGTGCTTCGCGGGCGAGGCGGTCGGCGGCGGCCTCGTCGCGGCCCTGCACGCGGTAGCCGCCGAGCGCCGAAGCCGACTGCGGCGTCAGCCCGAGATGGGCGCAGACCACGATGCCGCGCTCCACCAGGAAGCGCACCGTCTCGGCCGCCCAGCCGCCCTCGAGCTTGACCATCTGGGCACCTGCGCGGGCGAGCACCGCGCTGGAGCGCAGCGCCTGCTCGGGGCTTTCCTCGTAGGTGCCGAAGGGCAGGTCGGCGAGCAACCAGGCATGCCGGCGCCCGCGCGCGACGCAGCGGACGTGGTAGGCCACCTCGTCGAGCGTCACCGGCACCGTGCTCGATCCGCCCTGCACGACCATGCCGAGCGAATCGCCGACGAGCAGGCAGTCGACACCCGCGTCGTCGGCCGCGCGCGCGAACGCGGCGTCGTAGGCGGTCAGCATCGCGATCTTCTCGCCTGCGGCGAGCATGGCGCGCAGGCGCAGCAGCGACACCGGCTTGCGCTCGGGCCGCGTAGCCTCCACCAATGCGCTCATGCCGGAGTCGCCTGCACGGGGATGTCAGACCGCATCTCGCGGATGCGGTTTCGTTCGTCGACGAAGACGAGCTTCGGGCGCCGCCGGTCCAGCTCGTCCTCGGCCACCATCCCGAAGGCCGCGATGATGACCAGGTCGCCGAGCGCGGCACGGCGGGCGGCTGAGCCGTTCAGCGACACGATGCCGCTGCCGCGGACGCCCCGGATCGCGTAGGTGACGAAGCGCTCGCCGTTTGCGATGTTCCAGATGTGCACCTGCTCGTTCTCGCGCAGGTCGGCCGCGTCGAGCAGGTCCTCGTCGATGGCGCAAGATCCCTCGTAGTGCAGCTCGCACGCGGTGACGGTGGCGCGGTGGATCTTCGACTTCAGCATGTGGCGGAACATGGTTGTCGCCTCAGCAGGTGCGGATGCCGAGCGCGCCGAGCAGCCGCTGGTCAGCTTCCCAATCCGGGTTGCCGGTGGTCAGCAGCTTGTCGCCATAGAAGATCGAGTTGGCGCCCGCGAGGAAGCACAGCGCCTGTACGGCATCGCTCATCTCGCGTCTCCCGGCGGACAGGCGCACGCGGGCCCGCGGCATCGTGATGCGCGCCACCGCGATTGTGCGCACGAACTCGAGCGGATCGAGCGCCTCGGCCTCGGCCAGCGGCGTGCCTTCCACGCGCACCAGTTGGTTGATCGGCACCGACTCGGGGTAGGGGTCGAGGTTGGCCACCTGGGCCACCAGGCCGGCCCGCTCGCGCCGCGACTCGCCCATGCCGACAATGCCGCCGCAGCACACGCCGATGCCGGCGTCGCGCACGCGCTCGAGCGTGCGCAGGCGGTCGTCGTAGGCGCGGGTGGAGATGATGCGGCCGTAGGCCTCGGGCGCGGTGTCGAGGTTGTGGTTGTAGTAGTCGAGCCCGGCGTTCTTGAGGGCGTGTGCCTGGCCATCGCTCAGCATGCCGAGGGTGCAGCAGGCTTCGAGCCCTTCTGCCTTCACGGCGCGAACCAGCTCGGCCACCTTCTCGATGTCGCGGTCCTTGGGTTCGCGCCACGCCGCGCCCATGCAGAAGCGCGACGCGCCCTGCTCGCGTGCCGCGCGTGCCGCGGTGGTGACCTCGCCCACGTCGAGCAGCTTGCCGGCCGCCACGCCCGTGTCGAAGTGGACCGACTGCGGGCAGTAGCCGCAGTCTTCCGGGCAACCGCCGGTCTTGATCGACAGCAGCGTGGACAGCTGCACCTCGTTGGCGTCGAAGTGCTCGCGATGCACCTGCTGCGCGCGGTGCATCAGGTCGGCAAAGGGCAGATCGAACAGCGCCTCTACCCGATCTACGCTCCAGCGCTCCGCGACAGCACCCTCCGCTGCGCCGCGCCCGTCGCGGCGCGCCGGCAGCCACTGCAGAGGTTGCTCGACAACATCCTTCAGTTCGTTCATGTTCAATTCATCCGGCATTGGGCCGCACGTGGGCGCTGGCCTCGTCCTCGACACGCTGCCAGATCTCCACTGCCATCGGATTGTTGCTTTCCTCAAGGATGTGGCCCACGAGACCGATCGCACGCGCGAACACGCCCACGCCACGCACGATTTTCCACGGCAGTCCGAGTTCACAACAGATCGCGCCGATCGCGCCGGTCGCGTTGACTGGCAGCATCTTGCCGCTCGCGTGTTCGGCTTCGGCGCAGATCAGGCGTTCGAGCCGGATGTAATCGCCCGAGAAGCCGTTCTCCTCGGCGATCTTGAAGAGCCGCGGCGCCCGCGGATCGACGGGCTTGTGCAGCGGGTGGCCGAGGCCGGGCACGATCTGCCCCCGCTGGCGGTAGCCGGCCACGAGGTCGCGCGCGATCTTCTCGAGGTCGGCGCCCTTCGTTCCGGGCGGCAGGGCCTCGTAGAGCATCTTCGCCGTGCCCTCGGTCGAACCGACGAACACCGATCCCAAGCCGCACAGGCCCGCGGCCACTGCCGCCTGCAGCGACTCGGGCGCGCCGGCATAGGTCAGGCGCGCGGCCAGCGCGCTGGGCGTGATGCCGTGCTCGACCAGCGTCACCGCGATCGCGTTGAAGACTGTCGACTCCTGCGGCGTAGGCGTGCGGCCGACGATCAGCAGCCAGGCCATGTCGCCGAGGCTGATCTTGCCCAGCAGCTCGTCGGGCAGGCTGCGCGCGCGCACCTCGATGCGGTCGGGCGTGCTCCAGGCGATGTCGGAGCGGATCGGCTTGGTCTTGCGGGGCATAGGCCCTCCTGTAATGGACAAAGTTGGGAAAGGGGTTCAGCTTGCGAGCCCGGCGCTCCGCAGCACGGCACGGGCGCGCTCGACGACGGGCACGTCGATCATTTCGCCATCCACGGCCACCGCGGCGCCGCCCGAGGCAGCGAACGCCGCGCACACGCGCCGAGCCCAGGCGATGCGCTCGGGATCGGCGGCAAACACGCCCTGCACGACG
>DASTJE010000052.1:0-55327 GCA_035716845.1 Burkholderiaceae bacterium
ATCCGCTGAGCGGCTGAACCGAGTTGGAGAATCATCCATGATTGAACTGAAGAACGTTTCGAAGTGGTACGGCCCCGTGCAGGTGCTCAACGAGTGTTCCACCCGCATCAGCAAGGGCGAGGTGGTGGTGGTGTGCGGCCCGTCGGGCTCGGGCAAGTCCACGCTCATCAAGACCATCAATGCGCTCGAACCCATCCAGAAGGGCGAGATCTGGGTGGACGGCACGGCCATCCATGACCCCAAGACCGACCTGCCCAAGCTGCGCTCGCGCGTGGGCATGGTGTTCCAGCACTTCGAGCTGTTTCCCCACCTGTCGGTGACGGACAACCTCACCATCGCGCAGATCAAGGTGCTGGGCCGCAGTGCCGACGACGCCAAGAAGCGTGGCCTCAAGATGCTGGAGCGCGTGGGCCTGATCGCCCACAAGGACAAGTTCCCCGGCCAGCTCTCGGGCGGGCAGCAGCAGCGCGTGGCCATCGCGCGTGCGCTGTCGATGGACCCGATCGTGATGCTGTTCGACGAGCCCACCTCGGCGCTCGACCCCGAGATGGTGGGCGAGGTGCTCGACGTGATGGTCAAGCTGGCCCAGGAGGGCATGACGATGATGGTGGTCACGCACGAGATGGGCTTCGCCAAGCGCGTGAGTCACCGCGTGATCTTCATGGACCAGGGCAAGATCGTCGAGGACTGCAAGCGGGACGAGTTCTTCGGCAACCCCGAGGCGCGCTCGCCGCGTGCCAAGGACTTCCTGTCGAAGATCCTCCAGCACTGAGCCCCTTCGGGCCCCGATCAGGCCATGTGCTCGATGTCCGCGGGCAGGCCCACCCAGCGGTGCATCCGTTCCTCGTAGACCGAGAAGGTCGGCGCGGGGAACGAAGGATCGGCGAAGGCGCCCACGGGAATGGCCACCGACTCGGGCATGTCGTCCACCGTGTAGTACACGGTGGCGCCGCAGGCGGGGCAGAAGCGAAAGACGATACGCGATCTCTCGTCGCCGATGCGCACGTACTCGGCGCTGGCCCCGCTCACGCTGAGCGCCTCGCGCGGGAAGCGCGCCTGGGCGCCAAAGACGCTGCCGGTGCGGCGCTGACAGGCCAGGCAATGGCACACCGACACGCGCACCGGGTCGCCGGCGACCCGCGCTTGCAGCTGACCGCAGCTGCAAGAGGCGGTTCGACAGTTCACGGGGTCGGCTCCTGGGGCATGCCTCCTGCGCTCAGCACTCGACGATATTGACCGCCAGCCCGCCGCGTGCCGTCTCCTTGTACTTGGTCATCATGTCGGCGCCGGTCTCGCGCATGGTCTTGATCACCTTGTCCAGACTCACGTAGTGCGTACCGTCGCCGCGCAACGCCATGCGCGCGGCGTTGATGGCCTTGACGCTGGCGATGGCGTTGCGCTCGATGCAGGGGATCTGCACCAACCCGCCCACCGGGTCGCAGGTCAGGCCGAGGTGATGCTCCATGCCGATCTCGGCCGCGTTCTCCACCTGGGCCGGCGTGCCGCCGAGCACGGCGCACAGCGCGCCGGCGGCCATGCTGCAGGCGACGCCCACCTCGCCCTGGCAGCCGACCTCGGCGCCGCTGATGCTCGCGTTCTCCTTGTAGAGGATGCCGATGGCCGCCGCCGTCAGCAGGAAGTCGTGAACGCCCTCCTCGGTGGCGCCGGGCACGAAGCGCGCGTAGTAGTGCAGCACCGCCGGCACGATGCCTGCCGCGCCGTTGGTCGGTGCCGTGACGACGCGTCCGCCGGCGGCGTTCTCCTCGTTCACCGCGAGGGCGTACAGGTTCACCCAGTCGAGCACCTGCAGCGGGTCGCGCAGCGCCTCCTCGGGCCGCTCGGTCAGGGCGCGGCGCAACGCCGCGGCGCGCCGCTTGACGCGAAATCCCCCCGGCAGCTCGCCCTCGGTGGCGCAGCCGCGCGCCACGCAGGCCTGCATCACCTCCCAGATGCGGGCCAGGCCGGCCGTGATCTCCTGGTCGGTGCGCCAGTGCCGCTCGTTCTCGCGCATCAGCCGGGCGATCGTCAGGCCCTGGCGCTGCGTCAGCTCCAGCAGCTCGGCACCACTGCGAAACGGGTGCGCCAGCACCGTGGTGTCCGGCGCGATCGCCTTCTGACGCCGGCCGTCCGCGGCGACCTCGTCGCTGACCACGAAGCCGCCGCCCACGGAGTAGTAGGTGCGCTGCGCCAGCTCCGCACCGCCCGCGTCGAAGGCGTGAAAGCGCAGTCCGTTGGCGTGGAACGGCAGGGTCTCGCGGCGCCTGAACACGAGATCGGCCTTTTCGTCGAAGTCGATCACCGGTCCGGCCGCCAGGGGCAGCCGGCCGGCTCCGCGGATGGCGTCCAGCAGGCCCGGGATGGCGTCGATGTCGACCGTGTCGGGTTCGTGGCCCGCCAGCCCCAGCAGCACGGCCTTGTCGCTGCCGTGGCCGCGGCCGGTGGCGCCCAGCGACCCGTAGAGCACTGCCTGCACGCGGCGAGTGCGTCCAGCCAGGCCCTCGTGCGCCAGGCGCAGCGCGAACATGCGCGCGGCGCGCATCGGCCCCACGGTGTGCGAACTGCTCGGCCCGATGCCGATCTTGAAGAGGTCGAAGACGGAGACGGCCATGTCAGGAGTGGAACCGATGGATTGGGGAGACACCCGTGTCGCCGCGCGCCGCGGCGATTAAGCTCGGGCCAGGAGGTGTCGTGATGCAACGGATGGGCGCGAGGACATGTGCGGCTGGACTGCTGGCCGGGGCGCTGGTGCTGGGAATGCCGGCCTGGGCCGAAATCGGGCAGGTCAAGGTCGCGCGCGGCGCGGTGACGGTGGAACGGCAGGGCCAGACCCTGCCGGTGCGCGTGGGTTTGATGCTCGAAGCCGCCGACGTGCTGCGCACCGGCCCGGACGGCTCGGTGGGCGTCACGATGCGCGACAACTCGCTGCTGTCGGCCGGGCCGAACAGCGTGCTGGCACTGGAACGCTTCGAGTTCGATGCCACGACGAGTGCCGGGCGCTTCGAGTCGCGCCTGCAGCGCGGCACGCTGGCCGTGGTCTCGGGCCGCATCGCCAAGCAGTCGCCGCAGGCGATGACGGTGCGCACGCCCTCGGCCGTGCTGGGCGTGCGCGGCACCGAATTCGCCGTCACGGTGCAGGAGTGAGCGCCATGGGCCGCACGCGCTGGATCGCGGTGGGGCTTGGGGTGGCCGCGCTGGCCGGCGGCTGCGCGACGCGCCAGGGCGGCGTCGTGCTGCTGCCCGAGCGCGACGGGCGCGCCACCGCGGTCGTGGTCGCCCAGGGCGAGCGCCAGCTCGTGCTCGACAAGGCCTACGCCGGCGCCGAGCTCACGACGACGGGCCCGGCTGCGCGCGCCTGGACGCCGCAGGAGGTGGCCGGCACCTTTGGCGGCGCATTGGCCGCGCAGCCGGCGCCACCGGCCCAGTTCTCGCTGTTCTTCGTCGAGGGCAAGGACGAGTTCACCGAGGAGTCCAAGCGCGTGATCGACGGCATCTTCGCGGAGATCGCGCGTCGTCCCGTGCCCGACGTGCTGGTGATCGGCCACACCGACACCGTGGGCAGCGACAGCTTCAACGATGCCCTGTCGCGCCAGCGCGCCGAGGTGGTGCGCACCGCGCTGCTGGCGCGCGGCATCGCGGCCGACAAGGTGACGGCCATCGGCCGCGGCAAGCGCGAACCGCTGGTGCCCACCGGCGACAACGTCGCCGAGCCGCGCAACCGGCGCGTGGAGATCCAGGTGCGCTGAGTGCATCGTCAAGCGGGCCGGCCGTGCCAGCGCAGGGCCAGCAAGGTGAGGTCGTCCGCCGGCTCGGTGCCGTGCGCGAAGTCCTGCACGGCCGCGTGCAGGTGCTCCACCAGGGCGCGCGGTTCGGCGTCACGCGACTGCGCCGCCGCCAGCCAGGCATCGACGCGCGCCGTGCCGAACAGGGCGCCGTGCACGTCGCGGGCCTCGGTGACGCCGTCGGTCATCAGCAGCAGCGTCTGGCCGGGCCGCAGCGGGCGTGTCGCGCTCGCATAGGGGTAGCCTTCCATCGCGCACAAGGGCGGGCCGTCGCCGTCGACCAGGCGCTCGAGTGCGGCGGCGCCGGGCTGCAGCAGGTAGGGGTTGTCGTGGCCGGCGTTGCAGTACTGGAGCACTCCCGTGCGCAGGTCGAGCACCGCGGCAAAGGCGGTGACGAAGAGCATCTGGGCGTTGTCGCGCGCGATCTCCGCCTCCGCCGCGCGCATCAGGTCGGCGACGTCGGCGTCGCGCGAGCGCAGCACCGTGCTCTTGCACAAGGCCTTGCTGACGGCCATGAAGATCGACGCCGGCAGCCCCTTGCCGGACACGTCGCCCACCATCACGAACAGCCGGTCGGCATCGAGCATGAAGAACTCGTAGAGGTCGCCGCCGACCTCGCGCGCCGGCGTGAGGCGCGCGTGCAGGGCCAGCCGCTGGTCGCCGGCCAGCGATTCCAGGCGCGGCAGGCTGCCGGTCTGGATGCGCTGGGCGGCATCGAGCTCGCCGGCCATTCGCGCTCGCTGTTCGCGCTCGTCCTGCAGGCGCGCTTCGAGCGCGCGTCGCTGGCGCGTGCTCGCGGCCAGCGTCATCAGCAGCACGGCCAGGAACAGGAGCGCCAGATTCAGCCCGGGCGTGGCGGCATCGAGCAGCCAGCGCGGCCCGCGAAACGCCAGCGCGCCGGCAGCCATCGGCGCGGCGATGAGTGCCAGCGCGAGGGTTCCCGCCGCGTACGGCCGCCAGCGCGGCACGGCCCACAGCAGCACACCGCCGAACGCCAGCAGCAGCGCCAGTTCGGCCGGCGCGGCCCAGCTCGGACGCTGCAGCAGCGTGCCGTCGACGAGGTTCTCGATCAGCTGGGCGTGGATTTCGCTGCCGGGCATGCGCTGCCCGAGCGGCGTGTCCTGGTAGTCGCCGAGCGCCAGCGCGGTCGGACCGACGATGACGATCTGGCCGCGCAGCTGTGTCGCGTCGGCACGGCCCTGCAGCACGTCGACCGCCGAGACGAAGCGGTCGGCGCGCCGCGGCGAGAACCACGGGCGCACCGCCCCGTCGGCCTCGGTGGGGATTGCCATGCCGCCCACCTGCAGGCCGCGCACGGCAGGGCCGTCGGCCCACAGCCGGATCGCCGAGGCGCCTTGCGCGACGCGCAGGAGTTCGATCGACAGCGCTGGCACCAGGGTACCGCCGACGCTGGCCACCAGCGGCATGCGCCGTACCACCCCGCGCGTGGGATCGACCGAGATCAGGCCCCAGCCACCGGCGTTGCGGTCGAGCACGTCGATGCTGCTCAGGGCGCCTTCGTGGCGTGTCAGTGCCAGCGGCACGTCGCGTCCGGGCTGCGCTTGCCGCACGACGACCGGCGCGCTGCGCAGCGCGGTGGTGCCGGCTTCCGGCAGGCCGGCCACCGCCAGCACGGTACGCGTGCGCCGCAGTGCGTCACCCAGCGCGGCGTCGTTGGAGGGCAGGGCACGCAGCGTGTCCGTGATGCGGCGGTCCAGCACGGCGCCCTGGGACAGGATGCGGTCGGGCGAGAGGGCGTCGGCCTCGGGCATCAGGATGTCGAGCGCCACGGCCGCCGGACCCGCCGCGGCGATGCTGTCGACCAGATGGGCCAGCATCGAGCGCGCCCAGGGCCATTGCCCCAGGGCCTTCAGGCTGCGGGCGTCGATCTCGACCACCGTGACGGGCAGCGCGCTGACCGGGCGCGGCCACAGGCCCTGGTGGAGGTCGAACCAGGCGGCCTGCAGACGCTCGGTCCAGGGCGCACGCAGGACCATCAGGAGGGCCAGGCCCGCCAGCAGGACCGTGCCGGCGATGCGGATGCGCGCGGCCCCGGCGACGCCGGCCTCGCGCCCCGTCACAGGTGGATTTCCAACCCGTCGTAGGCCGCGCTGACGTGCAGCGGTCGCGCCGTGCGGGTGATCTGCTCGAGGCGGCGCGACTCGGCCAGCATGCCGTCGAGCGTCGCGTCGTCGGCCACCGGTTCGTGGTGGAACAGGCACAGGTGCCGTGCGCCGGCCCGCTGGCAGAGCTCGACCCCGAGCACGTTGCTCGAATGGCCCCAGTCGGCCTTGACCGAGATCGCGTCGGCCAGCGAGTACATGCCGTCGAAGACCACGAGATCCGCGTCGCGGAAGAACTCGACGCAGGTCTGCATGTACGCCGCGTCGCCGACCTTGTGCTCCGAGTCGGTGGCGTAGACCACGGCCTTGCCGCCGGCCTCGAACCGGTAACCGTACGAGTCGCCACCGTGTCGCTGCAGCATCAGCGAGACGTCGACGCCGGCCACGCGATGCCGCGTACCGGGCTCGAGCTGAACGAATTCCAGCGTGGCGCCGAAGATCGAGAAATCCACCGGGAACGAGGGCTGCTCCTGCTGGCGACGCAGCGCGAACTCGAGCTGATCGTGCCCGCCGTAGATCACCACGCGATTGCCCGGGATGAAGGCCGGCACGAAGAAGGGCAGGCCCATGATGTGGTCCCAGTGCAGGTGCGACTGGAAGACGTGGAAGGTCTGCGGGCCCTGGCGCTGCGACATGGCCCAGGTGCCGAACGGGCGCAGGCCGCTGCCCATGTCGCAGACGAAATACTCCGGTCCGCCGGTGTCGATCTGCACGCAGGAGCTGTGACCGCCGTAGGTGCCGGCCACCGCGAACGGCAGTTCGTCCAGCACGCGCTCGAGATCGGCTTCGGTGTCGAGCGGGCGGCCGCGCGCGGCACGCAGGGTGGCCAGGAGCTTGTGGCGCAGGTCGCGGGCCGTCAGGGCGACCGGCAGCGAGCCACGCGTGCCCCAGAAGCGCACGCGCTTCACGGCCTGCTCTCCGCGCGGGCTGCGCGGGCCGCCGCCGAGCAGTGCCCGAGCGCCTCCTCGACCGAGGCCGCAAGCGTCAGCACCTTGTCGAAGCGGCTGATGGCGAAGATCTCGGCCACCACCGGCTGCGCGGCGGCCACCACCAGTGCGGTGCGCTGCTCGCGCATCTGCTTGGCGGCGATCATCAGCACGCGCAAGCCGACGCTGGAGATGTACTCGACGGCCGAGAAGTCCAGCACCAGCGCCCCGTGGGCCTCGCCGGCCTCGCCGAGCAGCGGGGCCAGGGCCCCCTCGAAGGCTGCCGCGTTGGTGTGGTCGATGCGTCCCGCGGGCTGGGCCACCAGCGCCTCGGCGTACCGGTGCGTCGCGAACTGCACGATGCGTCTACCTCCAGGACGGACGGCCGAGGGCCGGGGCGGAAGCGGCGTCAGCTCGCGACGTCGCTCATCGGGATGCAGGAACAGAACAGGTTGCGGTCTCCGTAGACATTGTCCACACGCGCGACGGGGCTCCAATACTTGTTTCGCCTGAGGCCGGCCACCGGGTAGGCCGCTTCCTCGCGCGAATAGGGATGCGTCCAGTCGGCACGGGCCAGGGCTGCTGCGGTGTGCGGCGCCTGCTTGAGCGGGTTGTCGTCCTGTGGCCAGTGTCCCGATTCGACCTTTCGGATCTCCTCGCGGATGGCGATCATGGCGTCGCAGAAGCGGTCGAGTTCGGCCAGCGGCTCGCTTTCGGTGGGCTCGACCATCAGCGTGCCCGGCACCGGGAAGCTGAGCGTGGGCGCATGGAAGCCGTAATCGATCAGCCGCTTGGCCACGTCCTCGGCGGTGACGCCGCTCGAGTCCTTCAGCGGCCGCAGGTCCAGGATGCACTCGTGGGCCACGCCGCCGCCCTTGAGGCCCGCCACCTCGCCGCTGAACTGGATCGGGTAGTGATCGGCCAGGCGCGCGGCGACGTAGTTGGCCGCCAGGATCGCGCCCTCGGTGGCCGCCTGCAGGCCATCGGCACCCATCATGCGGACGTACATCCACGAGATCGGCAGCACCCCGGCGTTGCCCAGCGGCGCCGCCGCCACCGCGCCGACCGCGCTCGTGATGCCGGTGGCGGTCTCGTGGCCGGGGAGGTAGGGCACCAGGTCTTCGACGACGCACACCGGGCCGATGCCCGGCCCGCCGCCGCCGTGCGGGATGCAGAAGGTCTTGTGCAGGTTGAGATGGCTGACGTCGCCGCCGAATTCGCCGGGTGCGGCCAGCCCCACCAGCGCATTCATGTTCGCGCCGTCCACGTAGACGCGGCCGCCGTGACGGTGCACCAGGGCGCACAGTTCCTTGACCGCCGGGTCGAACACGCCGTAGGTCGACGGGTAGGTGATCATGATCGCCGCCAGTGCGTCGGCGTGGGCCTCGCACTTGGCCCGCAGGTCGGCCATGTCGACGTTGCCCAGCGCGTTGCACTTCACCGGCACCACGGTCATGCCCACCATCTGGGCCGAGGCCGGGTTGGTGCCGTGCGCCGACTCGGGAATCAGGCACACCTTGCGGTGGCCCTGGCCGCGCGCCTCCTGCCACGCCTTGATCGCCAGCAGCCCGGCGTATTCCCCCTGCGAGCCGGCATTGGGCTGCAGGCTGACGCCGGCGTAGCCCGTGGCCTGGCACAGCCAGTGGCGCAATTGCTCGTCGAGCAGCCGGTAGCCCTCGCGCTGGTCGGACGGCGCGAACGGGTGGATGTGCGCGAATTCGGGCCAGGTGACCGGGATCATCTCGGTCGTGGCGTTGAGCTTCATCGTGCACGAGCCCAGCGGGATCATGCTGCGGTCGAGCGCGAGGTCCCTGTCCGCGAGGCTGCGCAGATAGCGCAGCATCTCGGTCTCGCTGTGGTAGCGGTTGAACACCGGATGCGTCAGGAACGCACTGCTGCGGCGCAGCGCCAGCGGGATCAACGGCTCGATGCCCTTCTCGTAGTCCGCCACCGCGGGCAGCGTGGCGCCCGCCGGGGCGAACCAGGACCACAGGTCGGCGAGGTCCGCGCGCGTCGTCGTTTCGTCCAGCGCCACCGACAGTTGCGTCGGCGAGAGTTGCCGCAGGTTGGCGCCGGCGGCCAGCGCGGCGGCCAGGATGGCCTCCGTGCGTTCGCCGGTCTCGATGGTCAGGGTGTCGAAGGCGTGCGGCGTACTCACCGTCAGGCCCAGCCGCTTCAGTCCGTCGGCCAGGATCGCGGTGTAGCTCGCCACGCGGCGGGCGATCCGCTTCAGCCCCTCGGGGCCGTGGTAGACCGCGTACATGCTGGCCATCACCGCCAGCAGCACCTGCGCCGTGCAGATGTTGGAGGTGGCCTTCTCGCGGCGGATGTGCTGCTCGCGCGTCTGCAGAGCCAGCCGGTAGGCCTGGTCACCCGCCGCGTCGATGCTCACGCCGACCAGGCGGCCGGGCATCGAACGCTTGAACTCGTCGCGGCATGCGAGGTAGGCCGCGTGCGGGCCGCCGCCGCCCATCGGCACGCCGAAGCGCTGCGTGTTGCCCACCGCGATATCGGCGTCGAACTCGCCCGGGGGCACCAGCAAGGTGAGCGCCAGCAGGTCGGCCGCGACGATGAAGGCCGCCCCCTTGGCATGGGCCTTGTCGACGAAGGGTTTCAGGTCGTGGATCAGGCCATTGGTGGCGGGGTACTGCGCGAGCACGGCGAAATAGTCGTGCTGCTCCATCAGCGCCGGCGCGAACCCCACGAGCACCTCGATGCCCAGCGGCGCCGCGCGCGTGCGGATCACCTCGATGGTCTGCGGATGGCAGTCGCCGGCGACGATGAAGGTGTTGCTGCGGCTCTTCACGCTGCGCCGGGCCAGCGTCATCGCCTCGGCGGCCGCGGTGGCCTCGTCGAGCATCGAGGCGTTGGCGATCGCCAGCCCGGTGAGGTCGCACACCATGGTCTGGAAGTTGACCAGCGCCTCCATGCGGCCCTGGGAGATCTCCGCCTGGTAAGGCGTGTAGGCGGTGTACCAGGCCGGGTTCTCGAGGATGTTGCGCAGGACGACGGTCGGCGTGTGCGTGCCGTGGTAGCCCTGGCCGATGAAGGTCCTGAGCACGCGGTTGCGTGCGGCCAGTGCCCGCAGCTCGGTCAACGCCTGGGCCTCGGTGGCCGGCGCCGGCAGTTCCATCGGCCGCGTGCGCGCGATGTCGCGCGGCATCACGGCGTCGACCAGTGCACGGCGCGACTCGGCCCCGATCGCCGCCAGCATGTGGCGTTCGTCGACCTCGTCAGGCCCGATGTGGCGGGAACGGAACTCGCAGTGGTTTTCCAGCGCCGCGAGCGGCTGGACGGCGGACATCAGCATGGGGCAGCCTGCAAAGAGAGGGATCGGGGGGCGCGCCGGCATGCGCGCCGTGGCGCGCTCAGAGCGTCTTGAGCAAGGCGTCGTAGCCGGGCGGGTCGAGCAGGGCGTCGAACTGCTCCATGTGCGTGACATGCACCTTGAAGAACCAGCCCTCGCCCATCGGGTCGCGGTTCGCGAGCGAGGGATCGGCGCGCAACGCCTCGTTCACCTCGACGACCTCGCCCTCGACGGGCATGTAGATGTCGGCGGCCGCCTTGACCGACTCGACGACGCCGACCACGTCGCCCTTCTTGTAGGTGCGGCCGACCTCGGGCAACTCGACGAACACCACGTCGCCCAGCGCGTCCTGCGCGTGCTGCGTGATGCCGACCACGGCGGCTTCGTGATCCTCGATGTTGATCCACTCGTGGTCGGGGGTGAACATGGTCGTCATGGGTCGGTTCTCCTCTGGGGTGACGGGCGGGGGAATGGGTCAGCCGCGGTGATAGCCGGGCGGCACGAAGGGCAGGGCGACCACGCGCATCGGCTGGCGCTTGCCCCTCACTTCGGCGTGGATCTCGTGGTTCAGGATGGCGTGGTTGGCCGCGAGGTAGGCCATCGCGACGGGCTGGTTGACCGTCGGGCCGAGCGTGCCGCTGGTGACATGCCCGAGCTTGTGGCCCTGGCCGTCGACCAGGACGGCGCCCTCGCGCACCGGGATGCGCTCGAGGCCGACGAGCCCGACGCGCTTGAGCTGCACGCCGCCGGCGAGCTGGCCGGCGATCTTGTCGGCGCCCGGGTAGCCGCCGGCGCGCGCGCCGCCCGGCCGGCGCACCTTCTGGATGGCCCAGGTCAGCCCCGCCTCCACCGGCGTGGTGTGTTCGTTGATGTCGTGACCATACAGGCACAGGCCCGCCTCGAGACGCAGGGTGTCGCGCGCGCCCAGTCCGGCGGGCTTGACCTCGGGCTGCGCAAGCAAGGCCTTCGCGAGCGCCACGGCCGCCTCGGCAGGCACCGAGATCTCGAAGCCGTCCTCGCCCGTGTAGCCCGAGCGGGTGACGAAACACTCGGCGCCGGCGAGCGTGAAGAAGCCGCCCGTCATGAACACGAGCTGCTCGACGGCAGGCGCCAGCCGGGCCAGCGCGACGACGGCCTTGGGTCCCTGCAGGGCCAGCAGCGCGCGCTCGGGCATCGGCACCACCTGGCAACGGTGCCCGATGTGGGTGATCAGGTGCTGGGTGTCCGCCGCCTTGCACGCGGCGTTGACGACGACGAAGAGGTCGTTCGCGCGGCGCGCCACCATCAGGTCGTCACGGATGCCCCCGGCGGCATTGGTGAACAGGGCGTAGCGCTGCTTGCCCACGGGCAGGTCGACGATGTCCACCGGCACCAGCGTCTCGAGCGCGGCTGCGGCATCGTCGCCCACCAGGCGCAGCTGCCCCATGTGCGAGACGTCGAACAGGGCCGCGAACTCGCGGCAGTGCCGATGCTCGGCGATGATGCCTTCGGGATAGTTCACCGGCATCGCGTAGCCGGCGAAGGGCACCATCCTGGCGCCGAGTTCGAGGTGCAGGTCGTACAGCGGGGTGCGCTGCAGGTCGTTGGCGGTGACGTTGGCGGACATGGCAGCTCTCCTGGGGCCTTTCGAACCATCGCCGCGACGCGATGGTGCACTCGATTCGGGCCCCGCTGTCCGCTTTACCTGAGAGATTGGCGGGGGCGCCCTTCGAACGCCGTGCCGCTTGCCCCTTCGGTGGGCTGCCCTGGAGGCAGCCTCTCTCCAGTGAGGTGGCGCCGGCCTTCGGCCTGCGCTTGCCAGTCCTTCTGCCTGAGCGTTCGGGGTACCCCCTGCGCCGTCGGCGGCGGCCTCGTCGAGGCCGCTCTCTCCTGGCGCGGCCAGTGTAGCAGCGCGCCCGCGGGGCGTGCTGCCCTGGATCAACGGGGCACGATGGTCGCGCCGCTGAGCTGTTCCTGGGCCTCGACGAGCGAGGGCACGAACTTGGCACCGTGCCCGAGCGCGCTGGCCAGCGTGAGCGACTGGTGCACGGCCTCGCCGACCACGGCCGGCACCCCCAGCGATTCGGCCAGATGGGTGTAGTAGCGCACGTCCTTGCGCGCGTTGTCGATGGCGAACTTCATGCCGGCGAGGTCGCCGTCGAGCGTGCGCGCCATGATCTGCAGGACGGCCGAGTTGAGCGGGCCCACCGACATCAGCGCCATCAGCTGCTTGAGATCCGCGCCGGCGCGCTGCCCCACCGCGAAGGCCTCCGCGATCGCGTTGCAGGTGGCCTGCACGATGAAGTTGTTGAGCAGCTTGATGGTGTGCCCCGCACCGGGGCCGCCGACGTGCAGCACGTTCTCGGCGAAACAGCGCAACAGCGGCTCGACGCGGGCGAAGTCGGCTTCGCCGGCGCCGACCATCACGTTGAGCCGGCCGGCCTC
Organism: Burkholderiaceae bacterium; assembly: GCA_035716845.1. GTDB lineage: Bacteria > Pseudomonadota > Gammaproteobacteria > Burkholderiales > Burkholderiaceae_C > CADEEN01. The sequence goes on from DASTJE010000052.1 coordinate 12,560, forward strand.
GGCGTCCACCGGCGTGCGGCCCAGCGGGGCGTCGACGAAAGGCACGCCGGCCGCCGCGGCCGCCTCGCGAAGACGCGCCGTCGAGTCGGGCTCGCTGGTCGAGCTGTCGACGATGACGAGCCCGGGGTGCGCGCCGGCCAGCAGACCCTCGCTGCCCAGGACCACCGATTCGACCTGCGGCGATCCGGTGACGCAGATGAAGACCGTGTCGCAGCCCGCCGCGAGCTCGCGCGGCGTGGCGCACTGCGTCGCGCCGGCGGCCAGCAGGTCGGCCACCGTCTCGCGCTTGCGGTGCACGGTGAGCGCCAGCGCGTGACCCTTGGCGAGCAGGTTGCGCGCCATGCCGTGGCCCATGAGGCCGGAGGCGCCGATGAATCCGATGCGGGCCATGATCGCTTCCTCACATGCCGGCGTAATTGGGGCCGCCGCTGCCCTCGGGGGTGACCCAGACGATGTTCTGCGTCGGGTCCTTGATGTCGCAGGTCTTGCAGTGCACGCAGTTCTGGGCGTTGATCTGCAGGCGGTCGGCGCCGTCGTCGGCCTTCACGTATTCGTACACCCCTGCCGGGCAGTAGCGGCTCTCGGGGCCGGCGTAGCGCGCCAGGTTGATCGCCACCGGCACCTTGGCGTCCACCAGCGTCAGGTGCGCCGGCTGGTTTTCCTCGTGGTTGGTGTTGCTGAGGTAGACCGAGGACAGCCGGTCGAAGGTCAGCACGTTGTCGGGCTTGGGGTAGGCGATCGGCGAGGCTTCGGCTGCCGCCTGCAGGCGCACGTGGTCCGCTTCGGTGCGGTGCACCGTCCATGGCGGGCTCTTGAGGCCCAGGCGCGGCAGCAGCCAGTGCTCGATGCCGGTCATCGCCATGCCCACCGCGTTGCCGCGCTTGAACCACTGTTTGAAGTTGCGCGCGGCGTGCAGCTCGTCGTGCAGCCAGCTCTTCTCGAAGGCCTCGGGGTAGGCCTTGAGTTCGTCGTGACGGCGGTCTTCCCTGAGCACGGCCTCGGCCAGCGCCTCGGCGCACAGCATGCCGCTCTTGATGGCCGCATGGCTGCCCTTGACGCGGGCGGCGTTGAGCGTGCCGGCGTCGCAGCCCACCAGCGCGCCGCCCGGGAACACCAGCCTGGGCAGCGAGAGCAGGCCGCCCGCGCAGATGGCGCGGGCGCCGTAGCCCAGGCGCCTGGCGCCCTCGAGGTGCGTGCGGATCGCCGGGTGCGTCTTCCAGCGCTGCATCTCCTCGAACGGGCTCAGGTAGGGGTTCTGGTATTCGAGCCCGGTGACGAAGCCCAGCGTGACCAGGTTGTCCTGCAGGTGGTAGAGGAAGCCGCCGCCGTAGGTCTGGCGGTCCATCGGCCAGCCGGCGGTGTGCACCACCAGGCCCGGCCTGGCCTTGGCGGGGTCGACCTGCCACAGCTCCTTGATGCCCAGCGCGTAACTCTGCGGGTCGCGCCCGGCGTCGAGCCGGTGGCGCGCGATCACCTGCTTGCCCAGGTGGCCGCGTGCGCCCTCGGCGAACACCGTGTAGCGGCCGCGCAGCTCCATGCCCAGCTGGAAGCCCTCGTGCGGCTCGCCGTCGCGCCCGATGCCCAGGTTGCCGGTGGCCACGCCCAGGACCGTACCGTCGTCGCCGAACAGCACCTCGGCGGCCGCGAAGCCCGGGAAGATCTCGACGCCCAGGCCCTCGGCCTGCTGCGCCAGCCACTTCACCACCTCGCCCAGGCTGATCACGTAGTTGCCGGCGTTGTGCAGGCAATCCGGGATCAGCCAGTTGGGCACCTTCGTCGCGCCGTTCTCGCTGAGGTAGAGCACCTCGTCGCCGCTGACGCGCTGCTTGAGCGGCGCGCCCTGGGCCTTCCAGTCGGGGAAGAGCTCGGTGATGGCGCGCGGGTCCATCACGGCGCCCGACAGGATGTGCGCGCCGGGCTCGGAGCCCTTTTCGAGCACCACGACCGAGAGCTCCTTGCCCTCCATCGCGGCGATCTGCTTGAGCCGGATCGCACAGGCCAGGCCCGCCGGCCCGGCGCCGACGATCACCACGTCGACCTCCATCGTTTCGCGCGGGCCGTACTGTTCGAGAAGTTCCTTGGGGGTCATGCAGGCGATTCTAGGAGCGCGGGCCGCATGCTAAGGTGACGGCGAGTCGTCTAGAGGAGTGTCTCCATGGCCTACAGCATCGATCTCTCCGGCCGCGTGGCGCTGGTCACCGGTGCCTCGAGCGGGCTGGGCGCGCAGTTCGCGCGCACCCTGGCCCGGGCGGGCGCGGCCGTCGTGCTGGCCGCGCGCCGCGTCGAGCGCCTGAAGGCGCTGCGCGCGGAGATCGAGGCCGCCGACGGCGACGCCCACGTCGTCGAGCTCGACGTCACCGATGTCCACAGCATCCGCGCGGCGGTGGCGCACGCCGAGACCGAGATGGGCACGATCGACATCCTCGTCAACAACTCGGGCGTCAGCACGACGAGCAAGCTCACCGAGGTGACGCCCGAGGACTACGACTTCGTGATGGACACCAACACGCGCGGCGCGTTCTTCGTGGCGCAGGAGGTGGCCAAGCGCATGATCGCGCGCAGCAAGGGCGCGGCGCCGGGCACCTTCACCGGCGGGCGCATCGTCAACGTGGCCTCGATGGCCGGGCTGCGCGTGCTCAGCCAGATCGGCGTCTACGCCATGAGCAAGGCGGCGGTGATCCACATGACGCGCGCGATGGCGCTGGAGTGGGGACGCCACGGCATCAATGTCAACGCGATCTGCCCGGGCTACATCGACACCGAGATCAACCACCACCACTGGTCCACCGAATCGGGGCAGAAGCTGATCGCGATGCTGCCGCGCAAGCGCGTCGGCCAGCCGAAGGACCTCGACACCTCGCTGCTGATGCTGTGCGCCAACGAGAGCCACTTCGTCAACGGTGCGGTGATTGCCGCCGACGACGGGTTCGGCGTCTGAGGGCGCGCCGGTGCGCGCGCTGACGCCGCTCGAAGCCCGGGTGCTGGGCGTGCTCGTCGAGAAGCAGGCCACGGTGCCGGACACCTATCCGCTGTCGCTCAACGGCCTGGTGTCGGGCTGCAACCAGAAGACGGCGCGCGACCCCGTGATGGCGGTCGACGAGTCGGACGTGCTGGCGGCACTCGACGGGCTCAAGCAGCTGGCGCTGGTGGTCGAGACCAGCGGCAGCCGCGTCGTCAAGTTCGAGCACAACGCAGCGCGCGCCCTGGGCCTGCCGGGCCAAGCCGTGGCGCTGCTGGCCACGCTCGTGCTGCGCGGGCCGCAGACCGCCGCGGAATTGCGCGTGAACTGCGAGCGCGTGTACCGCTTCGCCGACATCTCCTCGGTCGAGGGCTTCCTGGAGGAACTCGCGGCCAAGCAGCCGCCGCGCGTGAGGCATCTGGCGCGCGCGCCCGGCGAGCGCGAGTCGCGCTGGGCGCATCTGCTGTGCGGCGAGCCCGTGTCCGTCGTGAAGGCCCCCGGCGGCGAGTCCCCATTGGCCGGCGAGGCGCTCGGAGCGGTCGAGCTCGCGGCGCTCAAGGCCGAGCAGACGCGCCTGGCCCGGCAGGTCGAAATGTTGCAGGGCCAGGTCGTGCGCCTGATGCGCGAGCTGGGCCTGAGCCCCGAGTGACCCCTTCCGCTGCGCGAGGCGACGATGCGATTCCATGTGCCGGCCGAGAAGAAGCTGACCCACGAGATGGTGATCCCGATCCGCTGGGGCGACATGGACGCGATGGGCCATGTCAACAACACCCTGTATTTCCGCTACCTGGAGATCGTGCGCCTGGAGTGGCTGTACAAGGTGGGCGGCCCGCCGGACCCGAACGGGCAGGGGCCCGTGATCGTCAACGCCTTCTGCAACTTCATCCGGCAGCTCGAGTTCCCCGGCGACATCCTGGCGCGCCACTACGTCGCCAATCCCGGCCGGTCGAGCTTCGACACCTACATCACGCTGGAGCGCACCGACGACCCGGGCGTGATCTACGCCGAAGGCGGGAGCAAGACCGTGTGGACGGACTTCAAGGCGCAGAAGTCGGTGCCGCTGCCGGAATGGATGCGCGCGCTGGTGAGCTGAGGCCGTCGGCCGGGCCGTCGTCCACGCGCAGGCGGTGGGCCACCGCCTGGCCGAGCTCGATCACCGCCATTGCGTAGTAGCTGGACCAGTTGTAGCGCGTCACCGCGAAGAAGTTGCGCGTGCCGGCGACATAGCTCGGCGCCGCATCGCCGTTCTGCAGTTCCACCAGTGCCAGCGGGCCTTCGTGGGCGTGCGCGCGCGGCTCGAGCGCGGCGCCGCGCGCCGCGAACTCGGCGGCGCTGAACGTGGGCACGATGTCCGGTGCCAGCAGCGCGGCGCGGTCGGACACCTCCACCGGCACCGCCACGCGGAAGTGCGTGGGCAGGTCGCGCTGCCAGCCGAAGGCGGCCAGGTAATGGGCGACGCTGCCGATCGCGTCGGCGGCGCTGCCCGACAGGTCGGTGCGCCCATCCTCGTCGAAGTCGATGGCGTAGCGGTTGATGCTGCCGGGCATGAACTGCGGCAGCCCCAGCGCGCCGGCGAAGGAGCCTTTCACCGCCTGCGGGTCGCAGCGCTCGCGCGCGCACCACAGCAGGAACTCCTCGAGCTCGCTGCGGAAGAAGGGCGTGCGGTCGCGGCGTCCGGCGGGAAAGTCGAAGCTGAGGGTGGCCAGGGCGTCGATCACGCGGAAGCTGCCGGTCAGGCGGCCGTAGAAGGTCTCGACGCCGATGATCCCGACGACCAGCTCGGGCGGCACGCCCCAGCGCGCCTCGGCGCGCGCGAGCCACGATGCGTGCGCGCGCCAGAACGCCACGCCGGCCGTGATGCGCTCGCGCTCGATGAAGCGGGCGCGGTAGGCGGCCCAGTTCTTGGCCGTGCCGGCCGGCGGCGGCATGATGAGCTGCGCCACCGCCGGTACACGACGCGCTCGTTCGAGCTGCTCGCGTACCCACGCGGCATCGAGTTCGGGCTGGCGGCTGGCCACGTCCTCGGCAAATCGCACCACGTCCTCGCGCGCGCCGTACGGCACCGGCTCGGGCGGAGGAGGTCGCTTGCGCGCGGCGTGGGCGGTCGCGCCTGACAGCAGGACGAGGCCCAGCGCGATGGGGGCGCAGGCAAGGACGAGGCGGCGCCGCAGACCCATGCCGCGATTATCGGGACGCGCGCGCCGCGGCGGCGAAGGCCGCCCACCACGTGCGCGGCGGGCGCGCGGGGGCGTCGCGTGCGTAGCGCAGGCGTTCGAGCGCCTCCAGCTGGCGCGCCAGCGCTTCGCCGCCCGCGCCGCCGTGTCGTCGCACGCGCCGCGCCAGCGTGCGCGGCGTCTCGTGGGCCGCGACCGACAGGCCCAGCCGGGCGAGCGTGCGCGCCACGCGGCGCGCCAGCCGCTGCCAGGGGTCCTGGCGCTGGCGCTGCCACGCGGCCCAGCCCGCACCCGCCAGGCTGCCGGCAGCCAGCAAGGCGCCGAGCAGCCATGCGAGGTCGGTCCAGTCGGGCGAGCGGAACCCCAGGCGCTCCAGCAGGTCGACCTGCTCGCTGCGCGAGTAGTTCAGCACCCACTGGTTCCAGCGGTGGTTCAGCGTCTCCCAGCCGGTGCGCAGGCGCGCCAGCAGGGCCGGGTTGACGGCCTCGATCGCGGCCGCCACGGCGCCCGGCGGCGGGCGCAGCGACCGGCTGGCCGCCACGCGTTCGGGCGCGACCGCCGCGGTGGGATCGACGCGCACCCAGCCGCGCCCGTCGAGCCAGACCTCGGCCCACGCGTGGGCGTGGCTGTTGCGCACCAGGTACCAGCCGTCCTGCGCAGCGGGGTCCATGCCCTGGTAGCCGGTGACGATGCGCGCCGGGATGTCGAGCGCGCGCATCACGACCACGAAGGCCGTCGAGAAGTGCTCGCAGAAGCCCTGGCGCCGGTCGAGCCAGAACTCGTCGATCGCGTGGCGCCCGTCGTCGTCGCCGTAGCTGCCCGGCGTCAACGTGTAGGTGAAGCCGCTGCGGATGACGTCGAGCACGGCCTGCACCAGCTGCTCGGGCGTGGCGCCGGCGTGGCGCGGGTCCTGTCGCAGCGCGGCGGCCCACTGCAGGGTGCGCGGGTTGTAGCCGGGCGGCAGGTCGACGTCGTCGCGCAGGGCGACGTCGGCACGACGCGGGCCGTGGCTGTGGTCGAGGTAGGCCCGCGCGGCAAAGCGCAGGCGCTCGGTCACCGGACGCACCGTCATCCACTGCAGGTCGTCGCGCATGAAACTGCGCCAGCCGTCGATGCGCGGCGCGTCGCCCGGCAGCGCCGGCGTCGCCTCCAGCAGCGGCAGCAGCGGCAGACGGCTCGGTTCGAGCGTCACCTCGTAGGCGACCGGTGCGCCGCGCACGGCCAGGCCCGATCCGCGCGGCAACGTACGCATCGTGCCGGGGTCGCGCCGGTTCCACTCGACGCCGTCGAAACGCGAGAGCACCGGGCCGCGCCAGTACAGGCGCGCCGGGTCCGGCGCCGGGCCCTCGAAGCGAACGCGAAACGCGACCGACTCGTCGTACGCCACTTCGGCGATGCCGCCCATGCGCAGGCTGCCCGACAGGCCGGTCTTGGCCAGCGTCTCCTGCGGCATCGCCCACAGCGGCGCCAGGCGCGGGAACAGCATGAACAGCAGCACCATGATGGGCGCACCCAGCAACGCCGCACGCCCGGCGACGGCACCTGCGCGCGCGATCGGTGGCCGGCCCACCGGCATGTGGGCCAGCACAAGGGCCGTCAGCAGGCCCCACACCGACACCATCATCGCGAGCGCCACCGCCAGCGTCTGCGCGTAGAGGAAGTTGGTCAGGACGACGAAGAAGCCGAGGAAGAACACGACGAGCGCGTCGCGCCGGGCCCGCAACTCCAGAGTCTTGAGCGCCATCAGCACCACCAGCAGCGTGATGCCGGCGTCCTTGCCGACCAGCGTGCCGTGGGTGCGCCAGGTCAGGACCGCGGCCAGCGCCAGCACGCCGACGAGCGGCCAACGGCCGGGCAGGGCGGCGCTGGCCACGGCCAGACGCGCCCGCCACAGCACGACGGCGACGGTCAGGCCCAGGCACCACGCCGGCAGGTGGGCGAAGTGCGGCGCGATGGTCCAGGCAATGACGCCGAGCAGGAACAGCGTGTCGCGTGCCTCGCGCGGCAGGTGGGACCAGCCGGGCCAGCGTGGGATCCAGGGCGTGGCAGCAGCCATCACGACCACAGCGCCAGCGCGTCGAGGCTGGCGCGCATGTGCGCCGCGCCGAGGCCCGGCGGCCGTTCGATGCCGGGCAGGCGCAGGCCGTGCGCGACGCTGGCGGCCTCCGCGGCCAGCACCCAGGACGCCAGCCGTGACAGGCGGGCTTCGGCACCGGCCACTTGGGCGTGTTGCCAGTCGAGCCACAGTTCCTGCGGCGCCGTGCCCGCGTGGTCGCGGCTGACGAGGTCGCCGCCCTTGGCGACCTTCTTCCACACCACGTGCTTGAGGGCGTCGCCGCGCCGGTACGAGCGCACGCCATCGAACTCGTCGCCGCCGGCATGACGGTGCAGCGCCGCGGCGCGGCCGGCCGTGGTGCCGGCCGGCAGCGGCGCAGCGGGCCGCTCGGGCGCCGGCCAGGCCAGGGCCCGCGCCGCCGGGCGCCACACGGTCCAGGCGCGGAACAGGCCGAACGGGTAGCGCGTCTCGACGTGCAGGGTGGGCACCGGATGCAGGCCCCGGCGCGGCGGCACCATCGACAGGTGGGCCACGGCCTGGCCGCCGGCGGGGACGTCGACGAACACGTCCGCATCGCGGTTGGCCGCGTGCTCGAAGCCCAGGCCGACCGCGTGCAGTGCGCGACGCGGGCTCGACAGCACCACCTCGAGAACGAGCGCCTCGCCCGCGAATCCGGGTTCGGGCGGGCGCAGGTGCAGCGTCATGCCGCACAGGGTGCCGTGCGTCAGGTGCATCGAGACGAAGCCCGCGCCGGCCAGCAGGAAGGTGAGGACGTAGCCGAGGTTGAGCTGGTAGTTGATCGAGGCCAGCAGCATCACCAGCAGCACGAAGACGAACATCAGACCGGCCCGCGTGGGCAGGATGTAGACATTGCGCTGCGTCAGGGCCAGCGTGTCGCTGCGGGCCAGGCGGTTCTCGAACCAGGCCCGTGCGCGCCGGCGCAGGGGGCCGATCATGGGTGGCGGTCGCCACCCGATGTGGCGAAGGCCGGCCGCTGCCGCAACCGCTGCGCATAGGCCGCGACCGCCGACAGCGCCGGACGCTCGATCGGCGTGGCCTGCCAGCGCGCGACGGACAGGCCCAGCACGATGTCGGCCAGCGTGAACGTGGCGCCCGCCACGTAGGGGCCCGCGGCCTCGAGGTGGGCGTCGAGCAAAGCCATCAAGCGGTTCCATGCCTGGACGCTGGCGGCCAGCGCGGCGGCGTCCTGGTGTGCGGGGCTTTGGCGCACGAGGCCGAGGAAGGCGTAACGCCAGGCGCCGTTCAGCTCGGTGGCCTGCCAGTCCATCCACCGCTCGACGTCGGCACGCTCGCGTGGCGCTTCGGGCAACAGGTCGCCGCGCCCGGCCTCGGCGGCGAGGTAGCGGCAGATCGTGTTGGATTCCCACAGCACGAAGTCGCCGTCGACGAGCACCGGCACCAGGGCGTTGGGGTTGAGCGCGCGAAACGCCGGATCGGCCGTCGGCCGGAACCCAGCCCCCCAGTCCTCGCGCTCGAACGGGAGGCCGATCTCGGCGCAGGTCCACAGCACCTTGCGCACGTTGATCGAGGACTCGCGGCCCAGGACCTTGAGCATCACCGGCCCGTCACTGCAGGGCAACCGCCTCGATCATCGCGCGCACCTGCTCGGCAGCGCCGCGGCCGGCGCCGGGCGCCGGCACCAGCCGGTGGGCGGCCGTCTGCACCAGCACGCCCTGGATGTCGTCGGGCGCGACGTAATCGCGCCGGTCCATCAGCGCGCGCGCCTTGGCGGCACGCAGCACGGCGATACCGGCGCGCGGCGACAGGCCCTCGGCGAACCACTGGCCGCTGCGCGTGGCGGCCACCAGCGCCTGCAGGTAGTCGAGCAGGGCATCGCCCGCGTGCACCGCCAGCACGTCGCGCTGCGCCTGCCGCAGTTCGTCGGGCGTCATCAGCGGCACCAGTCGATCGATGGCGGCGCGCCGGTCCTCGCCGGCCAGCAGCGCACGCTCGCTGGCACGGTCCGGGTAGCCGAGCGTGATGCACATCAGGAAGCGGTCGAGCTGGCTCTCCGGCAGCGGGTAGGTGCCGAGCTGGTCGGTCGGGTTCTGCGTCGCGATGACGAAGAAGGGGGCCGGCAGCGGGCGCGTCTCGTTCTCGACCGTCACCTGGTGCTCCTCCATGGCCTCGAGCAGGGCGCTCTGGGTCTTCGGGCCGGCGCGGTTGATTTCATCGGCCAGCAGCACCTGCGCAAACACCGGGCCGGGGTGGAAGACGAATTGCTCGCGGCTGCGCTCGAACACCGAAACGCCCACGAGATCGCTGGGCATCATGTCGGCGGTGAACTGCACGCGGCGGAACTCCAGACCGAGCGACACCGCCAGTGCGTGCGCCAGCGTGGTCTTGCCCACGCCGGGGACGTCCTCGATCAGGAGATGACCCCCCGCAAGGAGGCAGGCGATGCAGTCCTCGATCTGGGGCCGCTTGCCGACGATGACCGTGCTAATCTGATCCGCCAGTCGCGCCAGCCTGTCGGCCAGGGCGGCGTCGCCCGTGTTCTGTCCCATGCGCCGCACGTTACCCGAATTCGCATGACCCTTGCCTACTTCAGTCACGCCGACTGCCGTGCACATGTCATGGGCGATGGGCACCCCGAGTGCCCGGAGCGCCTGGACGCGATCCAGGACCACCTGATCGCCACCGGACTGCTCGACGCGCTCGACCTGCGCGACGCGCCGCTGGCGACCGCCGAGCAGCTCGAGCGCGCCCACACCGCCTCGCATGTGCGCGAGACGCGCGACGTGATCGAGCCGCTGCGCGTCACCGGCGAGCATCACCGCTTCGACCCCGACACCAGCGCCGGGCCGGGCACCTGGCAGGCGGCACTGCGCGCGGCCGGTGCCGCGGTGGCGGCCACCGACGCGGTGATCGACGGCAACGCGTCGGCGGCCTTTTGCGCCGTGCGACCGCCGGGCCACCATGCCACGCGCGACCAGGCGATGGGCTTCTGCTTCTTCAACAACGTGGCGGTGGCCGCGCGCCACGCGCTCGACGTGCGCGGGCTGAAGCGGGTGGCCATCATCGACTTCGACGTGCATCACGGCAACGGCACCGAGGACATCGTCGCCGGCGACGAGCGCATCCTGATGGCCAGCTTCTTCCAGCATCCGCTGTACCCGTACAGCGGCGCCGTGCCCAAGGGCACCAACATGATCAACGTGCCGATCCCGCCTTACGCGCGCGGACCGCAGGTGCGCGAGGCCATCGAGGCGATGTGGCTCCCGCGGCTGGAGGAGTTCCGGCCCCAGATGATCTTCGTGTCGGCCGGCTTCGATGCCCACCGCGAGGACGAGCTGGGCCAGCTCGGGCTCGTCGAAGCCGACTATGCGTGGATCACGCGCCAGCTGGTCGACGTGGCCGCGCGCCATGCCCAGGGGCGCATCGTGTCCTGCCTGGAGGGGGGCTACGCGCTGAGCGCGCTCGCGCGCAGCGTCGCGGCGCATCTGCGCGTACTGGGCGGGCTCGGCTGATGGCGGCCCCGGCGGAGGACTTCGGCGCCTTCTTCGACGCGCTGGCACGTCCGGCGGCGCTGGTCGAGATCGCGGCGCTCGCGGCCTGCCTGGCCGCTGCGGGCCTGCTGGTGCGCCTCGCGCGCGGGCAGGCCAGGCGACCCTCCAGCGTGTGGTTCGGTGAGCGCATCGTCGACGGCCTGCTGTTCCCGGTGCTGACCCTGGGCGGAGCGCTGCTCGCGCGCTGGCTGCTCGCCCGCCACCAGCCGGTGGCCGTGCTGCAGGTGGCAGTGCCGATCCTCGCGTCGCTGGTGGTCATCCGGCTCGCCGTGCGCGTGCTGCGCGTCGCCTTCCCCGACTCGCATCCGGTGCGGGTGGTCGAGCGCACGCTGTCGTGGTTCGTCTGGGGCGTGCTGGTGCTGTGGCTGAGCGGCCTGCTGCCGCTGGTGCTGGCCGAGATGGAGGCGGTGCGCTGGAAGGTGGGCGGGGCCGACGTCAACCTGCGCAGCCTGATCGAGGGCACCTTGACGGCGGGCGTGGTGCTGGTGGCCGCGCTCTGGGTCTCGGCAGCGATCGAGAGCCGCCTGCTGGCCGGCGCCAGCGACAACCTGTCGGTGCGCAAGATCGCCGCCAATGCCGTGCGGGCGCTGCTGCTGCTGGTGGGCATCCTGCTGGCGATGTCGGCCGCCGGCATTCCGGTGGGAGCGCTCGGCGTGCTCGGCGGCGCGCTCGGCGTGGGCATCGGCTTCGGCCTTCAGAAGCTGGCCGCGAACTACGTCAGCGGCTTCGTGATCCTCGCCGAACGTTCGCTGCGCATCGGCGACGTCGTCAGGGTCGACGGCTTCGAGGGACGCGTGACCGACATCAAGACGCGCTACACCGTGGTGCGTGCGCTCAACGGCCGCGAGTCGATCGTGCCCAACGAGATGCTGATCACGCAGCGGGTCGAGAACTCATCGCTGGCCGACCCCAAGGTCGCGCTGACCACCACGGTGCAGGTGGCCTACGGCACGGACCTCGACGCCCTGCTGCCGTGCCTGGCCCATGCGGTGAGCCAGGTGCCACGCGTGATCCAGGATCCCGCGCCGTCGGTGCAGCTCGCGGCCTTCGCTGCCGACGGACTGGAGCTGCAGGTGTCGTTCTGGATCGCCGATCCCGAGGCCGGCCAGGGCAATGTCAGAAGCGACGTCAACCTCGCCGTGCTGCGCACGCTCGAGGCGGCCGACGTCGAGATCCCGTACCCGCAGCGGGTGCTGCGCAGGGCGACTGCACTTCAGGCCAGGCGCGAGTAGATCCAGAAGTCGCGCGGCGCGCCACGCACCATGCGGTAGCGGCGCAGCAGGCCTTCGCGTGCAAAGCCGCACGCTTCGAGCACGCGGACCGAGCGCGCATTGCTCACGACGGTGGTGCCTTGGACGCGAACCAGGCCTTGCCGTTCGAAGGCCCAGGTCACCAGCGCGTCGCAGGTCGCTCGCGCGATGCCGCGCCCCCAGTACTCCGGCGCGAGGTCGTAGGCGATCTCGGCGGTGCGATTGGCCGTCGACACCGTGTGAAAGCCCGCGCTGCCGATCAGTGCGTCGTCGTCGAGGCGGGCGATCGCGAAGCGGGCGAGCGAGTCGGGCTCGCTCGCCTGGTGTGCGTACGGCCTCAGATCGTCCGCCGACGCGAGATTCCAGCTCGTGTGCTCGTGGACCCGCGGCTGGCTCAGGATGTCGAACCAGGCCCGCAGGTCGTCGGCCCGCAGGGCACGCAGGCGGACGGCCGGGTGCACGACCGCGGGCAGGACGTCGTAGATCACGTGCCGCTGTCGGCGGGGGGTGCTAGGCGTCCTGGCCCAGCAGCGGCAAAGCGCCACCGCCGGCTGCGCCCAGCAGGCCGGCGCGGCTGTACACGCCGAGCTTGTCGCGCGTGTCGTCGATGTCCAGGTTACGCATCGACAGCTGGCCGATGCGGTCGGCCGCCGTGAAGGCGCCTTCGCCCTTTTCCATCGTCAGGCGCTCGGGGTGGTAGGTGAGGTTCGGGCTCTTGGTGTCGAGGATCGAGTAATCGTTGCCGCGTCGCAGTTCGAGCGCCACCTCGCCGGTGACCGCGCGCGCCACCCAGCGCTGCGCCGTCTCGCGCAGCATCAGGGCCTGCGGGTCGAACCAGCGGCCGTGGTAGAGCAGCTTGCCCAGGCGACGGCCGTTGGCACGGTACTGCTCGATGGTGTCCTCGTTGTGGATGCCGGTGACCAGGCGCTCGTAGGCGATGTGCAGCAGTGCCATGCCCGGGGCCTCGTAGATGCCGCGGCTCTTGGCCTCGATGATGCGGTTCTCGATCTGGTCGCACATGCCCAGGCCGTGGCGCCCGCCGATGCGGTTGGCCTCTTCGAACAGCGCGACCGGGCTGGCGAAGCTCTGCCCGTTGAGGGCCACGGGCACGCCGTCCTCGAAGCGCACCGTCACCTCCTCGGCCTTGACGGCGACGTCATCGCGCCAGAAGGCGACGCCCATGATCGGGTTGACGATGCGGATGCCCTTGTCGAGGAACTCCAGGTCCTTGGCCTCGTGCGTGGCACCCAGCATGTTGCTGTCGGTGCTGTAGGCCTTCTCGACCGACATCTTGTAGTCGAAGCCGTTGGCGATCAGGAACTCGCTCATCTCCTTGCGGCCGCCCAGCTCGTCGATGAACGTCTGGTCGAGCCAGGGCTTGTAGATCTTGAGCGCCGGGTTGGCGAGCAGCCCGTAGCGGTAGAAGCGCTCGATGTCGTTGCCCTTGTAGGTGCTGCCATCGCCCCAGATGTGGACGCCGTCCTCGCGCATTGCCACGACGAGCGCCGTGCCTGTCACGGCCCGGCCCAGGGGCGTGGTGTTGAAGTAGGTGGCGCCGGCCGTGCTGATGTGGAAGGCGCCGCTCTGGATCGCGGCAATGCCTTCGGCCACCAGCTGCGGACGGCAGTCCACCAGGCGCGCGATCTCGGCGCCGTAGGCACGGGCGCGGCGCGGGATCTCGTCGTAGTCGCTCTCGTCGGGCTGGCCCAGATGGGCGGTGTAGGTGCAGGGGATGGCGCCCTTCTTGCGCATCCACAGCACGGCGGCGCTGGTGTCCAGGCCGCCGGAGAAGGCGATGCCGACGCGTTCGCCGGCGGGCAGGCTTTGCAGGATATGGGCGCTCATGGTGTCGTCTGGGTCTCGCTCAGGCCACGGCCACGGGGATCTTGCCGATCCGGGCCTGCCACTCCTTCGGGCCGGTGGTGTGCACGCTGGTGCCCTGGGCGTCGACGGCCACGGTGACCGGCATGTCCTGGATCTCGAACTCGTAGATCGCTTCCATGCCCAGGTCGGCAAAGCCGACCACCTTCGACTGCTTGATCGCCTTGGACACCAGGTACGCGGCGCCGCCGACGGCCATCAGGTAGGCGCTCCTGTGCTTCTGGATCGCCGCAATCGCCGCCGGGCCCCGCTCGGCCTTGCCGACCATCGCGATGAGGCCCGTCTGTGCCAGCATCATCTCGGTGAACTTGTCCATGCGCGTGGCGGTCGTCGGGCCCGCCGGGCCGACCACCTCGTCACGCACCGGGTCGACCGGGCCGACGTAGTAGATCACCCGGTTGGTGAAGTCCACCGGCAGCTTCTCGCCGCGGGCGAGCATGTCCTGGATGCGCTTGTGGGCCGCGTCGCGGCCGGTCAGCATCCTGCCCGACAGCAGCAGCGTGTCGCCGGGCTTCCAGCCGGCAACCTCGGCTCGGGTCAGCGTGTCGAGGTTGACGCGCTTGCTCTTGTTGTAGTCGGGCTGCCACTTGACGTCGGGCCACAGGTCGAGGCTGGGCGCGTCCATGTAGGCCGGGCCGGAACCGTCCATCACCACGTGAGCGTGGCGCGTGGCGGCGCAGTTCGGGATCATCGCCACCGGCTTGCCGGCCGCGTGGGTGGGGTAGGTGGCGATCTTGACGTCGAGCACCGTGGTCAGGCCACCCAGGCCCTGGGCGCCGATGCCCAGGGCGTTGACCTTCTCGTACAGCTCGATGCGCAGCTCCTCGAGCTTGTTGGCCGGGCCGCGTGCGAGCAGGTCGAACATGTCGATCGGCTCCATCAGTGATTCCTTGGCCAGCAGCATGGCCTTCTCGGCGGTGCCACCCACGCCGATGCCGAGCATGCCGGGCGGGCACCAGCCGGCGCCCATCGTCGGCACGGTCTCGAGCACCCAGTCGACCAGCGAGTCGCTGGGGTTCATCATCTTGAACTTGCTCTTGTTCTCGCTGCCGCCGCCCTTGGCCGCGACGGTGACCTCCAGCGTGTCGCCCGGTACCAGCGTCATGTGGATGACCGCCGGCGTGTTGTCACGGGTGTTCTTGCGCTCGAAGATCGGGTCGGACAGCACCGAGGCGCGCAGCTTGTTGTCCGGGTCCAGGTAGCCGCGGCGCACGCCTTCGTCGACCACGTCCTGCAGCGACGCGCTGCCGAAGCCCTCGAAGCGCACGTCCATGCCGATCTTCAGGAACACGTTGACGATGCCGGTGTCCTGGCAGATCGGGCGCTTGCCCTCGGCGCACATCTTCGAGTTGGTGAGGATCTGCGCGATGGCGTCCTTGGCGGCCGGACTCTGCTCGCGCTCGTAGGCGCGGGCCAGATGGCTGATGTAGTCGGCCGGGTGGTAATAGCTGATGTACTGCAGGGCGGCGGCCACGGTTTCGACGAGGTCGTCGCGGCGGATGGTGGTGGTCATGGCAATCCTGGAAGGGCGTGCGGACAGCCTGCAATTGTGCCGCGCCGCGGCGAAGCGGCTTGACACGAAACTGTCGACGCGGCGATCAACCGATTCGGGGGGCCGTGCGTTGTGGGTTCAGCGAGCCACGGGAGGTTCGCCGCAACGAGGAATCCATGACACGACGCATCCGATTCGCACTGTCCGCAGTGGCGCTGGCCCTGCTGGGTGCCTGTGCCGGCACGCCTTCGACGCGCACGCCGGAACCCGTCTACAGCCCGCGCGCGGGGGGCGCGGCCGTCAGCTACGGCGTCGTGCGCAGCGTCGAGGCCGTCGGCATCCCGCAGGAGCAGCCGCAGGGGGCCGGCGCGGTCGTGGGGGGCATCGTCGGCGCGGTCGTAGGCCGGCAGTTCGCCGACAGCAGCCACGGCAAGAATGTCGGCATGGTGGCGGGTGCCGTGGGCGGCGCGATCGTCGGCAACGAACTGGAAAAGAACGCCCGCCGCGACCAGAACAGCGTGCGCGTCACGGTCCAGCTCGACCACGGCGGCACGCGGGCATTCGAGTTCAAGAGCATCGGCGATCTGCGCGTGGGCGACCGGGTGCGCATCGAGGGCAACCAGCTGTTCCGGCTCTGAACGTACAATCTGGACCGACACAAGATCACAAGGACGAGAAAGGCATGACGGTTATGACACCGCGAACTCAGGCCGCCGCGAAGGCGGTGTAGTCGTTCGCGCGCGTCTGCACGGTTTCCCCTCTTCCTTCCCATCGAAAGCGCGGCCTGACCGCGCTTTTTCGTTTCCGGAGTCGCTCATGATCTCGATCCAGTTGCCCGATGGTTCCAAGCGGGATTTCCCCGGGCCGGTCACGGTGGCCGATGTCGCGGCCTCGATCGGTGCCGGTCTGGCCAAGGCGGCGCTGGCCGGCCGCGTGGACGGCCGGCTCGTCGATACCAGCCACCGCATCGACCGCGATGCCCGGCTGGCCATCGTCACCGACAAGGACGCCGACGGTCTCGACCTGATCCGTCACTCGACCGCCCACCTGCTGGCCTACGCCGTCAAGGAGCTCTTCCCCGATGCCCAGGTGACGATCGGCCCGGTGATCGAGAACGGCTTCTACTACGACTTCTCGTACAAGCGCCCGTTCACGCCCGAGGACCTGGCGGCGATCGAGGCCAAGATGGTCGAGCTGGCGAGGAAGGACGAGGTGGTGGAGCGCCGCGTCCTGCCGCGCGACGAGGCCGTGGCGTATTTCAAGGGCCTCGGCGAGCACTACAAGGCCGAGATCATCGCCAGTATCCCGGCCGGCGAGGACGTCTCGCTGTACCGCGAGGGCGCCTTCGAGGACCTGTGCCGCGGTCCGCACGTGCCCTCGACGGGCAGGCTCAGGCACTTCAAGCTGATGAAGGTCGCGGGCGCGTACTGGCGCGGCGACCACCGCAACGAGATGCTGCAGCGCGTCTACGGCACCGCCTGGGCGACGAAGGACGAACTGCAGAAGTACCTGACGATGCTCGAGGAGGCCGAGAAGCGCGACCACCGCAAGCTCGGACGCGAACTCGGGCTCTTCCACCTCGACGAGCACAGCCCCGGCACGGTGTTCTGGCACCCGAAGGGGTGGACGGTGTGGCAGGAGGTCGAGCAGTACATGCGGCGCGTGTACCGCGACAACGGGTACCTGGAAGTCAAGGGGCCGCAGATCCTGGACCAGGGCCTGTGGGAACTCACGGGCCACTGGGACAAGTACCGCGAGAACATGTTCACGACGGAAAGCGAGAAGCGGCACTACGCGCTCAAGCCGATGAACTGCCCGGGCCACATCCTGATCTTCAAGCAGGGCATCAAGAGCTATCGCGACCTGCCCCTGCGCTATGGCGAGTTCGGCCAGTGCCACCGCAACGAGCCCACGGGCGGCCTGCACGGCATCATGCGCGTGCGCGGTTTCACGCAGGACGATGGCCACATCTTCTGCACGGAGGACATGATCCTCGACGAGTGCGTGGCGTACACGGCGCTGCTGCAGAAGGTCTATGCCGACTTCGGCTTCTCCGAGATCCTTTACAAGGTTGCCACGCGCCCGGAGCAGCGGATCGGCGACGATGCCATCTGGGACAAGGCCGAGCACGCGCTCATGGAGAGTCTGCGCCGATCAGGTGTCGACTTCGTGATCTCGCCGGGCGATGGTGCCTTCTACGGCCCGAAGATCGAATACACGCTCAAGGACGCGCTGGGGCGGCAGTGGCAATGCGGCACGATGCAGGTCGACTTCTCGATGGCGCAGCGCCTGTCGGCCGAGTACGTGGCCGAATCGGGCGAGCGGCGCCCGCCCGTGATGCTGCACCGTGCCATCGTCGGCAGCCTGGAGCGCTTCATCGGCATCCTCATCGAGCAGCACGCCGGCGCACTGCCGGTGTGGCTCGCGCCGCAGCAGGCGGTGGTCGCCTCGATCACCGACGCACAGGGCGATTACGCCGGCGAAGTGGTGAAAACGCTTCAAAAACAAGGAGTTAGAGCGCTGGCGGATTTGCGGAACGAGAAAATCACGTATAAAATCCGCGAGCATTCGTTGCAGAAAGTCCCGTTCATCCTTGTCGTCGGCGACAAGGAGAAGGCCAACGGGACCGTTGCCGTGCGCGCCCGGGGCAATCAGGACCTCGGTGTGATGCCCCTCGATACCTTCCTCCAGAAGATCGGGCAAGCCATCAGCACCAAGGCTTGAGCCAGCCCATCGGCGCGTTTCGTTTTTGATCCGGGCGCACGGCCTTGCGTCCGCGAAGAGGCTGCCACCATCGCTACTTTCATTGACCGCCGTGTCCCCAACGTCGAGCGCAAGCATCGGCTGAACCGCGAGATCGCCGTGCCCGAGGTGCGGCTGATCGGGCCCGAGGGCGAACAGCTTGGTGTCGTGAGCATCCACGAGGCCCTGCGCCTGTCCGGCGAGCACGACGTGGACCTGGTGGAGATTGCCGCGACAGCGTCCCCGCCGGTGTGCCGCCTGATGGACTACGGCAAGTTCAAGTACCAGGAGCAGAAGAAGGCCGCGGAGGCGAAGGCCAAGCAGAAGGTGATCGAGATCAAGGAAGTCAAGGTCCGCCCGGGCACCGACGAGGGGGACTACGCGGTGAAGATGCGCAACCTGCGCCGCTTCATCGCCGAGGACGGCGACAAGGGCAAGGTGACCTTGCGCTTCCGCGGACGCGAGATCACGCACCAGGAGATCGGCATGCGACTGCTGGAGCGGATCCGCGACGAGTTGGCGGACGTCTCGGTGGTCGAGCACATGCCCAAGCTCGAGGGGCGCCAGATGATCATGGTGCTGGCGCCCAAGAGGAAGTAGGTTCGAAGGTTTCGGAACGGCGGTCTGGTCGCCGTCGTTCGCGAAGAGAAGCCGCTGCAGGCTGTCAAGTGCCGGTCAACCGCCGGCCGCCTGCAGGGGTGTCAGAAAAGGAGCAGTGAAATGCCCAAGATGAAGACCAAGAGCAGCGCGAAGAAGCGCTTCCGCGTCCGCCCGGGCGGCACCGTGAAGCGTGGGCAGGCGTTCAAGCGCCACATCCTCACCAAGAAGTCCACGAAGAACAAGCGTCACCTGCGTGGCGCGACCAACGTGCACGAGACCAACATGGGCCACATCGCCGCGATGCTGCCCTTCGCCGGCCTCTGACCCACTGCTGAAGGAGAAAGCACATGCCTCGCGTCAAACGTGGTGTCACCGCCCGCGCTCGCCACAAGAAGGTTCTCGCCCTGGCCAAGGGGTTCCGGGGGCGTCGCAAGAACGTCTTCCGCATCGCCAAGCAGGCGGTGATGAAGGCGGGCCAGTACGCCTACCGTGATCGCCGAACCAAGAAGCGCGTCTTCCGTCAGCTGTGGATCGCCCGCATCAACGCGGCCAGCCGCGAGTTGGGGGTGAGCTACAGCAAGTTCATGGCGGGCCTGAAGAAGGCCCAGATCGGCATCGACCGCAAGGTGCTGGCCGACATGGCCGTGAACGACCCGGCCGCCTTCGGCAGCATCGTCGCCAAGGTGAAGGCCCAACTGGCTTGAGTCCTTGCGCCGCGCTGGCGGCGCAATGCATCAGCATCGAAGGCCGTCACCTGGTGGCGGCCTTTTTTTGTTTTCGCTAGTCACGACGATGAGTGATCTGGAATCCCTGGTGAGCGCCGCACGGGCCGATTTCTCGGCGGCCGCGACGCCGGCTGAACTCGAGAATGCCAAGGCGCGCTACCTCGGCAAGGCCGGGCGCGTCACTGAACTGCTCAAGGCGCTGTCGGCCTTGTCGGTCGAAGAGAAGAAGTCGCGTGGCGCGCAGATCAACGCGGCCAAGCAGCAGATCGAGTCGGCGCTCGGCCAGGCGCGCGACGCGCTGGCCGAGGCCGAGCTTGCCGCGCAGCTCCAGGCGCAGGCCCTGGACGTGACGCTGCCCGGTCGCCGCCGGGGCACGGGCGGCCTGCATCCGGTGAGCCGGACACTGGAGCGCATCGAGGCGATTTTCGGGTCGATGGGGTTCGACGTGGCCGACGGCCCGGAGATCGAGACCGACTGGATGAACTTCACCGCGCTCAACAGCCCGGAGAACCATCCCGCGCGCTCGATGCAGGACACCTTCTACGTCGACATGAAGGACGCCGACGGCCGTTGGCTGAACCTGCGCACTCACACCAGTCCGATGCAGGTGCGCTACGCCAGGGCGCACGCGCGACGCTACGCCGGTGTCGAGCCGATGCCCGAGATTCGCGTTATCGCCCCGGGACGCACCTACCGGGTGGACAGCGACGCCACGCACTCGCCGATGTTCCACCAGTGCGAAGGCCTGTGGATCGGCGACAACGTGAGCTTCAAGGACCTGAAGGCCGTCTTCACCGACTTCTGCCGCCGCTTCTTCGAGACGGATGAGCTGGAGCTTCGTTTCCGGCCGAGCTTCTTCCCGTTCACCGAGCCGAGCGCCGAGATCGACATCGCCTTCGCGTCCGGCCCGCTCAAGGGGCGCTGGCTGGAAGTGGCCGGGTCCGGCCAGGTGCATCCGAACGTCGTGCGCAACTTCGGCCTCGACCCCGAGCGCCACATCGGCTTCGCGTTCGGCATGGGTGCGGAGCGGCTGACGATGCTGCGCTATGGCGTGAACGACTTGCGCCTGTTCTACGAGAACGACCTGCGCTTCCTGGCCCAGTTCAAGTAAGAGACCTTCGCGATGCAATTCCCGGAAAGCTGGCTGCGCGAGTTCTGCGACCCGCCGCTCACGACGACCCAACTCGCCGACTTGCTCACCATGTCCGGCATGGAGGTGGAGGAGTGCCGCCCCGTGGCGCCGCCGTTCTCCAATGTCGTGGTGGCCGAGATCGTCGAAGCCGAGCCGCACCCCAATGCCGACAAGCTGCGCGTGTGCCGCGTGGACGCGGGTCGGCACTCGAAGGACGGGCCGCTGCAGATCGTCTGCGGCGCCCCGAACGCGCGCGTGGGCATCCGCGTGCCGCTGGCGCTGGTCGGCGCCGAACTGCCACCGGGCCCGGACGGCAGGCCGTTTCGCATCGGCGTGGGCAAGCTGCGTGGGGTCGAGAGCTTGGGCATGCTGTGCTCGGCGCGCGAACTGCAGCTCTCGGACGATCACGGCGGGTTGCTCGAACTGGCCGCCGACGCCCCGCTGGGGGGCGACGTGCGCAAGGTGCTCGGCCTGGACGACCACCTCTTCACGCTCAAGCTGACCCCGAACCTGGGGCACTGCCTGTCGGTGTACGGGATTGCACGGGAAGTGTCCGCGCTCACCGGCGCCCCGCTGAAGACGCCCACCATTGAGCCAGTGGTCGCGCAGCACCAGGACACCTTGCCTGTCCGGGTGGAGGCCAAGGACCTGTGCGGGCGCTTCTCCGGCCGCATCGTGCGCGACGTGGACCCGAAGGCCAAGACGCCGGCCTGGATGGTCGAGCGACTGGCGCGCTGCGGCCAACGCAGCGTCTCGGCGCTGGTCGACATCTCGAACTACGTCATGTTCGAGTACGGTCGCCCGTCGCACATCTTCGATTTCGACAAGATCGATGGCGAGCTCGTGGTGCGCTGGGCGCGCACCGGGGAAGCCCTCACGCTCCTGAACGGCACGACCGTCGAACTGGACGAGACGGTGGGCGTGATCGCCGACGCCGGTGGCGCCGAGTCGCTCGCCGGCATCATGGGAGGCGATCACACGGCGGTGGGTGACGACACGCGGCACGTCTACGTCGAGGCCGCGTTCTGGTGGCCCGAGGCGGTGCAGGGCCGTGCCAGGCGCTTCAACTTCTCCACCGATGCCGGACACCGCTTCGAGCGCGGCGTCGATCCTGTGGGTACGGTGGAGCACATCGAGCGCATCACGCAGCTGATCGTGGAGATCTGCGGCGGGCGGGCCGGACCGATGAGCGACCAGCAGGTGTCGATGCCGCAGCGTCGCCCCGTGACCTTGCGCGTCGCGCGCGCGGCCAAGGTCGTGGGATTGCCGCTGACGCAGGCGCAGTGCGCCGACGTGATGCGCCGTTTGGGCCTGCCTTGCACGGAGGGGGAGGGCGTCGTCACCGTCACGCCGCCGTCGTGGCGCTTCGATCTCACGATCGAGGAGGATCTCATCGAGGAGGTGATCCGGGTCCACGGCTACGACAAGTTGCCGTCCACCCCGCCGCGCGCACCGGTGACGGCGCGCGTGCGTCCCGAGTCGCAGCGCAGCGTGCACGCCCTGCGACGCGTGCTGGCCGACCTCGACTACCAGGAAACGATCAATTTCAGCTTCGTCGAGGAGCGCTGGGAGCGCGAGCTCGCCGGCAACGCCGATCCGGTGCGCGTCCTCAATCCCATCGCGACGCCGCTGGCGGTCATGCGCTCGAGCATGATGGGGGGCCTGCTGGCCGTGCTTCGCCACAACCTGGCGCGCCGCGCGGCGCGCGTGCGCGTGTTCGAGGTGGGGCGGGTCTTCCTTCGCAACGTGGCCGCAGGTGACGGCGACATCGCAGTGGCCGGGCTGGATCAACCCTCGCGCGTGGGCGGCCTCGCGTATGGGCCCTGCGACGACACGCAGTGGGGACTGTCGGAGCGTGGCGTCGACTTCTTCGACGTGAAGGGAGACGTCGAGGCATTGCTGGCACCCTGCGCGTTGACCTTCGTGGCGGGTACGCACCCGGCCCTGCACCCTGGACGCAGCGCCCGCATCGAGCTCGGCGGCCACGCGATCGGCTGGATCGGCGAGTTGCACCCGCGCTGGTGCCAGGGCTATGAGTTGCCCCTGCCGCCGGTGTTGTTCGAGTTGGACCTTGACGCGGTGCTGCGGCGGCCCCTGCCGACGCCGCAGCCCCTGCCGCGCCAGCAATCCGTGCTGCGCGACCTCGCCCTTGTCGTTGCCGATCACGTCAGCCACGACGCTCTGATCGCGGCCTTGCTCGACGACGACTCCGGAATCGTGCGCGCGGCACGGCTGTTCGATCTGTACAAGCCCAAGGCCGCCGGCGGCGGCATCGCGGGCGGCGAGCGAAGCATGGCCGTGCGGCTGGAGATACGGGACGATGCCGCGACGCTGACCGACGATCGGGTCGACGCTGTCTTGGCGCAACTCCTGGGCAGGCTGCAGGAGCGCCTGGGCGCGCGCCTGCGAGCCTGACCCAGCGTGCAGGAGCAATCATGATGAACCCGCCACCCGAGGGCACCGCCCCCCGCGCAACGCGCGTCATCCTGCCGTCGCTGGAGACTCCGACGCTGACGAAGGCCGAACTGGCCGACCTGCTGTTCGAGCGCCTCGGCCTCAACAAGCGGGAATCCAAGGACATGGTCGAGGCCTTCTTCGACATCATCCACGCGGCGCTTGTCGAGGGGCGGGACGTCAAGCTCTCCGGCTTCGGCAACTTCAACATCCGGCGCAAGGCACCCCGGCCGGGGCGCAACCCCCGTACCGGCGAGTCGATCCCGATCAAGGCCCGCAACGTGGTCACATTTCACGCAAGCCACAAATTGAAAGGACTCGTGCAAGGCGACGCGCCCGCGGCGGACGACTTCGAGTAGATTCTGAGCTTTCCTGGTGAAAGCTCTTGATTTCAATGGAGAAAGCGCTGCCGGCAATTCCTGCCAAACGCTACTTCACCATCGGTGAGGTGAGCGAGTTGTGCGGCGTCAAGCCTTACGTCCTGCGGTACTGGGAACAGGAGTTCACGCAACTCAAGCCGATGAAGCGGCGCGGCAACCGCCGCTACTACCAGCACCATGAAGTGCTGCTGATCCGTCGCATTCGCGACCTGCTGTACGAGCAGGGTTTCACCATCAGCGGCGCGCGCAACCGGCTCGCCGAGTCGGCCATCGGACCTCGCGAGCGGGACGAACCCCAGCCCGTCGATGCACTCGACGAGTCGTCGACGCACGTCACCGCGGCAGCCGGCGATCGGCAAACGGTCCGTGCGCTTTCCGACGGGCAGTGGCGATCCGAATTGCTTTCGCTGCGCGAACTCCTCGGCGACTGAGGCGGTGCGGACGAACCGGTATACTTCGCAGCTTCGTCGGGGTGTAGCGCAGCCTGGTAGCGCACTTGCATGGGGTGCAAGGGGTCGCGAGTTCGAATCCCGCCACCCCGACCATTGAAATCAACGGGTTAGGAGTCACAAGCTCCTAGCCCGTTTCCTCTTCTGAGGCACCCTTGCGCGGCGGGTCGCCGTTCGGCGCACGTTGTGCGGCCTTCGAGCGGCGACGGGCGATGTCGTACCCGCCGGGGACGGCGCGCCAGGGCATCGCGAGCATGCCCGGCAGTCGGTTGGTGTCGAGCACATCGCGCGCGCCCCGCAGGCCGATCTCCATGGTCTCGTGGGGGCTGCGCGGTTGCGGTCGATACGTGCCGAACAGGCGGTCCCACCAAGGCAGGTTGAAGCCGAAGTTGGAGTTCGTTTCCTCGTCGTCGGTCGAGTGGTGGACTCGGTGCATGTCGGGCGTGACCACGAGCCAGCGCAGCACCCTGTCCAGCGCCGTCGGCAGCCTGATGTTGCCGTGGTTGAACATCGAGGTCGCATTGAGCAGCACTTCGAAGGCCACGACCGCGACGACGGGCGGGCCCAGCAGCGCGATGGCGGCGAACTTGATCCCCATCGACAGCACGATCTCGAGCGGATGGAAGCGTGCGCCGGTCGTCACGTCGTAATCGAGATCGGCATGGTGCACTCGGTGCAGCCGCCACAGCAGCGGCACGGCGTGCAGCATCACGTGCTGCAGCCAGATCACGAAGTCCAGCGCCATCACGGCCAGGGCCCACGCGATCCAGGCAGGCAGTCGGGCCTGGTTCAGCAGGCCCCAGCCACGCGACGCGCACAGGGCCGCGAAGCCGGCTGCCGCCAACGGGAACACAAGGCGCACGAGCACGGTATTGAGCGCAACCAGCGACATGTTGTGCACCCAACGCGATGCCTTGGGCACGACCAGCGCGCGCCGCGGCGAGATCGACTCCCACGCGCCCACCACGACGAACACGCCGACGAACACGGTCAGCCGAATGGCGGGTTCGTGTTCGAGTACCCAGGCGTCGAAGCTCATCGTGGGCGGTATGCGGGGCGATGCATGGAATGCGTGTCCGGCGCGGTCGTGGTCAGCTCGGGTCGCTCGGCGGCATGGGGCCGAACTCCGGCACGAACACCCGGCAGGCCGTTCCCTTCGGCAGATGAGGTTCCCATCGGACCTCGCCGCCGAGCTGCTTGACGCGCTTGCGCACGCCGCCGAGCCCCAGACCATGGGCCCAGGTCGCGGGATCGCCGCCGCGCCCGTTGTCGATCACGGAGAGCGTCAGGCGACCACCCTGCACGGCAGCGTCGATGTCGACGCGCGTGGCCTGCGCGTGGGCGATCGCATTGCTCACCAGCTCGCGCAGGATCCGCGTGAGGGCCGACCATTGGACGACCGACAGCTCGAAGTCGTGGTCGAACGTGAACGACCAGCCGAGTTCGCAGTCTGCCGCACCGAGTCGCTGGCCAAGGTCCGCCTTCCACTCGGCCGCGGCGTGCGACAGGCGATGGCTGGACGCGGCAAGGCCGCGCGTCAAGGTCTTGAGGTCCTTCAGGGTGTGGCGGACGTAGTCCTCCATCTCTCGATTCGGCGCCTGGTACATCAGGGTCAGCAGGCGCGCGCCGATGTCGTCGTGCAGGTCCTGGGCGATGCGCACGCGCTCCTCGTTGCGGCCGTGCTCGACCGCGCGGTCGTACTCCACCGCGCGCCCGACGAGCTCGACGATGCGGTCGGCCAGACGGGCGTCCTCGAACGTGAACAGGCGGCGTCCGCGCCCGGCCAGCCCGAGCACCAGTGCGCCGTACGGCGCGTCCGGCGCGGCCGGAATCGGCACCACCAACCGGGCGCCGTCATCGGTGACGCGCGCGCGGCTCCCACGCTGACGGCTTGCCTGCACGTGCAGTGGGTCGAACAGCTCGCGCAGAAGGCGCCCGAGCTGCGCGACGGCCTGGTTGGGTTGCCGCTGGATCTCGCGCGCCACACGGTAGAGGTGCTCGAACATGCGCTCGGTGGTCATGCGCTCGCGCGCCACCAGCCGTGTCACCAGCCATTGGCGCGCCCCGGCGTACGCGCCCAGCGAGACGAACAGTGCCAGGGTCAGCGAAGCGAAGCTTCCCATCGAGAAGATGGCGGCAAACAGAAGGTCGAGCGCCGTGGCGACCGTCGAGACCCCGGCCACCAGCGCGAACTCACGCAACAGGTACTGTGCGCGCGCCATCAACGGCGACAGCAACAGGAGCGTCGCGACGAACAACGTCCAGATCGTCGCGGCGGCCGTGCGGGCGGCCGGTGCCGCTGCGCTGCTTTCGCCGGCCAGCCACACCAGCAGCGAGAGCAGCAGCAGCGTCGCCAACGCGGCGGCACAGCTGCGCAGCAACTGGCCCGTCACGGGATGCGCCCGCACGCGCTGGGCCTGACGCAACTGCACGGTGGCCAGTCCGAACGCCAAGGCCAGGGCCGCCTGTGTCCACCACCAGGCGTGGTCGACGGCATGCTCGGCGAGGGCCCACCCGATTGCGCCCGCCGTGAACCACGCCGACAACGCCTGCACCGTGCCCCAACGTCGGCGGCGCGGCGTGAAGGACACGAGGTGCAGCAGGGCGGCGGCGCCGGCGAGGTCCAGGACCGCGCGCAGAGTTCCCTCCCAGCTCATGAAGCCGGCCGCCCAGCCGGGTGAGCGCGCGGCGGTGACCGCCATCAGCGCGAGCGCGCCGACCTGCGTCAGCGCCATGAGGGCATAGATCACATGACGTCGGTCGGGCTTGGCAAACAACACGACCATCCCGATCAGGTAGACGAACAGTGCGCCGGCTGCGAAGAACCAGAACGTCCAGCCGAGCCCCTCAGTCCCTCGCGGGCGCGTGACGACCACGAAGGTCAGGCCGTCGGTGCGGACGAAAGCGACCTGCCCGCTCGCCAGCGCGCGCGACAGGGCTTCGTGTTGCGCAATCGTGCGCTGCCTTTGCACGTCGGCGATGCCCCAGCGGACGGATCGCTCCAGCAACGCGCCATCGATCGGCACGGCGACACCCGTGACGTCGTGCAATGCTGTCACGGCAACGGTCTCGTCGGGCAGCGCGAGCAAGACGGTGCGGTTAGGCCCGGCGACGAGATCCGCGTCGAGGACGGGCTGGGCGACCAGCGCGCGCAGAAGCACGAAGAGCAGCACACAGCCCACCAGGGCGGCCGCGATCAGCCCGCGCAGGCGCCAACCGACCCAGCGCGCCGAGCGCATACGCCAACCGCCCCGCTCGACAGACACGGAGGCGGGACGGCGCGGCGCGTGGTCGCCAAGCTGCGGGGACCTGCTGGGGAGCGGCTGTTCCGGCACGCTCGGCGCTCGTGTGGGGAAGCGGTCGGCGCGTGGCGTCGTGCGACGTCAGACCAACCCTTGCTTGCTCGCCAGCACGGCAGCCTCGGCCCGGCTGGACACGTTGAGCTTCTTGTAGATGGACTTGATGTGGTCGTTGACCGTGAACCACTTGATGCCCATCAGGCTGGCGATCTCCTTGATCGTGAAACCCTTGCTGAGGTAGGTCAGCACCTCGCTCTCGCGTGGCGTGAGGCGCTCGTGGTCAAGGGGTTTGTCGACCAGCGGGATCGGCTTGCTGGTGGCGAAGTTCGCGCTCGACAGGCCTCGTGCGGCGCCATTGGACTCGGTATCCACACCGCTCCTGAAGTGGGTCAGCAGGCGCCGGGCGATGGCTGGCGACAGGGGCGGCTGACCACGCACGATCTTCTGCAACTCCTCGACCAGCACCTCGAAACGGTCCTCCTTGAGCAGGTAGCCGTCGGCGCCCTTCTGCAGGGCGGGAAAGAGATGGTCGTCGTCCGAATAGAGGGTGGTGACGATCTTGGTGGCAGGGTAGTGCGCCAGTTCCACCAGCAGATCCAGTCCATTGCCGTCCGGCAGTTCGAGGTCGACGAAGATCAGCTTGAAGGGGTCCGCGCCGTGCATGCCGGTCGCACCACCGGCCAGCGCGACCTGCCGCCGCGCGCTGTCCAGATCGCCGGCCTCGGTGATGGCAATGGCATCGCTGAAACTCTCGCGCACCACGCGGCAGAGGAAGGCCCTCGCCACCGGGTTGTCTTCGAGGATCAGAACCTTGACTGCCATGTACCGCCCCCTTTGAAGCGCAGATGCTAGCTCATCGCTGGGGGCACACCAGCAATTTGCCCTGCACGCGGCGCGACGCCATGCGCCCGTAGGCCTGCGGGAGGTCCGCCAGCGCAAAGCGCTGGTCGATGGCGGGGCGCAGCGCCCCGGTGGCATGGCCGTCGAAGAGGTGTTGCAGGTCTTGCCGGAAGGCGGCCGCCTCGCGACGCACGAAGTCGCCCCAGAACACGCCGACGATCGAGGCCCCCTTGAGCAACGGCAGATTGAAGGGCAGGGCGGGAATGGCGCCGCCGGCAAACCCCACGACGAGATAGCGCCCGCGCCAGGCGATCGAACGGAAGGCGAGTTCCGCCCAATCGCCGCCCACCGGGTCGTACACGATGTCGGGGCCGCGCCCGTCGGTGTGCGCCTTGAGCGCAGCACGCAGGTCCTCGCGCCCGAGCTCGATCGTCGCGTGCGCACCGAGGCGCCTGCAGAAGTCGCACTTCTCGGCGCTCGACGCGGCTGCGATCACGCGTGCGCCCGCGGCAACGGCAATCTGAACCGCCGCACTGCCCACCCCTCCGGCGGCACCGAGCACGAGCACGGTCTCGCCGCGGCGCAGGGCAGCGCGATCGTGCAGCGCATGCCAGGATGTTCCGTAGGTGAAGACGAACGCGGCGGCGTCGTCGAGGTCCATCGCCGCGGAGACCCGGATCAGGTGATTCGCGTCGGCGACGGCGTGTGTCGCAAAGCCGCCGGTCACGCCGAGACTGATGACCGGGTCCCCGACGCCGAACTCGGTCACGCCGGCGCCCACGGCTTCGACCGTGCCCGAGTACTCGCTGCCAGGCACGAACGGCAAGGCCGGCCTGATCTGGTACTTGCCTTGCACCGTCAGCAGGTCCGGGAAGTTCAGGCTCGCGGCATGAACGCGCACGCGCACCTGGCCGGGCGCGGGCTCCGGCGTCGGCAGGTCGACGAGACGCAATGCGTCGACGCCGCTCGGGTCGTCGCACAACCAGGCTTTCATCGGGTTCCTCCCAGCGCTTGCTGCGCCCGTGATGATAGGCACGCGACCGTTGCCCGCGCAGGCGCTGCCTACAATCCGGCCATGCGCATCCTCATCGCCAATGACGACGGCTACCTCGCGCCAGGGCTGGCGGCACTCGTCAGGTCCATGCAGGGCCTGGGCGAGATCGACGTGATCGCGCCGGAGCAGAACGCCAGCGGCACGTCGAACTCGCTGTCCCTGCACCGCCCGCTGTCCGTGTACCAGGGCATCAATGGCTTTCGCTACATCAACGGCACGCCGTCGGACTGCGTGCACGTGGCGCTGACCGGCCTGCTGCCCGCGCGACCGGATCTCGTGCTTTCGGGCATCAACAATGGCGCCAACATGGGCGACGACACGCTGTATTCGGGCACCGTGGCCGCCGCGATGGAGGGGTATCTCTTCGGCATTCCAGCCATTGCCTTCTCGCAGGTGGACAAGG
Source organism: Burkholderiaceae bacterium (assembly GCA_035716845.1). Taxonomy (GTDB): domain Bacteria; phylum Pseudomonadota; class Gammaproteobacteria; order Burkholderiales; family Burkholderiaceae_C; genus CADEEN01. The sequence continues at coordinate 41,980 of DASTJE010000052.1, forward strand.
GGTGGGCGCATCTCGATGCGGCGGCCGCGGTGGCGCGGGCCATCGTGGAAGACGTCCTCGCCAGGCCACGCGGCGCCCAACCTTTCCTGCTCAACGTCAACATCCCGAACCGCAACGATGCCGCCGCCCTGCCTCGCGTCGTGACGCGGCTGGGGCGCCGCCACGCGAGCGAACCCGTGATCCAGCAGCACAGTCCGCGCGGCGAGACGATCTACTGGATCGGGCCGGCAGGCGACGCCCGCGAAGCCGGCGAGGGCACCGATTTCCACGCCACGGCGGCAGGCTGCGTGTCGATCACGCCGTTGCAGGTCGACCTCACGGACCACGAGCGGCTCTCCGACTGGCGGCAACAGCTCGCGCGCCCATGAGCCGTTCGGGCGCGCGGTTTCCGTTGCCGTTGGGCCGGGTGGCGGCGCCCAAGGCCATGACACCGGGCAGCGCGCCCGAGACGCCTCGCGGACTGGGGCTGGATTCCCAGGCCGTGCGCGATCGCATGGTGGCGCGGCTGCGTGCCGAGGGGATCCGCTGCGAGCCGGTCCTCGAAGCCATGGCCCGCATCCCTCGTCACGCGTTCGTGGATCCCGCCCTCAGCGTGCAGGCGTACGAGAACACGGCGCTGCCGATCGGCCATGGTCAAACCATCTCGCAACCCTGGGTCGTCGCACGCGCGATCGAACTGCTGTTCGGCGCGCCGGGCAACGGGCCCGGGCGCGCGCATCTGGGGCGCGTGCTGGAGATCGGCTCGGGCTGTGGCTACCAGGCCGCCGTGTTGTCGCTGGTGGCGGCTTCCGTGGTGTCGATCGAGCGACTGAGACCGCTGTTCGACCGGGCTCAGCGCAATCTCGCATCATTGGACCTGCGCAACGTGCGGCTGGTGTACGGCGACGGGCGCCTCGGGCATCCGCCCAACGCCCCTTATGACGCCATCGTCTGCGCGGCCGGTGGCGACGACATCCCGGATGCCTGGCTGGAGCAGCTGGCGACCGGCGGCCGCCTGGTCGCGCCCACGCGCGTGGCCCCCGGCGGCGATCAGGTGCTGATGTCGATCGACCGCACGGCGCAGGGCTGGACGCGCACCCTCCACGAGGGCGTGAGGTTCGTCCCGTTAAGATCGGGCACAGCATGAATCGACTGGTTTCTTCCGTTGCCGTGATCCGTCCCTGGCGTGCGCTGGTCTGCGCGGTGGCGCTGGCGGCGCTCGTCGGCTGCGCGGCGCCGCTGCACAAGGCGCCCGTGGAAGACCGTGCCGGCGCGCGCACCGCGCCAGTGGCACCTGCGGCGGCGCCGGCGTCTGCAGATCCCGCGAGGCCGCCGGCCGGTGCAGAGAACGCAGGCAAGCCGGGTTACTACACGGTCAAGCCGGGCGACACGATGATCCGCATCGGCCTCGAAACGGGCCAGAACTGGCGCGACATCGCGCGCTGGAACGCGATCGAGAATCCCAATGTGCTCGAGGTCGGGCAGGTGCTTCGCGTCGCGCCGCCGGGTACCGATCCCGCGGCCCCCACCACCCGCGGCGTCATCGCCGGCCGGGCCGAACCCCGGCCGCTGGACGTGCGCCCGGGCGTCGGCGCTTCGGCGCCCGCGAGCGCGCCGGCATCGGTGCCTGTCGCGGCCGCGGCGACGCCGCGCGAGGGCGACGATGACGTCGCCTGGGCATGGCCGACCGCGACAAGTGTGGCCGTGCCGTTCGACGAGACGAAGAGCAAGGGTTTGGTCTTTGCCGGCAAGCAGGGGGATCCCGTGCTGGCGGCCGCCGACGGCCGCGTCGTGTACGCCGGATCCGGCTTGCGCGGTTACGGCAACCTCGTGATCGTCAAGCACAACGGCACCTACCTGTCCGCCTACGCGCACAACCAGACGCTGCTGGTCAAGGAAGACCAGGTGGTGCGCCGCGGGCAGAAGATCGCGGAAATGGGGTCGAGCGACGCCGAGCGCGTGCAGCTTCACTTCGAGATTCGCCGTCTCGGCAAGCCGGTCGATCCGACGCGATTGCTGCCCGCGCGCTGACCTCGGACCCGCCATGAACGTGCAGGTGCACGATCCCGGCCAGCTTGCTCCCGGCGAACCGGCGCGCGATGGCGGCGAGACGATCGGTGCCGACGATGGTGATGCGGGCGCGATGGCCGGCTGGCAGGCCGACGACAGCGACGCCGCCGACACGCTGGCGGCCTATCTCCGCGATATCCGTCGGGCGCGGCTGTTCACACCCGACGAGGAGTTCGCCGCGGCGCAGCGTGTGCGTGGTGGCGACTTTTCAGCCCGCCAGGAGATGATCGAGCGCAACCTGCGCCTGGTGGTGAGCATCGCCAAGCATTACCTGGGACGCGGGCTGCCGCTGTCGGATCTGATCGAGGAAGGCAATCTGGGCCTCATGCACGCGACGGCGAAATTCGAGCCGGAGCGCGGGTTCCGGTTTTCGACCTACGCGTCGTGGTGGATCCGCCAGAGCATCGAGCACGCGATCGTGCAACAGGCGCGGCTCGTGCGGTTGCCGGTGCACGTGGTGCGCGACCTGCACCAGGTGCTCAGGACGCGTCGCACGCTCGAACAGTCGCGTGGGCCCGACAGCCAGGACCGCGCCGGACCCGCCGGCGTGGCGTCCATTGCGCGCGCGCTGGGGCGCCCGGCGGACGAGATCGCCGAGTTGCTGTCCCACGCCGAACAGCCGCTGTCGCTGGACGCTCCGCGCGACAGCGGTGCGGCCGACAGCTGGGTCGACAGCGTGGGCGACGTCGACGGCATCGACCCGTCCAAGGGCGTGCTCGACCACGAGCTGCTGCGGCTGCTCGAGGGCGAACTGCTGGTGCTCAGCGCACGCGAGCGCGAAATCCTCACCGGTCGATTCGGACTGCATGGACACGCCAGCGAGACCCTCGAGGCGCTTGCCGAGCGGCTCGGGCTCACGCGCGAGCGAGTGCGACAGATCCAGCAGGAAGCCCTGCTCAAGCTCAAGCGCCACCTGATGCGTCGCGGTGTCGACCGCGACAGCGTGTTCTGAGCGCCATGCCGCAGTGGCCCGTCCTCGTCTTCGACATCGAGACGATTCCCGACCTGGCCGGACTGCGTGCCCTGCGCGGTGCGGATGCCGCGCTGTCGGATGCCGAGGTCCTCGCGGCCGAGGTGGCCGAACGCACGGCGGCCGGCAAGGGCGAGATGCTGCCGCTGTACCTGCAGCGCGTGCTGGTCATCTCCTGCGTGTTCCGCAGTGCCAAGGGCCTGACGATGCAGTCCTTCAGCGCCGGCGACGCGGCCGAGGAGGGTGCCATCGTGCAGACCTTCTTCGACAAGATCGAGAAGCACCAGCCGCAGCTGGTGAGCTGGAACGGCGGTGGCTTCGACCTGCCGGTGCTGCATTACCGGGGCCTGCGTCATGGCGTGGTGGCCGACAAGTACTGGGACCTCGGCGAGGACGACCGCGAGTTCAAGTGGAACAACTACATCTCGCGCTACCACACGCGACACCTCGATCTGATGGATCTTCTGGCGCTCTACCAGCCTCGGGCCAATGCGCCGCTGGACGCGATGGCCAAGCTGTGCGGGCTGCCGGGCAAGCTCGGCATGGACGGCTCGCAGGTGCATGCGGCCTTCCTCGACGGCAAGCTGGACGACATCCGGCGCTACTGCGAAACCGACGTCCTGAACACCTACCTGCTGTACTGCCGCTTCCAGCAGATGCGCGGGGGCTTCACGGTGGCCGAGCACGAACGCGAGCTCGCCTATGTGCGCGAGGTGCTGCGCGGGAGCACGGAGCCGCACTGGGCGCAGTATCTGGCCGCCTGGGCCTGAACCGGCGGTGCGGGTCCGGATAATCCGGCCCCATGACAGCAGAAGGCGAATGGCTGGAGGTCGAGTCGCTCGACCTCGAGGCCCAGGGCGTCGCACGCGACGCCGACGGCAAGGTGGTTTTCATCGAGGGGGCCTTGCCCGGCGAGCGCGTGCAGGTGCAGGTGCACCGCCGCAAGAACAACTGGGCGCAGGCCACGATGACGGCCCTGGCGCGAGAGAGCGCGTTGCGCGTGCGGCCGGCCTGCCCGCACTTCGGCCTGCACGCGGGGGCCTGCGGCGGCTGCAAGATGCAGCACCTGCATCCGGCCGGCCAGCTGGCGGTGAAGCAGCGCACGCTCGAAGACGATCTCTGGCACCTGGCCAAGGTGCGGCCCGAACGCGTGCTGCGGCCGATCGAGGGCCCGGCCTGGGGTTATCGAGACCGGGCGCGCCTGTCCGTGCGCCACGTGCCGAAGAAGGGCGCGGTGCTGGTGGGTTTCCACGAGCGCAAGTCGCGCTACATCGCGGACATGAAGTCCTGTGCCGTGCTGCCTCCGGCCGTGAGTTCGATGCTGGTGCCGTTGCGCGAGCTGGTGGCGTCCCTGGACGCGCGTGACCGCGTGCCGCAGATCGAATTGGCGCAAGGCGAGTCCGTCTGCGCCCTCGTGTTGCGGCACCTCGAACCGCTGTCGCAGGACGACTCGCAGCGCTTGCGCGAGTTCGGCCGTCTTCACGGGGTTCAGTGGTGGCTGCAGCCCAAGGGCCCCGACAGCGTGCACCTGCTGGACGACGGCGGTCCGGCATTGAGCTACACCCTGCCGGAGTTCGGCATCACGATGCCGTTCCGGCCGACCGACTTCACCCAGGTCAACCCGCACATCAACCGCGTGCTGGTCGGGCGCGCCGTGCGGCTCCTCGACCCCCAGCCCTCAGAGCGCGTGATCGACTGGTTCTGCGGGCTGGGCAACTTCACGCTGCCGCTGGCCACGCTCGCGGGTTCGGTGCTCGGCATCGAAGGCAGCGAGACGCTGGTCGCGCGGGCGCGCGACAACGCGGCGCGCAACGGCCTGGCGTCGCGCACGGTCTTCGCGGCCCGCAACCTGTTCGAAATGAGCCCCGATCTGCTGGTGGCGGACGGCACCGCCGATCGGTGGCTCGTCGATCCGCCGCGCGAAGGGGCCTTCGCCCTCAGCAAGGCGCTGGTCGACAAGGTGCAGGACGGGCGGGCGGGATGGGCGCCGCCGCGCCGCATCGTCTATGTCAGCTGCAACCCGGCCACGCTGGCACGCGATGCCGGGCTGATCGTGCACCAGGCGGGCTACCGTTGCAGCGCGGCGGGGGTGGTGAACATGTTCCCGCACACCGCGCACGTGGAGTCGATCGCGGTGTTCGACAGGCCCTGAAGCAACAAGGCCCCGCGAGGGGGCCTTGTCGCATCCGTCAGGTGCGGGGCGGCCTATTCGCGCTCGCCGCCGAACACGCCCAGCAGCATCAGCAGGCTCTGGAAGACGTTGTAGACGTCCATGTAGATGGCCAACGTCGCGGTCACGTAGTTCGTTTCGCCGCCGTCGACGATGCGCTTGATGTCGTACAGCATGAAGGCCGAGAACAGACCGATGGCGACCACCGACAAGGTCAGCATCAGCGCGCTCGACTGCACGAACAGGTTCACGAGGCCGGCCACCAGCAGCAGGATGGCGCCGACGAACAGGAACTTGCCCATCGACGACAGGTCGCGCTTGATCACGGTGGCCAGGCTGGCCATCGCGAAGAACACCGCCGCCGTGCCGCCGAAGGCGGTCATGATCAGCGAGGCGCCATTGGCCAGGCCCAGCACCGCCGCGAGCAGGCGTGACAGCATCAGGCCCATGAAGAACGTGAAGCCCAGCAGCAGCGCGACGCCGGTGCCCGAGTTCTTGTACTTCTCGATCGCGAACATGAAGCCGAAGGCGCCACCCAGGAACACGATGGCGGACATCCCCACACCGAGCTTCGCGACCACGCCGGTGGTGACCCCGATCCACGCCCCCAGCACCGTGGGGATCAGCGACAGGGCGAGCAGCAGGTAGGTGTTGCGCAGCACGCGGCTGCGCTCGCCGGTCAGCGCGCCGGTGCCGGCGCTGCCGACAAGGACGGGTTGCAGGCGGTCATTCATGTCACAAACCTCCGTTCGTTGAGAGACGTGCCATTGGAGCACGCGGGCGGATTCTAAGTTCCCCACCGTTTGCGTCAGGAATGACCTTGATTCGAGTGGCGAAATCCGAGTCCGGCCAGCCCTTAAAGTCAGCGCGCCGAGATCAATTGCCGAAACGACCATGCCGACCAAACCCTACCTGACGCTCGAAGACGCCCGTCGCATCGCCGCTGCCGCCGAGGCCGAGGCGCTTGCCCACCAGTGGGCGGTGTCGATCGCCGTCGTCGATGACGGCGGCCACCCCCTGTGGCTGCAGCGGCTCGACGGGGCGGCGCCCATCTCGGCCCAGATCGCGCCGGCCAAGGCGCGCACCGCTGCGCTGGGCCGTCGAGAGTCCAAGGTCTACGAGGACGTGATCAACGGCGGTCGCACTTCCTTCCTGAGCGCGCCGGTGCTCGAAGGCATGCTCGAAGGCGGGGTCCCGGTGATGCTCGACGGCCACTGCGTCGGCGCCGTGGGCGTGAGCGGCGTCAAGTCCAGCGAGGACGCGCAGATCGCACGCGCCGGCGTCGCCGCGCTCGGCGCCTGAGCGGCACGGCAGCGTCGGGCCGCAGCTATAATTGCTGGCTTTTTCGCCAGCCCTCGCCCTCGGTTTTCCTGCAGACTCCTCCACCGGACCAGCACACCGGTTCCCTGAACCCTGTCCGTTCAGCGCCGGTGCAGAAACCGCGGGCCTCAATGCCGCCCCGGAGCCTGATTTGCTGCCCGACCTTCCTCCCGCCGTGCTCGCCCTCGCCGACGGCACGGTGTTTCACGGTACCTCCATCGGTGCGCCTGGCCGGACGGTAGGCGAAGTGGTGTTCAACACCGCGCTCACCGGCTACCAGGAGATCCTGACCGACCCGAGCTACTGCCAGCAGATCGTCACGCTGACGTATCCGCACATCGGCAACTACGGCGTCAACCCCGAGGACGTCGAGGCACGCAAGGTGTTTGCGGCCGGGTTGGTGATCCGCGACCTGCCGGTGCGGGTGTCCAACTTCCGCGCCGGGCAGACGCTGTCGGAGTACCTGCAGCGCGAGGGCACGGTGGGCATCGCCGACATCGACACCCGCAAGCTCACGCGCCTGCTGCGCGAGAAGGGCGCCCAGAACGGCTGCATCGTGGCGTTTCCCAAGGGCAGCGTCGTCGGGCGCGCGGAGCAGGAGGCTGCCGTCGCGGCGGCGCGCGGCGCCCCGAGCATGGCCGGGCTCGACCTGGCGAAGGTGGTGTCGGTCGGCACCCCGTACGCCTGGACCGAGACCGAGTGGGCGCTCGGCAGCGGCTACGGCGCGCAGGCGGCGCCGCGGCACCACGTGGTGGCCTACGATTTCGGCGTCAAGCGCAACATCCTGCGCATGCTGGCCTCGCGTGGCTGCCGCATCACCGTGGTACCGGCGCAGACGGCGGCGGCCGAGGTGCTGGCGATGCGGCCCGACGGCGTGTTCCTCAGCAACGGGCCGGGCGATCCCGAGCCCTGCGACTACGCGATCAGCGCCACGCGAGCGCTGATCGACACGGGCATCCCCACCTTCGGCATCTGCCTGGGGCACCAGATCATGGCCCTGGCCTCGGGGGCGCGCACCTTCAAGATGAAGTTCGGCCACCACGGGGCCAACCACCCGGTGAAGGACCTCGACAGCGGCCGCGTCAGCATCACCAGCCAGAACCACGGATTCGCCGTCGACGAGAAGAGCCTGCCCGCCACGCTGCGCGCGACCCACGTGAGCCTGTTCGACGGCACTCTGCAGGGGCTGGCGCGCACCGACCGGCCCGCCTTCTGCTTCCAGGGCCATCCGGAGGCCTCGCCCGGGCCCCACGACATCGCCTACCTGTTCGACCGCTTCGTCAAGCTGATGGAGAGCCGCTAAATGCCGAAGCGCACCGACCTCAAGAGCATCCTCATCATCGGCGCCGGCCCGATCGTCATCGGCCAAGCTTGCGAGTTCGACTACTCGGGCGCCCAGGCCTGCAAGGCGCTGCGCGAGGAGGGCTACCGCGTCATCCTCGTCAACAGCAACCCGGCGACGATCATGACCGACCCGGGCATGGCCGATGCCACCTACATCGAGCCCATCACCTGGCAGGTGGTCGAGAAGATCATCGCCAAGGAGCGGCCCGACGCAGTGTTGCCCACCATGGGTGGACAGACTGCGCTCAACTGCGCGCTCGACCTGCACCGCAATGGCGTGCTGGCGAAGTACGGCGTCGAGATGATCGGCGCCAACGAGAAGGCCATCGAGAAGGCCGAGGACCGCCTGAAGTTCAAGGACGCGATGACCTCGATCGGCCTGGACTCCGCCAAGAGCGGGATCGCGCACTCGATGGAGGAGGCCTGGAGCGTGCAGAAGCGCATCCAGGCCGAAATTGGCGGTTCCGGCTTCCCGATGGTGATCCGCCCCAGTTTCACCCTCGGCGGCACCGGCGGCGGCATCGCCTACAACCCGGAGGAGTTCGAGGAGATCTGCAAGCGCGGCCTCGACCTCTCGCCGACCAATGAACTCCTGATCGAGGAGAGCCTGATCGGCTGGAAGGAGTTCGAGATGGAGGTGGTCCGCGACCGGGCGGACAACTGCATCATCGTCTGCTCGATCGAGAACCTCGATCCGATGGGGATCCACACCGGCGACTCGATCACCGTGGCCCCGGCGCAGACGCTCACCGACAAGGAATACCAGCTGATGCGCAATGCCTCGATCGCGATCCTGCGCGAGATCGGGGTGGACACCGGCGGGTCCAACGTTCAGTTCTCGATCAACCCGGACAACGGACGGATGACCGTGATCGAGATGAACCCGCGGGTGTCGCGCTCGTCGGCCCTGGCCTCCAAGGCCACCGGGTTCCCGATCGCCAAGGTGGCCGCCAAGCTGGCGGTGGGCTACACGCTGGACGAGTTGCGCAACGACATCACCGGCGGGGCGACGCCGGCGAGTTTCGAGCCCAGCATCGACTACGTCGTCACCAAGATCCCGCGCTTCGCCTTCGAGAAGTTCCGCGAGGCCGACCCGCACCTGACGACGCAGATGAAGTCGGTGGGCGAGGTGATGGCGATGGGCCGTACCTTCCAGGAGAGCTTCCAGAAGGCCCTGCGCGGCCTGGAAACCGGCATCGACGGCCTGACCGAGCGCGAGACCGAGCGCGAGGAGATCGTCGAGGCCATCGGCAACGCCGGCCCCGAACGCATCCTCTACGTCGGCGATGCGTTCCGCATCGGCATGACGCTCGACGACATCTTCGAGGAGACGAAGATCGACCCCTGGTTCCTGGCGCAGATCGAGCAGATCGTGGCCGCCGAGAAGGCGCTGGCCGGCCGCAGCGTCGAGAGCCTGTCGGCCGCGGAGTTGCGCTTCCTCAAGCGCAAGGGCTTCTCGGACCGCCGGCTGGCCAGGCTGCTGGGCACCCACCAGCATGCGGTGCGCGAGCGCCGACACGCGCTGGGCGTGCGGCCCGTGTACAAGCGGGTGGACACCTGCGCGGCCGAGTTCGCGACGCAGACGGCCTACATGTACTCGACCTACGACGAGGAGTGCGAGGCCGCGCCGACCGACCGCAGGAAGATCATGGTGCTGGGCGGGGGGCCGAACCGCATCGGCCAGGGCATCGAGTTCGACTACTGCTGCGTGCACGCCGCGCTGGCCATGCGTGAGGACGGGTACGAGACCATCATGGTCAACTGCAACCCGGAGACGGTGTCGACCGACTACGACACCAGCGACCGTCTCTACTTCGAGCCGGTGACGCTGGAGGACGTGCTCGAGATCGTCGACAAGGAGAAGCCCACCGGCGTGATCGTGCAGTACGGCGGCCAGACGCCGCTCAAGCTGGCGCTCGACCTCGAGCGCGCCGGCGTGCCGATCATCGGCACCTCGCCGGACTCGATCGACATTGCCGAGGACCGCGAGCGCTTCCAGAAACTGCTGCATGCGCTGGGCCTGAGGCAGCCGCCCAACCGCACCGCGCGCACCGAGGAGGCCGCGCTGGCGCTGGCCAAGGAGATCGGCTACCCGCTGGTGGTACGCCCGAGCTACGTGCTGGGCGGACGCGCGATGGAGATCGTGCATGGCGACAAGGACCTCGAGCGCTACATGCGCGAGGCGGTGCGCGTCAGCGAGAAGTCGCCGGTGCTGCTCGACCGCTTCCTCGACGACGCCATCGAGGTGGACGTCGACTGCATCAGCGACGGCGTCGACGTGATGATCGGCGGCATCATGGAGCACATCGAGCAGGCCGGCGTGCATTCCGGCGACTCGGCCTGCTCGCTGCCGCCGTACTCGCTGTCGCCGGCCCTGCAGGACGAATTGCGGCACCAGACGACCCAGATGGCCAAGGCCCTCAAGGTCGTCGGCCTGATGAACGTGCAGTTCGCGATCCAGGGCGAGGGCGACGAAGCGGTGGTCTACGTGCTGGAAGTCAACCCGCGCGCCAGCCGCACGGTGCCGTACGTCAGCAAGGCCACCGGCCAGCCGCTGGCCAAGATTGCCGCGCGCTGCATGGCCGGGCGTGCGCTCCCGCAGCAGGGCGTCAAGGGCGAAGTGATCCCGCCGTACTTCAGCATCAAGGAGGCGGTGTTCCCGTTCAACAAGTTCCCGGGCGTCGATCCGATCCTCGGCCCCGAGATGCGCTCCACCGGCGAGGTGATGGGCGTGGGCGACAGCTTCGGCGAGGCCATGCTCAAGAGCCAGCTCGGGGCGGGATCGCGATTGCCGGTCAGGGGCACGGTCGTCATCACGGTCAAGGACAACGACAAGGACCGAGCCGTCAAGGTGGCGTCGGACCTGCACGACCTCGGCTACTCGGTGGTGGCCACCAAGGGCACCGCCGCGGCCATCGCCTCGGCCGGGGTGCCGGTCAAGGTGGTCAACAAGGTCAAGGACGGTCGGCCGCACATCGCCGACATGATCAAGGGCGGCGAGATCCAGCTCGTGTTCACCACGGTGGACGAGACGCGCACTGCCATTGCCGACTCGCGCTACATCCGCACCGCCGCGCTGGCCAACCGGGTGACGTACTACACGACGATGGCGGGCTGCGAGGCTGCGACCGAGGCGCTCAAGCACCAGGCCGACTTCGGCGTGAAGTCTCTTCAGGAACTGCACGCCACGCTGCCGGTTTAAAATCCACCGGTACCAGCCGCCGCCGGGCATGCCGCCTCGGCGGCGGCTTCATTTCAGAGCCTCGATCAAGACCATGGCCACCGTTCCTCTCACCGTGCGCGGCGCGGAAAAGCTCAAGGCCGAGCTGCACCGCCTGAAGACCGTCGAGCGCCACGCCGTGATCCAGGCGATCGCGGAGGCGCGCGCGCAGGGCGACCTGTCCGAGAACGCCGAGTACGACGCCGCCAAGGACAAGCAGGGCTTCATCGAGGGGCGCATCCTCGAGCTCGAATCCAAGCTCGCGGCGGCCCAGATCATCGACCCGAAGGCGCTCGATGCCGACGGCCGCGTGGTGTTCGGCGCCACGGTCGAGCTCGAGGACGAGGACAGCGGCCAGGGCGTCACCTACCAGATCGTGGGCGACGACGAGGCCGACCTGAAGCTGGGGCTGATCTCGATCAGCTCGCCGATCGCGCGCGCGCTGATCGGCAAGGAGGCCGGCGACGTGGCCGAAGTGCAGGCCCCCGGCGGCGTGCGCAGCTACGAGATCGTGGCGGTGCGCTACGTCTGAGGCCGAGGCGGCACAGCCGCCCCGCGGGCCCGGGGCGTCACTGGCCGGACAGCGCCTTCTTCTTGCTGCCGGCAGCGGTGCGCTTCTTGGCGCGTTTGACGAGTCCGCCGGGCGTCAGGCGCTCGTTGCCGCGCACCGTGACCTTCTTGACCTGCGGGCGATGATTGCCGCTCTTGCTGAACTTGACCACCTTCACGACCTTGGGCGCCGCGCCGCGGTCATCGCGCGGCGCCTTCTCCCTGGCCGGGATCGGGCGCCAGAGCACCAGCAGCTTGCCGATGTGCTGCACCGCGGCGGCATTCAGGCCGTCGGCGAGGCGGGCCAGCCAGGCCTCGCGCGTATCGCGCTCGTCGCTGAAGGCACGCACCTTGATCAGGCCATGGGCCTTCAGGGCGGCGTCGATCTCGCGCGTCACGGCATCGGTCAGCCCTTCGGCGCCGATGGCCACCACGGGATCGAGGTGATGGGAGGCGGCGCGGTGCTCGCGGCGTGCGGCAGCAGTCAGGACAAGTGCAGGCATCTGCGTATTATCGGTCGGCGATGAAGGTCAAGACGAAGAGCAAGAAGGTCAACAAGGCGTGGTTGAACGACCATGTCAACGACCCGTATGTGAAGCTCGCGCAGCGCGAGGGTTACCGTTCGCGCGCGGCCTACAAGCTCAAGGAGATCGACGAGGCGCTCGGGCTGATCAAGCCCGGCCAGGTGGTGGTCGACCTGGGGGCGACGCCCGGCGCATGGAGCCAGTACCTGCGCCGACGCTTCGCGCCCAGGACGGCCGGCGCCGGCGGCGCGGCGGCCGGCGCGCTCGACGGCACGCTGATCGCCCTGGACATCCTGCCGTTCGACCCCATCGAGGGCGTCGAATTCATCCAGGGCGACTTTCGCGACGACGCGGTGGCGGGGCGGCTCGAGGCCGCGCTGGGCGGCCGGCCCGTTGATGTCGTCGTGTCCGACATGGCGCCCAACCTTTCGGGCGTCGAGAGCGCCGACGCCGCGCGCATCAGCCATCTGGTCGAGTTGGCGGTGGATTTCGCCGCGCGTCGCCTCAGGCCCGACGGGGCGCTGGTGGCCAAGGTGTTCCACGGCAGCGGCTACAGCCAGCTCGTCGAGCTGTTCAAGAGCACGTTCAGGGTCGTCAAGCCGATCAAGCCCAAGGCCTCGCGTGACCGTTCATCGGAAACCTTTATCGTCGGGATAGGTCTCAAAAAGTCCCGATCTGGTGCAGGGTTGGCGTTCAATCCTCACATGGGACGCGAGGCTTGATCGAACTAAAATCGCCCCCACTTACCGTCTCATTGCGTTCGTGGGGGCGCATGGGGCAACGGCACAAGGAGCCGCGGTGAACAATCAATGGTTTTCGAAGATCGCTGTCTGGCTGGTGATCGCCCTCGTGCTGTTCACCGTGTTCAAGCAGCTCGATCGCAGCACGACCGCCGGCTCTCAGATCGGTTATTCCGACTTCCTCGAGGAAGTGCGCAACAAGCGCATCAAGCAGGTCACGCTGCAGGAAGGCGCCTCCGGCGGCACCGAGATCCGGGCGGTCACCACCGAGGGCAACCAGCTTCGCACCACGGCGACCTACCTCGACCGCGGGCTGGTCGGCGACCTGATCGCCAACGGCGTCAAGTTCGACGTCAAGCCGCGCGAGGAGCCTTCTTTGCTGATGACGCTGCTGATCAGCTGGGGGCCCTTCCTGCTGCTGATCGGCGTGTGGATCTACTTCATGCGCCAGATGCAGGGCGG
>DASTJE010000053.1:0-11244 GCA_035716845.1 Burkholderiaceae bacterium
GCCTCGTCGCAGGCCTGCACGTGGCGCGCGTTGGCGTCGGCGTCGGAGTACACGGCCACCGTGCGCACGCCCAGGCGGCGCGCGGTGGCGGCCACGCGGCAGGCGATCTCCCCGCGGTTGGCGATCAGGATCTTCTTGAACATGTCAGGCCCCTGCCGGTGACGATGCGAAATGCGCGCGCAAGCGCCGCGCGAAGCCGCGCATGAAACGCAGCAGCACGACGATCAGCACGATGCTGACGACGAGCGCCAGCGCCAGCGCGACGAAGAACACCACCGGGTGGGCCTGCGACAGCCACAGCATCAGCGGCACGAACGCGTCGCCCAGCAGCGACAGCGCGATGTTCGAGAACGGCTCGGGCGAGGTGTTGACCGCCGCGCGCGTCGTGGCCTTGGCTGCATGCGCCGTGGCGGCCAGTGCGCCGCCCGCCAGCGCGGCAGCGGCGGCCCACGCCGCCTGGTCGCCGCCGAACACCGACCAGGCCAGCGCCGCCCCCGCCGGCACGCGGATCACGGTGTGCACCGCGTCCCACAGCGAATCGACCCAGGGCACCTTGTCGGCCGCGAACTCCACCAGCAGCAGCGCGCCGCTGGCCCACAGCAGCGGCGGCTGCTGCAACAGCTTCAGGCCTTCGGGCAGCGCCACCCAGCCCATGCTGCCGGCCAGGCCGGTGAGGAAGACCACCGCGTACAGGCGCAGGCCGCTGGCCCAGCCCAGCGCGGCGGCCAGCGCCAGCAGGTGCGTGGTGTCGAGCGCGGGCAGGGTGTTCACGGCGCCGGCGACTTGGGTGGCAGCCACGCCGGCGCGCGCTTGCCGAGGAAGCTCTGCACGCCCTCGCGGCCCTCGGCGCTGGCGCGGATGTCGGCGATGCGGCGCGCGGTGTCGGCACGCAGCGCCTCGTCGATCGGGCGGCCGGCGACGTCCTTGACCAGCTGCTTGCAGGCCTTGACCGCCGCGGGCCCGTTGGCCACCAGCAGGTCGACCAGGCCGCCCACCGTGTCGTCGAGCTGTTCGGCCGCCACGACCTCGTGCACGAAGCCCACCGCCTGCGCCTGCGCGGCCGAGAAGCGCTCGGCGGTGACGAACCAGCGGCGCGCCGCCTGCTCGCCCATCGCGCGCACGACGTAGGGGCCGATGGTGGCCGGCAGCAGCCCGAGCCGCGCCTCCGAGAGGCAGAACTGCACGCCCTCGGCGGCCACCAGCACGTCGCACACCGCCGCCAGACCGACGCCGCCGGCATAGCAGTCGCCGTGGATGCGCCCCACCACCGGCAGCGGGCACGACCAGATCGTCCAGAGCATGTCGGCCAGGGCCTGGGCGTCGGCACGGTTCTGCTCCCAGGTGTAGTCGGCCATCGCGCGCATCCAGCCCAGGTCGGCGCCGGCGCAGAAGGCCTTGCCGTGGCCGCCCAGCACGATGGCGCGCAGGCTCAGGTCGCGCCCGAGCTGCTCGAAGGCCGCCGTCAGCTCGGCGATCACGCCGTCGTTGAAGGCGTTGCGCACCTCGGGCCGGTTCAGCCAGACCTCGGCCACGTGCGGCGCGGGGCGGCGGATGTCGAGCGTCGTCATCGTGTGTCCTTCGCGGGCTCAGTAGCGTTTGGCGGCCTCGTCGAGCATCACCTCGGTGGCGCCGCCGCCGATGGCCAGGATGCGCGCGTCGCGCCACAGGCGCTCGATCGGCGTGCCGATCATGTAGCCCATGCCGCCGTGGAACTGCTGGCAGCCCTGCACCACCTCGTTGACCAATTCGCCGGTGAGCGCCTTGAGCAGGGAGACGTCCTGCACCACGTCGTGGCCCTGCGTGACGCGCCAGGCGCAGTGGTAGAGGTAGGCGCGCGCCGCGCGTGTCTTCGCGTCGAGCATCGCCAGGCGCTGGCGCAGCGCCTGCTTGTCCCACAGCGTGGCGCCGAAGGCCCGGCGCGCGCGCACGTGCTCGCGCGCCAGGCGCAGCGCCTGCGTGCAGTGGCCCACCGCCATCGCGGCCAGTGCGATGCGCTCGGTCTGGAAGTTCTTCATCACCGAGTAGAAGCCCTTGCCCTCCTCGCCCAGCAGGTTCGCCGCCGGGATGCGGCACTGCTCGAACACCAGCTCGGCGGTGTCCGACGAGCGCCAGCCCGTCTTGTCGAGCGCGCGCCCGACGCGAAAACCGGGCGTGCCCTTCTCGACGATGAACATCGAGATCGCGTGGCGTGCCGTTCCGGTGCGGGCGGCGACGAAGCAAAGGTCGGCGTGCACGCCGTTGGTGATGAACAGCTTGCTGCCGTCGAGCACCCAGTGCTCGCCGTCGCGCCGTGCCGTGGTGCGCAGGCCGGCCACATCCGAGCCGGCGCCCGGCTCGGTGATGGCCACCGCGGCGACGGTGCGGCCGGCCGTGATGCCCGGCAGGTACTTCGCCTTCTGCGCCGGCGTGCCTGCGTGGTGCAGGTGCGGGCTGGCCATGTCGGTGTGCACCAGCACCGTGATCACGAACCCTGCGAAGGTGCTCTGCGAGAGCGCCTCGGCGAACACCAGGTTGGTCAGCGCGTCGGCGTCGGCGCCGCCGTAGGCGCCCTCGAACATCAGGCCGAGCAGGCCGGCCTCGCCCATCTTGCGCAGCACCTCGCGCGGCACGCAGCCTGCGGCCTCCCAGGCCTCGCCGAAGGGCTCGACCTCGCGCGCCACGAAGCGCGCGACCTGCTCGCGCAGCAGTTCGCGCTCGGCCGTCAGGTGGACATGATCCATCGCCCGGTCTGCGCGAGCTCAGGGCGCCGACTTGCGCTCGAGCGTCATGCGGAAGAACTCGGTGCAGGCCGCACCGTCGGTGCAGTTGAAGCCCAGTTCCTGCCACTGGCCCTGCGCGTTGCGGACGATGTCGTAGCGCACCTGCCCACCCGGTCGCGGGATGAACCAGCTGAACACGCCGTCCTCGACGCGCCCCTCGAAGCTGCCGCTGCGCCCCTCGGCGGTCTGCGTGACGAAGCGGTAGCGGCCGCTGCGCTCGTCGAAGGTCAGCAGCGCCGCCGCGTCATGGACCAAGCGGCCGGCCTGCCCCTCGGGGCCGGCACTGAAGTGGCGGCCCTGGATCAGCAGGGCCGTGCCCCCCGCCGCGCGCACGACGCGCTCCCACGACCGCACCGGCGAGGCTCCCGCGGGTGTCATGAAGGTCGCGCCGCCTTCCCAGACCCCCTCGAGCCAGGCCAGGCGATCGATCGCGGCGATCTGCGCGTGCGGCGGTTCGGCCCGGGGCTGCTGTGCCCATGCCGGCCCCGACATCACGCCGCACAGCAGTGTCGCCATCAGGGCGGCGAACCCGATCCTCGACCTTCTCGGCATCGTCATCTCACATTCTGAAAACACCGAACTTCGCGTCCGGGATCGGGGCGTTGAGGCTGGCCGAGAGCGCCAGCGCCAGCACGCGGCGCGTGTCGGCGGGGTCGATGATGCCGTCGTCCCACAGGCGCGCGGTGGCGTAGTACGGATGGGCCTGGTGCTCGAACTGCTCGAGGATCGGCTGCTTGAACGCGGCCTCCTCCTCGGCGCTCCACGCGCCGCCCTTGGCCTCGATGCCGTCGCGCTTGACGGTGGCCAGCACGCTGGCGGCCTGCTCGCCGCCCATCACCGAGATGCGCGCGTTGGGCCACATCCACAGGAAGCGCGGGCCGTACGCGCGGCCGCACATGCCGTAGTTGCCGGCGCCGAAGCTGCCGCCGATGATGACGGTGAACTTGGGCACGTTGACGGTGGACACCGCGGTGACCATCTTGGCGCCGTGCTTGGCGATGCCCTCGTTCTCGTACTTGCGGCCCACCATGAAGCCGGTGATGTTCTGCAGGAAGACGAGCGGGATCTTGCGCTGCCCGCACAGCTCGATGAAGTGCGCGCCCTTGAGCGCGCTCTCCGAGAACAGCACGCCGTTGTTGGCCACGATGCCCACCGGCATGCCCTCGATGCGGGCGAAGCCGGTCACGAGCGTGACGCCGTAGCGCGCCTTGAACTCGTCGAACTCCGAGCCATCGACCAGGCGCGCGATGATCTCGCGCACGTCGTAGGGCTTGCGCGTGTCGGTCGGGATGACGCCGTGCAGTTCCTCGGCCGGGTACAGCGGGGCGCGCGGCTCGGCCAGGCGCATCGCGTGGCGCTTGGTCCAGTTCAGGTTGGCCACCGACGCGCGCGCCAGCGCCAGCGCATGCAGGTCGTCCTGCGCCAGGTGGTCGGCCACGCCCGACAGGCGCGTGTGCACGTCGCCGCCACCCAGGTCCTCGGCGCTCACCACCTCGCCGATGGCGGCCTTCACCAGCGGCGGGCCGCCCAGGAAGATGGTGCCCTGCTCGCGCACGATGATCGACTCGTCGCTCATCGCCGGCATGTAGGCGCCGCCCGCGGTGCACGAGCCCATCACCACGGCGATCTGCGGGCTGCCCTGCGCGCTCATGTTGGCCTGGTTGAAGAAGATGCGCCCGAAGTGCTCGCGGTCGGGGAACACCTCGTCCTGGTTGGGCAGGTTGGCGCCGCCCGAGTCGACGAGGTAGATGCACGGCAGCCGGTTCTCGCGCGCGATCTCCTGCGCGCGCACGTGCTTCTTGACCGTCATCGGGTAGTAGGTGCCGCCCTTGACCGTGGCGTCGTTGCAGACGATCACGCACTCGACGCCGGCGACGCGGCCGATGCCGGCGATCAGCCCGGCGCCCGGCGCGTCGTTGTTGTACATGTCCAGCGCGGCCAGCGGCGCGATCTCGAGGAAGGGCGTGTCCGGGTCGAGCAGCATCTCGACGCGGTCGCGCGGCAGCAGCTTGCCGCGCGCCAGGTGCTTGGCGCGCGGGCCCTCGCCGCCGCCCTGCGCGACCTGTGCCAGACGGGCGTTGAGGTCGTCCACCAGCGCACGCATGGCCTGCGCATTGGCGCGGAAGGCCTCGGAACGGACGTTGAGCTTCGACGCCAGGATCGGCATGCGCGGATCTCCCGGGGAGGGGGTGAATTGACGTTTACGTAAACGTCAATTGTAGGGACGCGGCGCGCTCAGGCCTTCCTGGGTTTTTCCGCGGTCGGCGCGCCGGCCGCCTTCCAGGCCGTGTAGCCGCCGCCGATGTGCGCCACCTTCGGCACGCCCATCTCCTGCAGCGTGCGGGTGGCCAGCGCCGAGCGCCAGCCCGCGGCGCAAAACAGCACGAACTGCTTGTCCTCGGCGAACACCTTCTTGTGATACGGGCTCTCCGGGTCGACCCAGAACTCGAGCATGCCGCGCGGCGCGTGGAAGGCGCCCGGCACGATGCCGTCGCGCTCGAGCTCGCGCACGTCGCGGATGTCGACGAACTGCACGTCGTCGCGGCCATGCAGTTCCTGCGCCTCCTCGACGCTGTAGGTGGTGATGACCGACATCGCGTCGTCGACCATCGACTTCACGGTCTTCTTCATGGGATGGCTCTCCTCACATCACGGTGTGCGCGAAATCGGCATCGCCGCCCAGCCAGGCCTCGATCTGGGCGCGGCGGTCGTTGCCCCAGAAGGGTTCGCCGTCGACGATGAAGAACGGCGCGCCGAACACGCCTGCGGCGATGGCCGCGTCGTTCTCGCGCTTCAGGCGCTCCTTCCATACCGGGTCGGCCGTCGCCGCCTCGGCCGCGGCCACGTCCAGCCCCGCCGCCGCGATCACGCCGCGCAGCGCCGCCGGGTCGGCGAGGTCGCTGCCCTGCGTGAAGTAGGCGCGCAGGCCGGCATGCGCCCAGGCCACCGCACGCTCGGGCTGGCCGCCGTCGTGCAGCCACCAGAAGATGCGCGCGGCGTTCTGCGTCGGGATCGGGAACCTCCCCGGCAGCACGTACGGCAGGCCGGCGAAGCGCGCCGAGCGCGCGAAGTCGCGGATCGAGTACTCGCGCTTGAGCGGGTATGCCACGGGGCTCTTCAACTCGGCGGCCTGGAAGGTGGCGCCCAGCAGGATGGCGTGCCAGCGCACGCCGCGGCCGTGGCGTGCCGCCACCGCCTCGACCCACTCGCTGGCGATGTACGAATAGGGCGAGGAGAAGTCGAAGTAGAAGTCGATCGGTGCCTTCATGAGGGTGCAGCGTACACCGCCGCCGACGGATGTTCATCTGCGACCGCCGCGGATCGGGCTCTGCCCGGCCGCTGGCGGTGCCCCCTCGAAGGGGAAGCGGCGCAGCCGCTTCGCGGGTGGGCCTACTTTCTCCAGAAGGATTGCGTGAACAGCACCAGGATCGAGAACAGCTCCAGCCGGCCGAGCAGCATGGCGATGGAGCACACCCAGGTCTGGAAGTCCGACAAGCCCTGGAAGTTGGCGGCCGGCCCGACCTGCCCCAGCCCCGGGCCGGTGTTGTTGATGCACGCGACCACGGCGGTGAAGGCGGTGACGACGTCGAGCCCCGTGAAGAGCAGCAGCATGGTGGCGCCCACCAGCACCGCGCCGTACAGCAGCATGAAGGCCAGCACCGAGTGCAGCACGTCGGCGCCCACCGCGGCCCCGCCCAGCGTCACCGGCGCCACCGCGCGCGGGTGCACGATGCGCTTGAGCTCGCGGCGGCCGGCCTTCACCAGCAGCAGCGCACGTACCATCTTGATGCCCCCGCCGGTGGAGCCGGCGCAGGTGGCGAAGCAGCACAGGAAGAGCATCAGCACCGGCGCGAAGATCGGCCACTGCGCATAGTCGACGGTCGCGAAGCCCGTGGTCGTGGCCACCGAGACCACGTTGAACGCGGCGTGGCGCAGCGACTCTGCGAAGCTCGGGTACACGCCGTGCGCGGTGAGGAACGCGGCGATGCCCAGCACCGCCAGCAGCAAGGTCAGCAGGAACATGCGCGCCTCGACGTCGCGCAGCACGCCCCACAGGCTGCGCCGCTTCCAGGCCACGAAGTAGAGCGCGAAGTTGACGCCGGCGAGCAGCATGAACACGATGGCCACGGCCTCGATCGCGACCGAGTCGAAGGCCCCGAAGCTCGCGTCGTAGGCCGCGAAGCCGCCCAGGCCCATCGTCGAGCACATGTGCATGAAGGCGTCGGCCCAGCCCATGCCGGCCCACCGGTAGGCGCCGAAACACGCCAGCGCCACCGCGAAGTACACCGTCCACAAGCCGCGCGCCGTCTCGGCGATGCGCGGCGTGAGCTTCTGGTCCTTCATCGGGCCCGGGGTCTCGGCCTTGAACAGCTGCGCGCCGCCGACGCCCAGCAGCGGCAGGATCGCCACCGCCAGCACCAGGATGCCCATGCCGCCGATCAGCACCATGAAGCAGCGCCAGACATTGATCGAGGTCGGCAGCGCGTCCAGGCCCGTGAGCACCGTCGCCCCCGTGGTCGTGAGGCCCGACACCGCCTCGAAGTAGGCGTCGGTGAACGACAGCCCGGGAATGTGGAACATCAGCGGCAGCGCGCCGAACGCGGGCAGCACCGTCCACACCAGCGTGACGAGCAGGAAGCCGTCGCGCGGCTTGAGCTCGCGCTTGTGGCGGCGGCACGCGAGGAACAGCGCCAGCCCCACGCCGAAGGTGATCAGGATCGCCTCGTCGTACGCCGCCACCGCGGCGTCCTGGCCGAGCACGGCAAAGCCCAGCGGCACGAGCATCGTGGCCGCGAAGAGCATCAGCACGCCGCCCAGCACGGCGATCACCGGCAGCATGTTCTGCATGGCTATCCGAAGAACGTGGCCGAAACCTGGAACAGCTTCTCCACCTCCCGCACCTGCTTCTTGCTCGGCATGAAGACGATCACGCGGTCGCCGGTCTGCACCACCGTGTCGTGGTGGGCGATGATGACCTCGGGCACGGCGTCGCCGCGCTTGTCGCCCATGTCGGGTTCGCCGGGCACCGGCAGCCCGCGCACGATGGCGCCGATCTGCGCCCCGCGCGGCAGCGACAGCTCCTCGATGCGGCGGCCCGCCATGCGGCAGGAGCCCGCGTCGCCGCGCACCACCGCCTCGAGCGCCTCGGCCGCACCGCGGCGCAGGGAGTGCACCTGCTCGACGTCGCCGCGCCGCACGTAGGCCAGCAGCTCGCCGATCACCGCGTGCGCGGGCGACAGCGCGATGTCGATCGTCGTGCCCTGCACCAGGTCGGCGTAGGCACGCCGGTTGATCAGCGCGAGCACGCGCCGCGCCCCCATACGCTTGGCCAGCAGGCAGGCCATGATGTTGTCCTCGTCGTCGCTGGTGAGCGCGAGGAACAGGTCCATGTCCTGCACGTTCTCGTCGCCCATCAGCTCCTCGTCGGTCGAGTCGCCCTGCAGGATCAGCACGTCGGCGGGCAGCTGCGAGGCGAGGTAGTCGCAGCGCGCGCGGTTGACCTCGATGATCTTGATCTGCACGTCGCCCTGCAGCTGGCGCGCCAGGCGCAGCCCCACCTTGCCGCCGCCGGCGATCATGATGCGGCGCACCACGCGGTCCATCTTGCGCAGCGCGCCCAGCACCTGGCGCAGGCGGTCGGTGGCCGCCAGCACGAAGACCTCGTCGCCCGGCTCGATGCGCGTGTTGCCGGTGAGCTCGGCGAGCGGCTTGTCCTGGCGGTAGATCGCCACGATGCGCATGTCGGCGCCGGGCACCAGCTGCGGGATCTCGGCCAGGCTGTGCTGCACCAGCGGGCCGCCGGCCACCGCCCGCACCGCCACCAGGCTGAGCAGGCCCTGCGCGAACTCCAGCACCTGCAATGCCTCGGGGTATTCGATCAGCTTGCGGATCGTGCGCGTGACCGACTCCTCCGGGCAGATGATCTGGTCGATGCCGAAGCCCTCCCGCTCCGACGTGAGCGGCGTGTCGTGCTGGTACTCGGGGCTGCGGATGCGCGCGATCGTGGTCGGCACGCCGAAGACCTGGCTCGCCACCTTGCAGGCCACGAGGTTGGTCTCGTCCAGCGGCGCGCACGCGATGAACAGGTCGGCATCCTCGATGCCGGCCTCGCGCAGCACCGAGGGCTGGATGCCGTTGCCCGCCACGCCCTTCAGGTCCAGCCGGTCCTGCAGCAGCGCCAGGCGGGCCGGGTCGGTGTCGACGACGGTGATGTCGTTGGCCTCGGACGCCAGGCTCTCGGCGACGCTCTCG
Source organism: Burkholderiaceae bacterium (assembly GCA_035716845.1). Classification (GTDB taxonomy): domain Bacteria; phylum Pseudomonadota; class Gammaproteobacteria; order Burkholderiales; family Burkholderiaceae_C; genus CADEEN01. Next base: position 9,012 of record DASTJE010000053.1, read on the forward strand.
CCGACACGGCCGGCGCCCAGGATCAGGATGTTCATGGCGGTCGCATCTTAAGCACCAGGCCCGCCCCGGCGCGACGGCGCCGCGCCGCCGGCCCGCGTCGGGCATCCGGCCAGGCCGGCGCACGAGCATCCCCAACTTGAAGAATGACAGGGCCGCCGCGCAGTCGTAACTTATTGTTGCACGGCGGCGCGCGTCGAGCGTGGCGCGGCCGATCCGGCGGGTCGCGCGTGGCGGCCGCAAGCAAGCGCGGCCGGCCGCGCGCGAGGTGATCAACGAACCAGCGTCAACTCTTGAAGGAGATCATCGTGGTGGCACAGACGAATCGGCGATCGGCGTTCACCTGGCTGGCGGCCCTTGCCGCGGCGGGCCTGCTCTCGGCCTGCGGCGGCGGGGGTGACGACAGCCCGAGCGGCACCGGCGGTGCGGCGATCACCGAGGGGGCCTACGGGGGGACGATCACGGGCGGCAGCGCAAGTGCGTTCCAGATGCTCGTGCTCGACAGCGGAGAGGTCTGGGCGATGTACGGCGTCCAGGGCGCCTCGTCCTTCGCCGTCTCGGGCTTCGTGCAGGGGACGATCAACGCCTCCAACGGCTCGTTCACCTCGTCCGGCATGAAGGACTTCGGGACCACCCCCGCGACGACGGCCACGGTGTCAGGGACCTACACGTCCGCACCGGCCATCTCGGGCAACTGGACTGCGGCGGGTGTCACCGCCACCTTCTCGGGAGGCCCGATCGCGGGGTCGACCTACAACTACAACACGGCCGCTGCCGTCTCGAGCGTTGCCGGCGCGTGGAATCTGACGTCGATCTACGGCGACAGCGTCGCCCTGACCATCCAGTCCAACGGATCGTTCAGCGCCGACGACGGGACAGGATGCATCGTCAGCGGCAGCCTTTCGCCCCGGCCGGGCGGCAAGAACGTCTTCAACGTGTCGGTCACCTTCGGCGCAGGCTGCAATCCGCCAGGCGCCACCGGCAGCGGTATCGCCGTCGCCTACCCCTTGAACAACGGCCAGACCCAGCTGGTGGTCGGCCTCGTGGAAAGCTCGCGAACCGCGGGCACGGCGGTGTTCGGCGTGCGCTGAATAGCCAGGCCCGCGCAACGCACCGACGATCGCGCCGGAAGACAAGAAGGGCCAGCGCCTTGCACGGCGCCGGCCCTTCAATGAACTGGTGGCCAAGGGCGGAATCGAACCACCGACACGCGGATTTTCAATCCGCTGCTCTACCAACTGAGCTACTTGGCCTGGGGTGCGGCGCTTTGGGGCGGCGCGAAGCCGCGCATTATATCCGCGCCCGCCGATCAGCCGCCGCTGCGCTTGTTGCGGGTGAGGTCCACGCCCAGCTGCTTGAGCTTGCGGTACAGGTGCGTGCGCTCCAGGCCCGTCTTCTCGGCCACGCGCGTCATCGAGCCGTTCTCCTTGGCGAGGTGGAACTCGAAGTAGCTCTTCTCGAAGGCGTCGCGCGCCTCCCGCAAGGGGCGGTCGAGCTCGAAGCTCTGCACCCGTTGCGGGCCTGCGGGCAGCATCGCCGCGCCGTGCCCCGGCCCCACTGCCAGCGGCTCGGCACCGAAGGCGTGCGGATCGACGCGGAACGCGCCGGGCGCCCCGGCCGCCGCCGCGACGGGCAGGGCCTGCGTGGCCACCGCCAGGCGCGGGGCGCCGGCCGCGGGCTTGGCCAGGCCCTGTTCGACTGCGCGCAGCAGCTTCTGCAGCGTGATCGGCTTCTCGAGGAAGGCCATGGCGCCGTACTTCGTGGCCTCGACCGCGGTGTCGATCGTGCCGTGGCCGCTCATCATGATGACCGGCATGTTCAGCGCCCCGCCGGCGCCCCATTCCTTGAGCAGGCTGATGCCGTCGACGTCGGGCATCCAGATGTCCAGCAGGACCAGGTCGGGGCGCAGAGACTCGCGCACGCTGCGGGCCTGGGCCGCGTTTTCTGCCAGTTCGACCGTGTGGCCTTCGTCGGTGAGGATCTCCGACAGCAGGGCCCGGATGCCCAGCTCGTCGTCTACGACCAATATCGTTGCCATGCGTGCTTCGGTTGCCAGGCCTAGCGGGCCTGTGTCGCACCACCGCTGGATGCGGCAGGAGCGCCCGGCGCCGATGCGGTGGGCGTTGCGGTGTCAGCCGCGGGTGCGAAGTTCGAAAATGATAGCGAAACTCGTGCCCCGATGACCTCGGCTTCGGGCTCGTCGCGCAGATGCAGGTTGGCCACACGCAGCCGCGCG
>DASTJE010000054.1:0-6900 GCA_035716845.1 Burkholderiaceae bacterium
CAAAGCCGGCAGCATCTACTACCACTTCGAATCCAAGGAGCAGATCCTCGGCGAGGTGTTGGACAAGGGCATACAAGCCGTCGCCGATGCAGTTCGCCAGCGGGTGGAGTCGCTGCCAAAGGACGCGACGGCGCGCATGAAAGTCGCCGCGGCGATCGAGGGGCATCTCTGGGGTCTGCTGCACCATGGCGACTTCACGTCCGCCAACATCCGCATCTACGGCCAGATTCCGCTGGCGGCGAAGAACCGCCACCGCAAGGTGCGACGCGAGTACGCCGACTACTGGGATGCGCTGCTCGACGAAGCCACTCGGCGCGGCGAGTTGCGGCGCGACATCGGCGCCACCGTCGCGCGCTTGTTCGTAATAGGCGCGCTGAACTGGACTGTCGAGTGGTACAACCCGCAGAAGGGTTCTTTCGACGACTTCGTCAAGCAGATCACCACGATCGTGTTCGACGGCACCTTTGTGAGGGAGTAGGGCCAAGGTGAGCGTGAAGACGGGTTGGGAGGGACGCTTCTTCGAAGACTTCGAGGTCGGCGACGAGTACCGTCACCCCCTGGGTCGTACCGTCACCCAGCACGACAACATCTGGTTCACGCTGCTGACGCAGAACGTCGCGGCGGTGCACTTCGACGGGCACTACGCCGCCAAGACCGAGTTCGGCAAGCCATTGGTGAACTCCTGCTTCACGCTGGCGCTGGTGACGGGCCAATCGGTTATCGACGTCTCGTACAACGTCTTCGCCAACCTCGGCTGGGACGAGGTGCGATTGCCGAACCCGGTGTTCGAGGGTGACACGATTTACGCACGCTCGACGGTGCTCGAAACGCGCGAGTCGAAGTCGCGGCCGAGCCTCGGCGTGGTGACCGTCGCCACGGAAGGCTTCAACCAGGACGGAGTGGTTGTGTGCACTTTCAGGCGCACGCTGCTGGTCTACCGGCGCGGCATGGCACCGGACCGCTCGCCGCCGGTCCCCCAATCCCATCACTGAACAACTGACCGAAAGCGCGTACGCGTCGGCGTGCGCGGGCAATACCCGTGAACGACCAGGAACTCATCGACCGCTACGGCCCGCGCGAGGCCATGGAGTACGACGTCGTGATCGTCGGCGCGGGCCCCGCCGGGCTGGCCACGGCAATCCGGCTCAAGCAACTGAATCCGCAGGCGTCGGTCGTGGTCATCGAGAAGGGCTCGGAACCGGGGGCCCACATCCTCTCCGGCGCGGTGATGGACCCGCGCGCCATCACCGAACTGCTGCCCGACTGGAAGGAACGCGGCGCGCCGCTGCTGCAGCCCGTGACGGGTGACGACGTTCTCTTCCTGTCGCCCACGGGCAGCCGGCGCACGCCCGACTGGCTGGTGCCGCGCAATTTCCACAACCATGGCTGCTACGTCGTCTCGCTGGGCAACGTGGTGCGGTGGCTGGCGCAGCAGGCCGAAGGCCTGGGCGTGGAGATCTTTCCCGGGTTCGCCGCCGCCGCGGTGCTGTACGACGAGCAGGGTGCGGTGCGCGGGGTCGCCACCGGCAACATGGGCATGTGCAAGAACGGAGAACCCGGCGATGCGTTCCAACTCGGCATGGAACTGCTCGGCAAGTACACGGTCTTTGCCGAGGGTGCACGTGGCCATCTCGGCAAGCAGCTGATTGCCCGCTATCGCCTCGACGAGGGCCGAGATCCGCAGACCTTCGCGATCGGCATCAAGGAGCTGTGGGAAGTCGATCCGCAGCGCGCCGAGCCCGGCCGGGTGGTGCACACCGCCGGCTGGCCGATGACCGACGACACCTTCGGCGGCGGCTTCCTCTACCACCTGTCAGACCGCAAGGTGACGCTGGGCTTCGTGATCGGGCTCGACTACCGCAACCCGCACATGAGCCCGTTCGAGGAGATGCAGCGCTGGAAGACCCACCCGGCGGTCCGTGCGCACATCGAGGGCGGCAAACGCCTGGGCTACGGCGCGCGGGCCATCAACAACGGCACCCCGCAAGCGCTGCCCAAGACGGTGTTCCCGGGCGGTGCGCTGGTCGGATGCGATGCCGGCTACCTCAATGCGGCGCGCATCAAGGGCAGCCATGCCGCCATCAAGAGCGGCATGCTGTGTGCTGAGGCCCTTGCCCCGGCGTTGGCCGCAGGGCGCCTGCGTGACGAGCTGACGGCCTACCCCGAAGCCTTCACGGCCAGCTGGCTGCACGACGAACTGAAGCAGTCGCGCAACTTCAAGCTGTGGTTCAAGAAGGGCAAGCTCATGGGCCAGTTGATGACCGGCGTGGAGCAGTGGCTGCTGCCCAAGATCGGCATCGCGAGTCCGCCTTGGACCCTGCACTCAACCCGGCGCGACCACGAAGCGCTGCTGCCTGCCGATCAGGCCGCTCCGATTGCCTACCCCAAGCCCGACGGCGTGATCAGCTTCGACCGTCTGGGTTCGGTGTTCCTGAGCAACACCAATCACGAAGAGAACCAGCCCGCACACCTGACGCTGAAGGACGCGTCAGTGCCCGTGGACGTCAACCTGGCGCGTTTCGCAGGACCCGAAGCTCGCTATTGCCCGGCCGGCGTTTACGAGTTCGTCGAGGGCGAAGCCGAACAGCCGCGGCTGCAGATCAATGCGCAGAACTGCGTGCACTGCAAGACCTGCGACATCAAGGACCCGACACAGAACATTGTCTGGGTGACTCCCGAGGGCGGCGGCGGCCCGGTCTACGCCGGCATGTGAGACCGAGACCATGACAGCAGAAACGCCTGTTTCGTTCGGGTTCGACGACGCCGCGCTGGCCGCGCTGCCGCTCGTCTACCAGCCCGGTCTGTTCGACGGCCAGGTGGTGATGGTGTCGGGCGCCGGCAGTGGCATCGGCAAGGCCATCGCCTTCCTGTATGCACGGTTAGGCGCGAGACTCGTCATTTGCGGCCGCGACCGCGCCAAGCTCGATGCATGCGAAGCCTGGCTTCGGCGCCTGGGCAGCCCCGACGTGCTGGCGCAGCCCACCGACATCCGCAGCAGCGAGGCCATCGCGCAGCTGTTCGACGCCGCCTACCAACGCTTCGGCCGGGTGGACGTGCAGGTCAACAACGCCGGTGGCCAGTTTCCGAAGGCCGCGCTCGACATCAGTCCCAAGGGCTGGAAGGCGGTGGTCGACAACAACCTGAACGGCACCTGGTTCATGATGCACGAGGCCGCCAAGCGCTGGCGCGATGCCGGCAAGCCCGGCAGCATCGTCAACATCGTGCTGACTTTCCAGCGCGGCTTTCCCGGCGTGGCGCACAGCTGCGCGGCGCGTGCAGCGGTCACCTACCTGTCTAAGACGGTGGCGGTAGAGTGGGCGCCCTACGGCATTCGCGTCAACTGCGTGGCCCCCGGCGTCATCGAAAGCAGTGGCTTCGCCCACTACGCGCCCGAGGCCCGGGCGAAGTTCTCGCGCGGCAACCCGATGCTGAGACATGGCAACGTGCAGGACATCGCCAACGCGGTGGTCTACCTCACCGGACCGAGCGGCGACTTCGTCAACGGCGAACTGCTCAACGTCGACGGCGGCGGCATCCTCTGGGGCGAGCTGTGGACCATCCCCAAGCCGGCCTATTTCAACGCGGGGCAGACGCCATGAGCACTTCCGAGGATCAGCCGCGCTTCGGGCCGGGAGACCAGGCCCTGGCCGAGCTGCCGACGGTCTACCGCAGCGACCTCTTCGCGGGCAAGGTGGTGCTCGTGTCCGGCGCCGGCAGCGGCATCGGCAAGGCCATCGCCTTCCTGTACGCCCGCCTCGGTGCCACGCTGGCCATCTGCGGCCGCAAGGCCGATGCGCTCGAGCGCTGCGCCGAACAATTGCGCACACTCGGCGGCGGCCGTGAGGTTCTCGCCTTCCCGATGAGCATCCGCGATCCGGATCAGGTCGAAGCACTCTTCGAAGCCGTGTGGCAGCGCTTCGGCGGATTGGACGTGCTGGTCAACAATGCCGGCGGCCAGTTCGCGGCCCACGCGATGGACTTCGCCGAGAAGGGCTGGAACGCGGTCATCGACACCAACCTCAACGGCACCTGGTACATGATGCAGGCCGCCGCCAAGCGCTGGGTGCACGACGGCAAGCGCGGCGGCAACGTCGTCACCATCGCGGCAGCGGTGGACCGCGGCCTCCCCGGCATGGCGCACACCGCGGCCTCGCGGGCCGGCGTGATCGCGCTGTCCAAGACGCTGGCGGTCGAGTGGGCCGAGCACGACATCCGCGTCAACTGCATCGGCGCCGGCGCGATCGAGAGCAACGGCTTCAACAACTACAAGGAAGAGCACGTCGGCGGGCTGTTCCGCACCAACCCGATGCTGCGCGCCGGCGACGTGCAAGACGTCGCCGAAGCCGTGGTCTACCTGACCGCGCCGTCGGGCAAGTACATCACCGGCGAGACGATCAACATCGACGGCGGCATGGTGCTGTGGGGCGACTTCTGGCCCGCCGGCATGCCCGACTACTTCCGGCCGCCAGGCCCGTCCGCTTCATGACGCATCAAGACGCATCCTCGCCACAACCCGTCGGTCCGCTGACCGGCGTGCGCATCGTCGATCTCACCAGCGTCGTGATGGGGCCCTTCGCATCGCAGATTCTGGCTGACTTCGGCGCCGACGTAATCAAGGTCGAGTCGCCCGAGGGCGACACGGTGCGCTACATCGGGCCGAGTCGCAGCAAGGGCATGGGTCCGATGTACCTGGCGCTCAACCGCAATAAGCGCAGCATCGCGCTGGATCTCCGCAAGCCGGAAGCGCTGGCCGCACTGCAGAGGCTGATCGAAGGCGCCGACGTGCTGCTGTTCAACCTGCGGCCCGCCTCGATGGCACGCCTAGGTCTGAGCTACGACGACGTCGCCAAGGTGAACCCGCGCATCGTCTACTGCGGCTGCTATGGCTTCGGCGAGGCTGGCCGCTATGCCGGCAAGCCGGCGCTCGACGACCTGATCCAGGGCTCGGTGGCGCTGCCTGCGCTGGTGGGCCGCATCACCGGCGAACCGCGCTACCTGCCCACCAACCTGTGCGACCGCACGACCGGCCTGACCGCCGTCTACAGCGTGATCGCCGCACTCTACGCGCGCGAGAAGACCGGCCGCGGGCAGGCCATCGAAGTGCCGATGTTCGAGACCATGACGCAGTTCGTGCTCTCCGACCACATGTTCGGCAAGACCTTCGACCCGCCGCTGGCCGACGCCGGCTATGTTCGGCTGCTGTCCAAGGACCGCCGACCGCTGCGGACCCAGGATGGCTACGTGTGCGTGCTGATCTACATAGACCGTCACTGGAAGAGTTTCTGCGAGATGCTCGGCCGTCGCGACATGCTCGAGGATCCGCGCTTCCTGGCCATGTCCGACCGCACGCGCAACGTCGATGCGCTGTATGCCTTCGTGGCCGAGGTGATCGCGACGCGCACGACCGCCGAGTGGATGGAAGCGCTTGCCCGCGCCGACATCCCGGTGGCGCCGATGCACACGCCCGACAGCCTTATGGATGACCCCCATCTGGCCGACGTGGGGATGTTCGAATGGATCGAGCACCCGACCGAAGGTCGCATACGGCAGATGAACGTGCCGGGGTCGTGGTCCGGTACGCCTCCAGGGGTGCGCCGTCATGCCCCGCTCCTGGGAGAGAACACGCGCGAGGTGCTGGCCGAAACCGGCTGCTCGGCCGAAGAGATCGCGCGGCTGATCGAGGCCGGGGCGGCATGCGAAGCTGCGGCGAACCCCGACCTGAAACCCTGAAGTCGGCTGCCCGTTCGGGGCAGCTGGTGGGGCCGCTCTCGAGGAGCTCGCCCCCATCGCCGCCACGGCGGCTCTGTGTTGGACGTCACCCCCCCTTCGACCGGGGCGGTGCGCCTGCGCGCAGCCGGCCGCTGGCGCACAGCGCGTCGATCTCCTCTTGGTCGATGCCCCAGCGGCGAAGCTGCACGAAGGCGGCGGCATCGTCGCTGTGAGGCGGCCGCGGCAAAGCTGCGGGCGAACCCTGGAAGCGCGGCGCCGGCGCCGGTTGCCGCACGCCGGCGATCTCGACGAAGGTCTCGCGCTCTCGGTTGTGCGGATGCAGATGCGCCTCCCGCGGCGAGAGCACCGGCGCGAAGCAGGCGTCGCTGCCCTCGAGCAGCACGCACCACTGCGCGCGGGTGCGCGTGGCGAAAATGTCGGCCAACCTGGCCTTGTACTCGCGCCAGCGCGAGGGATCGTCGAAGTCGATCGCGTCGGGTGCAAGGCCCAGGCGCTCGAGCAGCAGGACGCGGAACTTGCGCTCGATCGGCGCGATGCTGACGTACTCGCCGTCGGCGCAGCGGTAGACCTCGTAGTGCGGAGCGCCCGAGTCGAGCAGGTTGGTGCCACGCTCGCCAAGGTGCGCGCCGGCGCCGAAAAGTCCGAACATCGAAGTCAGCAGCGCCGCCGCGCCATCGACCATCGCCGCATCGACCACCTGCCCCGGACGACCGCGCTGCACGCGCCAAAGCGCCGCCAGCATGCCGAAGGCCAGCATCAGCCCGCCACCGCCGAAGTCGCCCACCAGGTTCAGCGGCGGCGTCGGTGCCACGCCCTCGCGGCCGATGGCATGCAGCGCGCCGGACAGGGCGATGTAGTTCAGGTCATGCCCGGCCGCCTGGGCAAGCGGCCCCTTCTGGCCGAAGCCGGTGACGCGCCCGTAGACGAGCTTCGGTTGCTCGGCCAGGCAAACCTCGGGGCCGAGTCCCAGGCGCTCCATCGTGCCCGGCCGGTAGCCCTCGATCAGCGCGTCGCTGGCGGCCACGACGTGGCGCGCGAAGGCCACGCCCTCGGCGGACTTGAGATCCACCGACACGGTGCGCTTGCCCCGGTTGAGCAGATCGAGATGCGGTGGTCGCTCAACCCCGAGCCCGCTGGCCACCAGCCTATCCAGGCGCAGCACTTCGGCGC
>DASTJE010000055.1:0-17354 GCA_035716845.1 Burkholderiaceae bacterium
AGCAAGCCGAAGCGTATCTAGCGAAACTGCGCTATGAGGCGTTTCAGCAAGCGGTACTCGGTGTCAAGCCGAAGCGGACGTGGCAGGAAGCCGTGGTGCGGTACCTGGCAGTGAAGGTGAATCTTCGCAGCATCGAGGATGTTCGGCGGATTTGTCGCCTGCTCGACCCCTACCTGGGGAGTCTTACCCTGGATCAGATCAACGGCGACGTTGTTTGGTCCATCGTCCAGGGGGAGTTGGAGAAGGGCAATAAACCGGCAACGGTGAATCGTTATCTCGCCACCGTGCGGAGCCTTCTTCGGATGGCTCGGGACGAATGGCAGTGGATCGACACCATCCCGAAGGTGCGCATGCTCGGCGGCGAAGTCGAACGGGATCGCTGGCTCACGCGTGCAGAAGCGGATCGATTGATTGCAGCCTGTGCGCCTCACCTGGCGGCGCTCGTTCGGTATGCCCTGGCCACAGGGTGCCGCGCGTCCGAGATCACCGGCCTGGAATGGGAACGGGTCGACCTGGCGCGCTGTACCGCCTGGCTGAACCAGACCAAAAACGGGACGCCTCGGGGAGTGCCTTTGAATGTGGATGCAGTGCAAGTCTTGAGAGAGCAGATTGGCAAGCATCCGCGCTTCGTGTTCACGCATCGGGGCCAGCCGATACGGTGGGAACTCACCAACTCGGGATGGCACGGCGCGCTGGCACGGGCGGGGATCGAGGACTTCCGCTTTCACGACCTGCGGCACACCTGGGCGTCTTGGCATCGGCAGGCGGGTACATCCTGCGACGAGCTCAAGGACCTGGGCGGCTGGAAGTCGCGGCAGATGGTGGACCGCTATGCCAAGTTTGCGACGGAGAACCTGATGGTCGCGGCGTCTCGGATCGAGACGGCTCGGGCGGTAACGTGACTGAGGTGGTCACGTTCCCGTCACGGTCAGTGGGTGATGGTGACCAGGGCAAGGTGCCCAAGTCATTGAATTCATTGGTAGGCCGTGTTGGGATCGAACCAACGACCAAAGGATTATGAGTCCTCTGCTCTAACCGACTGAGCTAACGGCCCGCATGTGACGATGGTCATTCTAGGCAGCGCGCGCTGCGCACCCGCCGTAGCATCCGGCCTCCTCGACCAAGGGATCCAACGTGAAGGCCAACAACGTCCTCGCCACCATCGGCAATACGCCGCACATCCGCCTCCGCCGCCTGTTCGGCGACGGCCACGAGGTGTGGATCAAGTCCGAGCGCAGCAATCCCGGCGGCTCCATCAAGGACCGCATCGCGCTGTCGATGGTCGAGGCGGCCGAGGCCGCGGGGCAGCTGAAGCCGGGCGGCACGATCGTCGAGCCGACCTCGGGCAACACCGGTATCGGCCTGGCCATCGTGGCCGCCGTCAAGGGCTACAAGCTGATCCTGGTGATGCCCGACAGCATGAGCGTCGAGCGGCGCCGCCTGATGCTGGCCTACGGCGCCGCCTTCGAGCTGACGCCGCGCGAGAAGGGCATGAAGGGCTCGATCGCGCGCGCCCAGGAGATCGTGGCCACCACCCCGGGCGCCTGGATGCCGCAGCAGTTCGAGAACCCGGCCAACATCGAGGTCCACGTGCGGGCCACGGCCGAGGAGATCGCGCGCGACTTCCCCGAGGGGCTCGACGCGCTGATCACCGGCGTGGGCACCGGCGGCCACCTCACCGGCTGCGCGCGGGTGCTCAAGCAGCGCTGGCCGCAGCTCAAGGTGCTCGCCGTCGAGCCGGCCGCCAGCCCGGTGATCAGCGGCGGCCAGCCCTCGCCGCACCCGATCCAGGGCATCGGTGCGGGCTTCATTCCCGCCAACCTCGACACCACGCTGCTCGACGGCGTGATCCAGGTCGAGGCCGAGGAGGCGCGCGAGATGGCGCGGCGCAGCGCGCGCGAGGAGGGCCTGCTGGTAGGGATCTCGAGCGGTGCCACCCTGGCGGCGATCGCCAAGAAGCTGCCCGACCTGCCTGCCGGCGCGCGCGTGCTCGGCTTCAACTACGACACCGGCGAGCGCTACCTTTCGATCGAGGGCTTCCTGCCGAGCTGATGACCCCTCGCCCGCCGTCGAAGCGATGCCCTACCGCCCCTGCGACAGCGCGTTGCTGACCAGCTTGGACGTGATGTCGACGATCTGGATCATGCGGTCATAGGCCATGCGCGTGGGGCCGATCACGCCCAGCGTGCCCACCACCTTGCCATCCACCTCGTACGGCGCACTGACGATCGACAGCTCCTCGTAGGGCACGACGCCCGACTCGCCGCCGATGTAGATGCGCACACCCTCGGCGCGGCTGGAGCCGTCGAGCAGGCGCATCAGCTGCGTCTTGTGCTCGAACAGGTCGAACAGCTTGCGCAGCGCACCGAGGTCGTTGCCGAAGTCCTGCACCGCGAGCAGGTTGCGCTCGCCGCTGACCACCACCTGTTCGGTGTCCTCGGCCATGGCCTCGCTGCCGGCCTGCACCGCCGAGCGCATCAGCTCGGCGATCTCCGCACGCAGGGTCTCCACCTCCTGCTGCAGCCGCTCGCGCACCTCGTCGATGCTCAGGCCGGCATAGTGGGAGTTGAGGAAATTGGCGGCCTCGACCAGCTCGGACTGGGAGTAGTCGCGCGCGGTCATGATCACGCGGTTCTGCACGTCACCGTCCGGCGTCACCAGGATCAGCAGCACCCGCCGCTCCGACAGGCGCAAGAACTCGATGTGGTGGAACACGCTGGCCTTGCGCGGGGCCGTGACCACGCCGACGAAGCTCGACAGGCTCGACAGCAGGTGGGCCGCGTGCGTGATCACCCTGCCGGGCTGACCCGGCTGCAGCTGCTCGCGCGCCGCGGCCACCGCCGGCGGCGCGTGCTCGAGGTCGATCGGTCGCGCGGTGAGCATGGTGTCGACGAACAGGCGGTAGCCGCGCGCCGTCGGAATGCGGCCGGCGCTGGTGTGCGGGCTGACGATCAGGCCGAGGTCCTCGAGGTCGGACATCACGTTGCGGATGGTGGCCGGCGACAGCTCCAGCCCCGAGGCCTTCGACAGCGTGCGCGAGCCCACCGGCTGACCTTCGGCGATGTACAGCTCGACCAGGGTCTTCAGCAGCGACTTGGCGCGTTCGTCCATAGGCCTGAATTTACAGCGCGCCGCGCACCGCTGCCCAAGCCCTATCATCCGCCGCATGTCCGCCCGCACGCCCGCGCGATTCCGCCATGCCGCCATCGTCGGCAAGCCGCAGGCCCAGGGCATGCGCGAGCTGCTCGACGAGGTCGCGCAGTTCCTGGCGCGCGAAGGCCTGGAGGTCTCGCTCGAGCAGGCCACCGCGGCGGCCACCGGGCTCGGCGGCTACGACGTGCTGGACGCCTCCCGGCTCGGCCGCCACTGCGACGTGGCGGTCGTCGTCGGCGGCGACGGCACGATGCTGGGCATCGCGCGCGAGCTGGCACGCCACGACGTGCCGCTGGTGGGGATCAACCAGGGGCGCCTGGGCTTCATCACCGACGTGCCGGTGGGCCAGTTCCGCGAGGCGCTGTCCCCGATGATGCGCGGCGAGTACGAGGAGGAGCACCGCACCATGCTCGACGCCAGCGTCTGGCGCGACGGCGAGTGCATCTTCAGCGGCGTCGCGCTCAACGACGTGGTGGTCAGCCGCGGCGCCACCTCGGGCATGGTCGAGGTGCGCGTCGACGTGGGCGAGGAGTTCGTCGCCAACCTGCGTGCCGACGGCCTGATCGTGGCCTCGCCCACCGGCTCGACGGCCTACGCGCTGTCGGCGGGCGGGCCGATCCTGCACCCGGGCATCGGCGGCTGGCTGCTGGTGCCCATCGCCTCGCACACGCTGTCCAACCGCCCCATCGTGCTGCCCGACGACGTCGAGATCCGCCTCACGGTGGTGGCCGGCCGCGACGCCTCGGCCAACTTCGACATGCAGAGCCTGGCCAGCCTGCTGCACGGCGATCAGGTGCGCATGAAGCGCTCGGCGCACAAGGTACGCTTCCTGCACCCCAAGGGCTGGAGCTACTACGCCACCCTGCGCCGCAAGTTGCGCTGGTACGAAGGGGGAGCCTGATGGTCCCCCGAGCCCGTTCCGTGCCCCAGTCCGCCGCGGGGTCGCCGTCCCGGGAGGCCTAGGTGCTGCGCCGACTGTCGCTGCGCGACTTCGTGATCGTCGAGGCGCTCGAAGTCGAGTTCGGGCCGGGCTTCTCGGTGCTGACCGGCGAGACCGGTGCCGGCAAGTCGATCCTCGTCGACGCCCTGCAGCTCGCGCTGGGGGGCCGCGGCGAGGCTCTCGTGGTGCGCGAAGGCGCGCCGCGCACGGAGATCGCCGCCGAGTTCGACAGCCCGACCACGCTCGGGCCGTGGCTGGACGAGGCCGGTTTTTCCACCGACGAAGCCCTGCTGCTGCGCCGCACGATCGATGCGCAGGGCAAGAGCCGCGCGTGGATCAACGGCAGCCCGGCCACGGTGGCGCAATTGCGCGAGGCGGCCGACCACCTGGTGGACATCCACGGCCAGCACGCGTGGCAGAGCCTGATGCGGCCGGCCGCGGTGCGCACGCTGCTCGACGGAGCGGCCGGCATCGACCCGGCCCCGCTGGCGGCGCTGTGGGCGCAGTGGCGCGACGCGCAGGGCGCGCTGGAGCGGGCCCGCACGCAGCAGGCCGAGATCGCGCGCGAACACGAGCGCCTGGCCTGGCAGGTGGGCGAGGTCGAGAAGCTTGCCCCCGGTGCCGACGAGTGGGAGGCGCTCAATGCCGAACACCAGCGCCTGTCCCACGCGCAGGCACTGATGGATGCGGCGCGCAGCGCGCTCGACGGCCTGTCGGAGGCCGACACCAATGCGTCGACGCTGGTGCAGCACGCCGTCGACGCGCTCGAGGACGCGGCGCGCATCGATGCGCGCCTGGGCCCCGTGGTCGAGGTGCTGCAAGGGGCGCTGGCCCAGGTCGACGACGCCGCGCGCTCGTTGTCGAGCTACCTGCAGCACGCCGACCTCGACCCGGAGCGCCTGGGCGAGTTGGACGCCCGGCTGTCGGCCTGGATCGGCCTGGCGCGCCGTTTCCGCCGTCCGCCCGAAGCACTGGCCGCCCTGCTGGCGCAATGGAAGGCCGAACTCGGCGCCCTCGACGCCGCCAGCGACAGCGCCGCCCTCGAACGCGGCGTCGCCGAGGCCGAGCGTGCCTGGCGCCGCGAGGCCGAGCGCGTCAGTGCGGGGCGCGCCGCCGCGGCACCGCGGCTGGCCGACGCGGTGACCCAGGCCATGCAAGCGCTCGGCATGGCCGGCGGGCGCTTCGAGGTGGCGTTGATCGCACAGGACGCGCCGCAGTCCTTCGGCCTCGAAACGGTGGAGCTGCGCGTGGCCGGCCATGCCGGCGCCACGCCGCGCGCGCTCGCCAAGGTCGCCTCGGGTGGCGAGCTCTCGCGCCTCGCGCTGGCGGTCGCCGTCACCACCACACGCCATTCGGGCGGTGCGGCGACGCTGATCTTCGACGAGATCGACGCCGGCATCGGCGGCAGCGTGGCCGACACCGTGGGGCGCCTGATGAAGCAACTCGGTTGCGAACGCCAGGTGCTGGCCGTCACGCACCTGGCGCAGGTGGCAGCCTGCGGCGACCATCACTTCGTCGTCCGCAAGCTCGACGACGATGCCGGCCGCAGCCGCAGCGAGCTGCATGCGGTGGCGGGCGAGGCGCGCGTGGCGGAGATCGCGCGCATGCTCGGTGGCGAGCGTCTCGCCACGAGCGTGGCGCATGCGCAGGAACTGCTGGGTTCGGCCCGCGCGGCAGTGACGCCGCCGGCACTGGCCACCAAGGGCGCGCCGCGTGAGCGGCGCCGCATGCGATGAACGACGCGCAGAACCAGGAGGTGGTGCTCGTCACCGGCATCTCCGGCTCGGGCAAGTCGGTGGCGCTGCACGCGCTGGAGGACGCCGGCTACTTCTGCGTCGACAACCTGCCACCCGAGCTGCTGCGCGACTTCATCGCCGTCGAGCGCGCACGGCTGGACCACGCGCCGCGGCGGGTGGCCATCGCGGTGGACGTGCGCAGCGCCGGTTCGCTGCCGCACCTGCTGCCCCTGATCGACTCGCTGCGCAGCGAAGGCGTCATCGTGCGCTCGTACTTCCTCGACGCCACCACCGATGCGCTGGTGCGCCGCTTCTCGGAGACGCGCCGCCCGCACCCGCTGTCCACCGCCGATGCCGACACCGACACGCGGCGCGCGCTGGTGGAGGCGATCGAGCTCGAACGCGAGCTGCTGGCCGGCCTGCGCGGCCTGTCCACCGTCATCGACACCAGCCAGCTGCGGCCGGCCCAGCTGGCGCGCTGGCTGCGCGACGCGGTGGGCGCGCGCGGCACCGCGCTGACGCTCGTGTTCGAGTCCTTCGCCTTCAAGCACGGCGTGCCGCTGGACGCCGACTTCGTGTTCGACCTGCGTGTGCTGCCCAACCCCCACTACATCCGCGAGCTGCGGCCCCGCACGGGGCGCGACACCGAGGTCGCCGAGTACCTGGACGCTCAACCCGAGGTTCGCGAGATGCTCGCGATGGTGGAGGGCTTCCTGGGCCGATGGCTCGACGCCTTCAACGACGGGCAACGCGCCTACCTCACGGTGGCGCTGGGCTGCACGGGCGGGCAGCATCGCTCGGTGTACGCGGCGACGCAGCTCGCCCAGCGCTTTGGCGCGCGCCTGCCCACCCTGGTGCGGCACCGCGAGCTGGACGCGCTGGCGTGAGCGCACCGGGCCGTCTCCCGGCGACCGGGCCGCTGTGCCCTGCGGGACGCGCCTGACCCATGGGCGCGCCGGCACCGCTCGACCTGTTTCCGCTGCGCAGCGTGCTCTTTCCGGGCGCAGTACTTCACCTCAAGGTGTTCGAGGCGCGCTACCTCGACCTCGTCGGCCGCTGCCTGCGCGAGGCACGGCCGTTCGGCGTGGTGTGCCTGTCCGAGGGACCGGAGGTCGGTCGCGACCAGGTGCGCTTCGAGACCGAGGGCGTGCTCGCACACATCGAGAGCGTGGACGCCGAGGCGGCCGGCCTGCTGCGCGTGCGCTGCCGCGGCGGCAGCCGCTTCGCGCTCGCCGGTGCCGCGCGCCAGCAGGCCGACGGGCTCTGGGTGGCCGACGTCGCGATGCAAGCCGATGACGCCGTGCTGGCACCGGAGCCGGACCTGGACCCCACGGTGCAGGCGCTGGCCCATGTGATCGCCTCGCTGCGCAATCAGGGCTCGCTGCCCTTCGCCGAGCCCTTGCGCCTGGACGATGCGGGATGGATCGCCAACCGTTGGTGCGAGATCCTGCCGGTGCCGCTGCCGGCCAAGCAGAAGCTGATGGTGCTGCCCGACCCGCAGGCCAGGTTGCGGCTGGTGCACGAGTACCTCAAGGGCAAGGGCGTCGTCCGCTAGGCGGCAGCATGCTGCGCGCGCGCCACCGTTGAGGTGCTCGCGCCCTCAGCCGGCCGCGAGCAGCCTGCGCACCGGCGCCGGCAAGCCCGACGCGAGCGCGTCCGTGAGCTCCACCCAGCGCCCGGCGGGCAGCGCCGCCTCGATGGCGGCCCGCCGCGCCGGCCCCAGGCGCGCGGGCAATTCGTGGCGCCACGGCTCGAGCCGCCAGTCGAAGTGCGTCAGCGCGTGCGCGATCGGCGCCAGCGCATGCCCGCGCCCGGGCCACCCGTGGCACAGCGCCTGCACAGCCGCCAGGTCGTCGAACAGGGGTGGGGTCCACAGCCCGGCCCACACGCCCTGCCCGGGGCGCTGCACCAGCCAGCTGCGCGTGCCGTGCACCAGCCAGAGCATCGCGTTGCGACGCGTGCCGCGCTTGTGGCGCCGCGTCTTCACCGGGTAGCGTTGCGGTTGCCCCTCGGCCCGGGCGACGCAGGTGCGTGCCAGCGGGCAGGCGTCGCAGCGCGGGGCGCGGGCCAGGCAAACGGTCGCGCCCAGGTCCATCAAACCCTGCGTGTAGCTCTCGATCCCGCGCGAGGGCAGGAGTGCCTCGGCGCGTTCCCACAATTCACGCTCGTGCGCCGCCACCGCGAGATCGCCGCCGAAGCCGAGCGCCCGCGCCAGCACCCGCTTGACGTTGCCATCGAGGATGGCCGCGCGTTCGCCGGCGGCGAACACCGCAATCGCCGCGGCCGTGGACCGGCCGATGCCCGGCAGCGTCGCCAGCACCGCCGCCGCCGTGGGCAGGCGCCCGCCGTGCTCGCGCACCACCGCCTGCGCGCAGCGATGCAGGTTGCGGGCCCGGCCGTAGTAGCCGAGACCGCTCCACAGGCCGAGCACCTCGTCCAGCGGCGCCGCAGCCAGCGCCTCGACGTCCGGAAAGCGCGCCAGGAAGCGGGTGTAGTACGCCAGCACCGTGGCCACCTGCGTCTGCTGCAGCATCACCTCCGACAGCCAGATGCGATAGGCGTCGCGCGTGCCCTGCCACGGCAGGTCATGGCGGCCATGGCGGCGCTGCCATGCGATCACCTGCGCGGCGAACGCGCCGCGCTGCTCCCCCCGGTGCGCCATCAGGCGACGGCCGAGTGCGGCGCGGCACCCAGGGCCTGCGGCCCGCCCTGCGCCAGCTCGCGCAATGCAGCGGTCTGCAGCCGGATCCGGACGCCCAGCTGCTGCAGGGTCTCGTCCTGCGCCTCCAGGTCGGCGATGCGCCCGTCGAGCTCGGAGGACGCCGTGCGGATGCGCTCGAGGCCCTCGCGGCGACGCTTGAAGCCGCGGCGGCGCTCGCGCAGCTGCGCATCGATCTGGTTCGAAGCCGACTTGTTCCACAGCTCGACCTCGGCGCTCGCGTTCTCGAAGGTCACGCGCAACTTGGACAGCAGCATGCGTCGGAACTGCTCCATGAAGCGCGGTTCGGCCAGCCGCAGCGCGTGCGACAGGCCGAGGTACTGGACGTAGCTCGACTCCAGGAGCTCGAGTTCGCGCTCCGCGCGGTCGAGATCGGGCAGGCGTGTCAACGTGAGCGCGAATCCGTACTCGCTGTTGAGCTGGCGAAAGCTCGCCTGCAGCATGTCGTGGATCTCCTGTCCGCGCGAGCGTGCCTGCGCCAGCCGCCCGCGCAGCCTGGCGCACAGTGCCGTGAACGCGCGCCGCGCGCCCAGGTTGAAGAGCGTGGCCGACGCCTCGTCCTGCATCTGGCCCACCTCGTCGCGCAGGACGTCACTGGCCAGGCCCGACATCAGTTCGCGCAGCGTGCGCGCGTGCACCGCGCGCAGGGCGGCCAGGCGCTCGGTGCAACGCTCGAAGTCGCGCGTCTCGGCGTCGACGCGCTCGATCAGCATCTGCACCTTGGTGCTGTTCTTGCCGCGCAGGCCGCGCAACTCGAGCATCTGTTCGGCGAGCTGCCGCCGCTGGTCGGCCAGCCGGCGGCCCGTGTGATGCTCGAGCGCCCCCGCGGTGTCGGCCACGAGACGGGCAATCACCTCGCGGCGGCGCGGCAGCAGCTGCGCCGCCAGCGCCTCCTCCAGCTCGCCCAGTCGGCTGGCCGCCAGCGCGCCCGCATCGCCGTCGATGCGCCCGGCCAGCGCCTGGCGCGCCGAGACGGCGAACACGCGCTCGGCGCCGACCTCGAGCAGCGCGGCCGTCGATTCGACCTGCTGGGCGATCTGTGCCTGCACCGCCTGCGGCGTGAGCAGCGGGTCGGCCAAGGCGTCGATCTTGTTGAGCACGACGAAGCGCGCCATCGACTGGCCGCCCAGGTACTCGCGCCACACGGCGAGATCGGACTTCGTCACGCCGGTGTCGGCGCCGAGGATGAAGACCACCGCGTGGGCTGCCGGCAGCAGCGACAGGGTGAGTTCGGGCTCCGCGCCGATCGCGTTCAGGCCCGGCGTGTCGAGCACCACCAGGCCGCGCTTGAGCAGCGGATGCGGGTAGTTGATCGCCGCGTGGCGCCAGGCCGGCACCTCGACCAGCCCGCCGCCCACCGACGGCGGGTTGTCCTGCGGACGGTCGTCGTGCCAGAAGCCCAGTGCACGCGCCGTGTCCACGGTCACCGCCTTGGTGCGCATCACCTCGGACATGGCCTCGGCCAGACGATCGGGATTGCCGGGATCGAGGCGGATGCGCGTCCACAGGTCGGCACGCGCCCGCAGGTCGCTCAGCGACTGCGGCTCCAGCCGCGTGTCGATCGGCAGCAGGGCCAACACCGGCACGGTGCCGGGGTCGTACCCCAGCTCGACCGGGCACATGGTCGTGCGACCCGGGGTGGCCGGCAGGATGCGGCGCCCGGTATCGGCGAAGAAGATGGCGTTGATCAGTTCGGACTTGCCGCGCGAGAACTCGGCCACGAACGCCAGACAGAGCCGGTCGGTGGCGAGCCGCTCGCGCAGCGCGGCCAGCTGATGCTCGCTGGTCTCGTCCGCGACGTCGTGGTCGGCGAGGAAACGCGCCACGTCCGCGGCCTGCCGGTCGAGCGCGCGGCGCCACACCGCCAGCGCATCGAGCTGGCCGGCGAAGTCGCTCGGGGCGGCAGAGGAGCGGTCGTCGGGCATGGGGGGGCGGTGGCCACCACGGGCCAGCGCGGACGATGCTAGCGCATGGGTCCGGCCGCGCTGCGCACGGATACAGACGCTGACAGGCCAGAAGTCACGACCGGCAGTCCTGCGCGCCCGCCCTGGGTCAGCGCCGCTGGCAGGCTGGGCAGAAGAAGGTCGATCGTTGCCCCTGCACGACACGCCGCACCGCCGCGGCGCAGCGCAGGCAGGGTTGACCCTCGCGCCCGTACACGCTGGCCTGCTGCTGGTAGGCCCCGTCCATGCCGTGCGCGTCCCGGAAGTCTCTCAGCGTCGAGCCCCCGAGGTCGAGCGCGCGACGCAGGGTTGTGCGCACGCAGGCCAGAAGGCGCGCGGCGCGCGGCCGGCTGAGGCGGTCGCAGCGCGTGCGCGGGTCGATCCCGGCTGCGAACAGGGCCTCGCAGGCGTAGATGTTGCCGGCGCCGACGACGATGTCGCCGGCCAGCAGTGCCGACTTGACCGAACAGCGGCGCCGCCGCAATGCGGCATGAAACGCCTCGTCCGTGAGCGTGCCATCCAGGGGCTCGGCGCCCAGGCGGGCCAGCAGCGTGGCGGCCGGCGGCGCATCCATGGCCGGCGACCACAGCACGGCGCCGAAGCGGCGCGGGTCGGTCAGGCGCAGGGTGCCGCGTGACGTGACGAGGTCGAAATGATCGTGCCGGCCTGGAGCAGCCGCGCCGCTCGCGCGCCAGGCGAGCGAACCCGACATGCCGAGATGGATCAGCAGACCGCCGGCAGTTCGGCCGTGCCGCTCCAGCGGCAGCCACAGGTACTTGCCGCGACGCGCGGCGAGCCCCACGCGCGCGCCGACCAGCGCCTGCGGTGCGCAACCCAACGGCCAGCGCAGCGGCGCCCCGAGCCGCACCGAGCGCACCTCGGCGCCGGCGAGCGGCTCGGCGATGTTCTGGCGCGTGA
Source organism: Burkholderiaceae bacterium (assembly GCA_035716845.1). GTDB lineage: Bacteria > Pseudomonadota > Gammaproteobacteria > Burkholderiales > Burkholderiaceae_C > CADEEN01. The sequence continues at coordinate 11,410 of DASTJE010000055.1, forward strand.
CTTCGACCTCGGGCAACTCCGGCATGAGGCGATCATAGGCAGGCCGCGCGCAAGACCCGTCCGACCCCGTTGTCCCGGGGCATGCCTAGAATGGTCCGACACCATGCCGCTGTCCCCGCACGCGCGCCGCTGGCGCGCCTGGCCCCTTGCGCTGATCGCTTCGGCCGGCGTCGCCGTGGCACAGGCGCCAGCCGCACCCTCGAATTCAACGCTCGACGCGCCGCTCTTCTATCACCTGCTGCTCGGCGAGGTCGAGCTGCGCAACGGCAATGCCGGGGCGGCGTACGCGCTGTTCCTCGACGTGGCCCAGCGCACGCGCGACGAGGCGCTGTTCCGCCGCGCCGTGGAGGTGGCCTTGCAGGCGCGTGCCGGCGACCAGGCGCTGGCCGCCGCGCGCGCGTGGCGCGTCGCCCTGCCCGCATCCACCGACGCGCTGCGTTTCGAGCTGCAGATCCTGGCCGCACTGAACCGCCATGGCGAGATGTCCGAACCCCTGCAGGCTCTGCTGCAGCGCACGCCGCAGGCCGATCGTGGCGGCGTGATCGCCTCCCTGCCGCGCCTGATGCTGCGCGGCGCCGACAAGCGGGACGCTGCGGTGATTCTCGAAGCGGCGCTGCAACCCTATGCCGAGGCACCCGCCACCCGCACCGCGGCGCGCGTGGCGGTGGGTCGGGCGTGGTGGCAGGCCGGGGACGCGCCGCGCGCGCTCGCGATGGCGCAGCGTGCGGCCGCCGACGATCCGGCCGCCACCGGGCCGATCCTCTTGGCGCTGGAGCTGATGCCCACGCAGCCCGCGGCGCAGGCGCTGGTGGACGCCTACGTGACCCGCGCCGACGCCGAGGTCGCGGTGCAGTTGGCCCATGTGCGCGTGCTGACGGCCGCCCAGCGCTACGTCGACGCGCGGCGCCGGCTGCAGGCCATCACGCACGCCAGGCCCGAGCTGGCGCCCCCCTGGCTCAGTCTGGGTGCGCTTCAGCTCGAACTGCGCGAACCACGCGACGCCGAGGCCTCGCTGCAGCGCTTTCTCGCCCTGCGCGACATCGCACCCTCGACGGCGCAGGACACCCGCGACGACGACGAGGACGACGACGCGCAGGACACCCCGTCCGACGACGGTGGCCGCACGCAGGCCTGGCTGATGCTGGCCCAGGCCGCCGAGATGCGGGGAGACCTGCCGGCCGCGGGCGTATGGCTCGACAAGATCGAGAACCCGCAGCGCGCGCTCGACGTGCAGACGCGGCGTGCCTCGCTGCTGGCGCGCCAGGGCAAGCTGCGCGAGGCGCGGGCCTTGGTGCAGCAGGTGCCGGAGCGCAGGCCGGAGGATGCGCGCCTGAAGCTCATGGCCGAGAGCCAGGTGCTGCGCGATGTCAAGCGCTGGGGCGACGCTTACGCAGTGCTCGCCACCGCCAGCGAGCGCTTCCCGAGCGACGCGGATCTGCTTTACGAGCAGGCGATGATGGCCGAGAAGCTCGGGCGCCTGGACGAGATGGAGCGCCTGCTGCGTCGCGTGATCGAGATCAAGCCCGACCATCAGCACGCCTACAACGCCCTGGGCTACTCGCTGGCCGAGCGCAACATGCGCCTGCCCGAGGCACGCAGCCTGGTGCTCAAGGCCCTCGAACTGGCGCCCGGCGACCCCTTCATCACCGACAGCGTCGGCTGGATCGAGTACCGCCTGGGCAACCATGCCGCGGCCCTCGAGCACCTGCGACGCGCCTACGCGTCACGCCCGGACACCGAGATCGGCGCGCATCTGGGCGAAGTCCTGTGGGTGACGGGCCAGCGCGATGAGGCCATGCGCATCTGGCGCGAGGCTCGCACGCGCGACGCCGACAACGAGGTGCTGCGCGAAACGCTGGCGCGCCTGCAGGTACGGCTGTGACCTCGGTCGCGCGGGCGCGTAGGGGTGCGCGCGGCCGCCGCCGGCTGCTGCTGTGCGGCCTGTTCGCGCTGGCGGGATGTGCCACCCGCCCGGCCCGCGCGCCAGCCGACCTGGCCGGGCGACTGGCGCTGCGCGTCGAGGGCCCGGGCGCGGCACGCAGTTTCAGCGCCGATTTCGACCTGCAGGGCGATGCGCGGGCCGGCACCCTGCGCCTGTCCGGCCCGCTGGGCGCGATGCTGGCCGAGGCACGCTGGCAGCCTGACGGCGCCGAACTGACCACCCCCGAGCGCATGGAGCGCTTCGCCAGCCTGGACGCCATGGCCGAAGCCCTGCTCGGCGAAGCCGTTCCGCTGGCCGCATTGATCGAGTGGTTGCGCGGGCGGCCATGGACCGGCGCCACGGCGACGGCCGGCGCAGGTGGCTTCGAGCAACTCGGCTGGACGGTGGACCTGAGCCGCCACGCCGAAGGCTGGCTCACCGCCACGCGGCCGGCCCGCGCGGCCGGTCCAGCGGTCCAGGTGCGCGTGCGCCTCGACGGCAACGCCTGAGAGCACCGCCATGCCGATCCGCGCCTTCTACGACCTGCCCGCGCCCGCCAAGCTCAACCTGTTCCTCCACGTCGTCGGCCGCCGTGCGGACGGCTACCACCTGCTGCAGTCGGTCTTCGTGCTGATCGACTGGGCCGATGTGCTGCACGTCGAGCGGCGCGACGACGGCCGGCTCCAGCGCCACGACCTGGGCGCGCGCCTGCCCGACGACGACCTCACCTTGCGCGCGGCCCGCGCGCTGCAGGCCGCCAGCGGCTCTCCCTTGGGCGCCGATCTGCACGTGGACAAGCGCGTGCCCTGGGCTGCGGGCCTGGGGGGCGGCAGCTCCGACGCGGCCACCGCGCTGCTGGCGCTCAACCGGCTGTGGGGACTGGGCTGGCCGCTGGATCGCCTGCTGGCGCTGGGGGCGACGCTGGGCGCCGACGTGCCCTTCTTCCTCGGCGGGCGCAACGCCTTCGTCGAGGGCATCGGCGAGCGCCTCGCCCCGATCGACGTGCCGCCGCTGGGCTTCGCGGTGGTCAAGCCCGACGCCGGCCTCGCGACGGCGGAAATCTTCGCCCACCCGGGCCTGGCCCGCGATACCAAGCCTGTTATACTTGCCGGCTTTCTTGAGGACGCAGCGCGACCTGGGTTCTGGGAAGCCGGCCAGGGTTGGGGACGCAACGATCTCCAGCCCCCTGCCGAAGACCGTTGCCCCGCGGTGGCCGAAGCCGCGCGGTGGCTCGAACGGCGCTTCGGCAACAGCCGGATGACCGGATCGGGCAGTGCGGTGTTCGCAAGGACCGGATTGACAAGTGGCATGGCCGCCCTGCCCGAGGCGACATGGCCGGCGGAGGACCCCCTTCCGCCGGGCTGGGTGGGACGGATGTGCCGCAGCCTGGAGCAGCACCCCCTGGTGGGCTGGGCCGGCTGAGTGTTAGGGGGCGCGGCGCGAGCCGGGTCCTGTGTAGGGGAGTCGCCAAGTTGGTTAAGGCATCGGATTTTGATTCCGACATGCGAGGGTTCGAGTCCTTCCTCCCCTGCCAAATCATCCTCCTTCACACCCACTCCGCACCCTAAGCACACCCCAAGGCCCGCACCGTGCTGTTCAACACCGTGCTCTTCACCGGCAACGCCAACCGCACCCTGGCCCAGGAGATCGCCACCAGCCTCGGCGTCGAGCTGGGCCGTGCGCACGTGGGCCGCTTCTCCGACGGCGAAGTCACGGTCGAGATCCAGCAGAACGTGCGCGCGCGCGACGTGTTCGTCGTGCAGAGCACCTGCGCGCCGACCAACGAGAACCTGATGGAGCTGCTGATCATGGTCGATGCGTTGAAGCGCGCCAGCGCGCGCCGCATCACGGCCGTGATCCCCTACTTCGGCTATGCCCGGCAGGATCGCCGGCCGCGCAGCACCCGCGTGCCCATCAGCGCCAAGGTGGTGGCCAACCTGCTGGAGACGGTGGGCATCGAGCGCATGCTGACGATGGACCTGCACGCCGACCAGATCCAGGGCTTCTTCGACATCCCGGTCGACAACATCTACGCCTCGCCGGTGCTGCTGTCGGACCTCAAGAGCAAGAACTACAAGGACCTGGTGGTCGTCTCGCCCGACGTCGGCGGCGTGGTGCGTGCGCGCGCACTGGCCAAGCAGCTCGGCTGCGACCTGGCCATCATCGACAAGCGCCGCCCGTCGGCCAACGTCTCCGAGGTGATGCACGTCATCGGCGAGATCGACGGCCGCAACTGCGTGATCATGGACGACATGATCGACACCGCCGGCACGCTGGTGAAGGCGGCCGAGGTGCTCAAGGAGCGCGGCGCCAAGAGCGTGTACGCCTACTGCACGCACGCCGTGTTCTCGGGGCCGGCCATCGAACGGATCGCGGGCTCGGCGCTGGACGAGGTCGTGATCACCAACACGATCCCGCTGACTGAGGCGGCCAAGGGCTGCAGCAAGATCCGCCAGCTCTCGGTGGCCTTCCTGTTCGCCGAGACAATCCGCCGCATCACCGACGGCGAGTCCGTCACGTCGCTGTTCGCGGAACAGAACAACAATTTCTAGCCGCAGGCCGAAAGGCCTGCATATCCAACGGGAGCCTGGTCGCGGGCCCCACCACTACCACCACGGAGTGACCACCATGAAGTTCGTAGCCTACGAACGCACCCTGCAGGGGACCGGAGCGAGCCGCCGCCTGCGCAAGACCGACAAGGTGCCCGGCATCGTCTACGGCGCCGGCGCGCCGACCATGATCGAACTCGATCACAACGCGCTGTACTTCGCGCTCAAGAAGGAAGCCTTCCACTCCTCGCTGCTCGAGATGGAACTCGGCGGCCAGGTGCAGAAAGTGCTGCTGCGCGACTTCCAGATGCACCCCTGGAAGCAGAACGTGCTGCACATCGACTTCCAGCGCGTCGACGACACCACCCGCGTCCACAAGAAGATCCCGCTGCACTTCTCGGGCGAGGAGAACTCGCCGGCGGTGAAGACCGACAAGTGCCTGGTCAGCCACGTGACCACCGAGATCGAGGTCGAGTGCCTGGCCGCCAAGCTGCCCGAATTCATCAACATCGACCTGTCGGGCGTGGTCAAGGGCCAGAGCCTGAAGGCCAGCGACCTGAAGCTGCCCGAGGGCATCAAGTGGGTGCGCCACGGCAAGATCGACCCGGTCATCGTGGCCGTGACGGTGCCCAAGGAAGAGGTCGAGGAGGCCGCGCCTGCCGCCCCGGTGGTTGCCGCCCCCGCTGCCCCCGCCAAGAAGAAGAAGGACGAGAAGCAGAACAAGAAGTGAGTCGCCTCGTGCGACCCGCGTCCGAGGCCCCGCGATGCGGGGCCTTTTTCTTTCACTGCTCCAATGCAGCAGTCGCACTCAACGTGCCGTCAATCCGTACAGAGGCGTAGGCGCAAGTCTCTCCGCTTCCCGGGCTGGGAAGGCTCGCAGGCCGGTGAGCGCGAGGTCCAGAAGGCGCTGCGCAAGGCCGTCTTCAAATACAAACGCACACGGAAGAGGAACTATTCGATAAGGCTTGTCAGTACAGAAGGCAGTGCTACTGGTAATCACACGAAAGGCAATTGCCGCAGCGACAGCAAGACTCTCACGTATCGCGCGCTCGACGCTCGCGTCCTCGCTGCAATTGGGGTCAGGCCATGAAGATCATGAGCTACAAGGGCTACAGCGCGCATGTGGAGTTAGACGCCCACGATCGCCTTTTCGTGTGCCACCTCGCGGGCATGCGAGACATCGTGGGTTTCCACGGCGCCTCGGTGGACGAACTGGAGGCGGCGTTCCGCGAAGCGGTGGACGACTACCTTGCCGCCTGCAAGAAGCTCGGCGTCATGCCACCCTCCTTCGGAGGGACCGTGTCACGCAGCGTGGGCAGCCCCCCTCTGAGGAGCACCCCCTAAGATCGCGCCCCATGACGATCCGACTGCTGGTGGGCCTGGGCAACCCCGGGCCGGAATACGAGGGCACGCGCCACAACGCCGGCTTCTGGTGGATCGACGCGGTGGCGTCCAAGCTGCGCGCGTCGCTGTTG
>DASTJE010000056.1:0-27640 GCA_035716845.1 Burkholderiaceae bacterium
CCTTACGAGCCGGGCCGCGACTGGTCGGCGCAGGCCTGCGTGCTCACGCTCGGCGAGCGCGCGCCGCAAACCTATGTCGGCACCCACGCGATGGCCGACCCGGCCTTCGTGCTGCCGGCGTGGCTGCGCCACGCCACGCGCGAGGGCCGCGTGCTGCCCGCCGGCACGGTGGTCACCACCGGCACCTGGTGCGGCCTGCCGATGGCGTCGGCGGGCGAGCGGGTGCAAGCCGAGTTCCCCGGCATCGGCCGCGCGGTCGTGCAGCTCTGACGCTGCCGCAAAGAAAAACGGGTCAGTTCCGAGGAACTGACCCGTCGTTCTAGAACGCTTGTTCTGGCGCGGCTGGCAGGATTCGAACCCACGACCCCTTGGTTCGTAGCCAAGTACTCTATCCAACTGAGCTACAGCCGCGAAGGGGCGCAAGTATAGCAGGGCGCTACAGTGGCCCCATGCAGCTCTCCACCGACGGCCTCGAGTGGGCCCGGCGCCTGGTGCGCCTGAACACCGTCAGCGACCAGTCCAACCTGCCGCTCGTCGAGTGCATCGCCGATCACCTGCGCACGCTGGGCGTGCCGCTGCGCCTGACCTGGGACGATGCGCGCCGCAAGGCCAACCTGTTCGCCACGCTCGGCCAAGGCAAGCCCGCCGGGGTGATCCTGTCCGGGCACACCGACACCGTGCCCTGGGACGGCCAGGCCTGGACGGTCGATCCCCTGGGCGCCGAGGTGCGCGACGGCCGGCTCTACGGCCGCGGCAGTGCCGACATGAAGTCCTACATCGGCCTGGCGGTGGCGCAGGCGCGCGCCTTCCTCGAGGCCGACCTGCCGTTCGCGGTGCACTACGCCTTCACCTTCGACGAGGAGACGGGCTGCTTCGGCGTTGCGCACCTGATCGCCGACCTGCGCGACGCCGGCCTCGCGCCGCGCCTGTGCCTCATCGGCGAGCCCACCGGCATGGTGCCGGCCGTCGCCCACAAGGGCGTGTACCGCTGGCGCTGCTGCGTCAAGGGCAAGCCGGCGCACTCGTCGCTCACGCCGCAGGCCGTCAACGCCATCGAAGGCGCGGCGCGCCTGGTGGCGTACATCGCCGACCAGGCCGATGCGTGGCGCGACCGCGGCCCGCGCCATGCCGGCTTCGACGTGCCCTACACCACCGCCAGCGTCGGCGTCATCGAAGGCGGCATCGCCGACAACGTGGTGCCCGAGGACTGTCGTTTCCATTACGAGATCCGCAACCTGCCCGGTGTCGACGCCGAGGCGCTGCACGCGGGGGTGCGCTCGCGTGCGCAGGCGCTGGCGGCCCCGATGCAGGCCGTCGACGCGGCGGCCGGCTTCCGCTTCGAGACCATCTGCGCCGTGCCGGACTTCCTGGCGCGCACGGACGAGCCGGCGCTGGCACTGGCACAGCGGCTGGCCGGCACGCGCGAGACGACGCTGGTGGCCTTCGGCACCGAGGCCGGCCTGTTCCAGCGCGCGGGCATGTCCACCGTCGTCTGCGGGCCGGGGCACATCGCCCAGGCGCACCAGCCCGACGAGTACGTCAGCCTCGAGCAACTCGCCCGGTGCGAGGCCTACCTCGGGGGCCTGGCGCTGGCGCGCGACGCGCTGTAGAGCGCGTCCGGGTTCAGTCGATGCCGGCGGCCTCGCGCTCGCAGCGTGCGGCGCGGGCCTCGTCGCCTTCGGCGCGCGCCAGCGCCGCCAGGCGGCGCCAGCTGGCACGTCGCGCGGCGGCGTCCAGCGCGAGCGAGGCGGCGGCGCGTTCCAGCGGCGCGCGCGCCTTGCCCCAGAGCTGGCGCTCGGCATAGGCGCTGCCGACGGCCGCCAGCACGGCCGGCTCGTGGGGCATCGCCTGCTCGGCAGCCTGCAGGCGCGCCAGCCACTCGGGCGGCAGGCCCGCCAGGTTGGGCAGCAAGGCCAGAGCGACGGCGTCGCGTTCCTCGCGCGTGAGCTCGCCCAGGCGCTCCCACAGCGGCAGCAGCCACTGGCGCGCCCGCGACGAGGCGCCGAATGCGCCGGCGCGGGTGGCCGCCCGCGCCACGACGAACGGGTCCTCGCGATCGTGCGTGTCCATCTGCTGCCAGACGCGTTCGAGCTGCTCGCCGTCGCGTGCGGTGTCCAGCGCGTCGGCGGCCAGCGAGCGCAGCAGGCTGGTCGCGGCGACCGGCGAAAAGGCCTGGTGCTTGGCCAGCAGGCGCGCGGTGTGCAGCGCCGAGACGGCGTCGCCGGCCATGCGCTGCGCCTGCAGCTTCAGGCGCAGCGCATGGGTGCGGCGCGCGGTGCCGGGCGGCAGCTCGCCCAGCAGCGTCAGCGCGCGTTCGGCATCGCGGTCGTCCAGCGCCCACTCGGCCGCCAGCAGGCGCATGCCGTCGTCGACCGAGCGCGTTGCGCCCTCGCGTTGCAGCTGCGCGAGCTGCTGGTCGCGCTGCGGGCGGTCCTGCAGTCGGTGCAGACTGGCGCCGGACAGCAGTTGCGCCAGCGCCGTCGTGTCGCGCTGACCCTGCAGCTCCGGCGTGGCCGCGTGAATCGCCACCGCGCGCTGCGCTGCCTTGTGCGCGCGGCTGTAGCGGGCGCCGAAGTACTCGGCCAGGGCCTCGCGCAGCGCCGCCTGGGCGGCGCGCTCGCGCCGCTGCACGCGCCACTCGTGCGCGCGCGCCGGCAGGCTCAGCAGCGACTGCAGGCCGCGGATCGTGAGCACCAGGGCCAATCCCACGAGCAGGAAGGCGACGACGAACAGGTTGAGCGAGACGTCGAAGCGCCAGCCGGCCCAGTACAGACTGACGAGACCGTCGTTGCGCCCGAGGGTGGCCGCCGCGACCACGGCCACCACCGCCAGCAGCACGAGCCAGACGATGCTGCGCATGGTCGCGTGGGCTCAGCGGCCGGCCGCCGCGGTGGCGAGCGCGGCCAGCGTGTCGTCGGGGCGTGGCAGCACCACCTGGCGCGCCTGCCCCGCCACCTGGCGCAGCAACTCCCCCGCGGCGCCGACCCGGCGCGAGCTGCGATCGAAGTAGCGCTCGAGGGCCGCATCGGCCTCGCGCAGGTCGGACTGCGCGACATCGAACTGCCTCGACAGCAGGGCCAGGCGCGCGTTGAGCAGCCGAAGCTTGAGGTTCTCGCGCACGAAGAACTGCTGCTCGGGAGCGATCAGGGCGGCCTCGGGCGCGTCGATGCGCGTCACGCGCACCAGCGCGCGCAGCTCCTGCGCTACATGCTCGCGCAAAGCCTGCCACCCCTGCGTGGCGAATGCACCCCAGGCCGCCACGCCGGAGGCCGCGGAGGCGGGTGACGCCACGGGCGTGGCGCCCGTGCCGGCGGCGGCAGGGCCCGGGCGCCCGCGCGCGGCCGCCAGCAGCGGCAGCTCGTCGACCATGCGCACGGCCTCGTCCAGTCGCCCCGCGAGCGTGGAGACGTCGACGCTGCCCAGCGCGCGCGTACGCTCGAGGTCGCGCTGCACGGCGCGGCGCACGCGCTCCAGGCGCGGCTGGTTGTAGCGCGCCAGGCGTTCGTCGGCCTGCTTGAGGGTGGCCACCAGCGGCTCGGCACTGCCGGTGATCGCGCTTTGCTGCAAGGCCACGCGCACCGCGGCGTCGAGGTCGGCCAGCACGTTCTCGTCGCGCGAGCGCGCCACCGACTGCAGCAGCTCCTCGATCTGCGAGCGCTGCATCGCCGCCTCGGCCACGCGCGCTTCCAGCAGGGCGGTCTTGGCGGCGGCTTCGCGCGCCAGGTCCTGCGCCGCGCGCGCGGCCACGCGCGCCTCGGCGGCCTCGCCCTGGCTCTGCGACTGGCGCTTGACGAGCTCCTGTTCGAGCGTCTTGACGCGTTGCTGCGTGTTCCAGGCCGTCGCCAGCGCGATCAGCGTCAGCGCCAGGGCGGTGCCGGCCAGCCACCAGGGCATGCGCGAGGGCGCGGGCGCCGGCGTTGCCGGGGCGGCGGACGTGTCGGGGGTGTCCAAGGTGGCGGTGATTCTAGGAGGCGGGCCCGTCAAGCCGCGCCGTCCAGCGCGCGCAGTGCGTCGACGATGGCCTGCATCGTCGGCGCAGCGTCGATCACGCGCCCGAAGCCCAGTCGCCGGGCCGCCTCGGCGATGCGCGGATGCGACGCGATCGCGCACGCGCGGGACCAGTCGGCGCCGGGCAGCAGCGCCGGCAGGTGACCGACGGCCTCGGCACTGGACAGCAGCCACGCGAAGGCGCCGGGCGCCTGCAGCGCTCGCGCGGCCAGGGCCGACTCGCCGGCGCTCCAGTGCGGCCGCGCCCGCGCGTACGCCTGCACGAAGCGCACCGCGGCGCCGGCTCCGCGCAGGGCCTGCGCGAACTCGTCGCGCCCCCCGTCGCCGCGCACGATCAGGACTTGGCGGCCGCTCCACGGCTCGTCGTGCAGCAGGGCCCACAGCTGGCCCGAGTCGAATGGCGGTTCGGACGGGGCGATGCAGCGTGCGGCGGGCACGCCCGCGGCCACCAGCGCCTGCACGGTGCCCGGCCCGACGGCCGCCGCGCGCAGCGCGGGCGGCCAGGGCGCGAGCGGCGGGCGCGCGGCGAAGAAGCCTTGCACCGCGTTCGGACTCACGAACATCGCGAGCGCGCAGCCGTCGAGCGACTGCCAGGCCGCGCGCAGCACTGAGGGCTCGGCCACCGGCTCGATCGCCAGCAGGGGCAGCGCCTGGGCCGTGAAACCTGCCGCGCGCAAACGCTCGACCCAGGGCCCGGCCTGGGCGGCGGGCCGCGTCACGAGTGCGGTCGGGGCCATTGCGGTGGCGCCCCGTCGGGGAGCCGTGGACGACGTGAGCTTGGGGGGCGCGTCACGTCAGGCGAGGTAGCCGGCGGCGCCCTGGGCCTGCAGTGCGGCGACGGCCTGGGCTCCCAGCGCGTCGGCCGCGGCGGTGTCGGACGCCGCGGCCTCGACGCGTGCGCGCAGCAGGGCGCGCGTGGGCGTGCGGGCGTCGCCCAGCGCGGCCTCCAGGCGCAGCGTGTCGCCCTGCCAGGTGGCGTGGGCGGCCAGCGGCATCGAGCAGCTGCCGCCAAGCCCGCGCGAGACGGCGCGCTCGGCATGCACCGCGAGCCAGGCGCGACGGTCGATCAGCGTGGCCAGCGCCTCGCGCAGCGGCGCGTCGTCGGCCCGCACCTCGATGCCCAGCGCGCCCTGGCCGGCCGCAGGCAGCATCTGCGCGGCCTCGAAGCGGCTGCGGATGCGCGAGCCCAGTTCGAGCCGCACCAGCCCGGCCGCGGCCAGCACGATGGCGTCGTAGCCCCCCTCGTCGAGCTTGCGCAGGCGCGTGTCGAGGTTGCCGCGCAGCGGCTCGATCGACAAGTCGGGGCGCTGGGTCGCGAGCTGCACCACGCGGCGCAGGCTCGAGGTGCCGACCTTGGCGCCCGGCGGCAGCTCGTCGAGCGAGGCGTAGCGGTTGGAGACGAAGGCGTCGCGCGGGTCCTCGCGCTCGAGCACCGCGGCCAGCGCGAAGCCCGCGGGCAGGTCCATCGGCACGTCCTTGAGCGAGTGCACCGCGAGGTCGGCATGGCCTTCCTCGAGCGCGACTTCGAGCTCCTTGACGAACAAGCCCTTGCCGCCCACCTTGGACAGCGTGCGGTCGAGGATCTGGTCGCCGCGCGTGGTCATGCCCAGCAGCTCGACCTCGGCGCCGAAGCGCTCGCGCAGCAGGCCTTGCACATGCCGGGCCTGCCACAGGGCGAGGCGGCTTTCGCGGGTGGCGATGACGAGGCGGCGGCCGGAGAGGGAAGCGCTCATGCGCCGATTATCGAGGCCGCCCCTGGCCGCGCCGACCGTCACTTGGTAACATCGAAGTGTGTAACCAGATTACATCTGACGACCGACCGGAGCCGCCATGCCGCGCAAGCCTGCCCCCGCCGCCGACGATGCCGCGCAGAAGAACCGGCCGCTGATGGAGGACATCCGGCTGCTCGGGCGCATCCTCGGCGACGTGATCCGCGAGCAGGAGGGGCACGAGGCCTTCGAGCTGATCGAGCGCGTGCGCCAGCTCTCGGTGGCCTACCGCCTGAAGCGCGACGCCTCGGCCGGGCGCGTGCTCGACCGGCTGCTGAAGAACCTCTCGGGCGACCAGACCGTGAGCGTGATCCGCGCCTTCAGCTACTTCTCGCACCTGGCCAACATCGCCGAGGACCGCCACCACGTGCGGCGGCGCGAAGTGCACGAGCGCGAGGGCCATCTGCAGGAGGGTTCGCTGGCGTTGACGTTCGAGCGCCTGTTCGACGCCGGTCTGCGCGCCGGCGAGATCGCCGCGACGCTGGCGCAGGCGCACATCAGCCCGGTGCTCACCGCGCACCCGACGGAGGTGCAGCGCAAGAGCATCCTCGACGCCGAGCGCGCCGTCGCCGAGCTGGTGGGCGAGCGCGACCGCCTGGCCACCGAGCGCGAGCGCGCCGACAACGAGGCGCTGCTGCGCGCGCGCGTCACGCAGCTGTGGCAGACGCGCATGCTGCGCCCGGTCAAGCTGACGGTGGCCGACGAGATCGAGAACGCGCTGTCCTACTACCCGGCGACCTTCCTGCGCGAGATCCCGCGCCTGTACCGCGACGTCGAGCGCGTGCTGCACGGCCACGAGGTGGCCTCGTTCCTGCGCATGGGGCACTGGATCGGCGGCGACCGCGACGGCAACCCCAATGTCGGCGCGCACACGCTGGAACTCGCGCTCAAGCGCCAGGCCGAGGTGGCGCTGCGCCACTACCTGACCGAGGTGCACCACCTGGGCAGCGAACTGTCGATCTCGCAGATGCTCGCGCCGGTGACGCCGGCCATGCAGGCCCTGGCCGAGCGCAGTCCCGACCGCAACCCGCACCGCGAGGACGAGCCCTACCGGCGCGCGCTGATCGGCGTCTACGCGCGCCTGGCCGCCACGCTGCACGAGCTCACCGGCACCGAGGCGCTGCGTCATGCGGTGGCGCCGCAGCAGCCCTATGCCGCGCCCGAGGAGTTCCTGGCGGACCTGCGCACCGTGGAGGCATCGCTGCGCTTCCACCATGCCAGCTCGCTGATCGCGCCGCGCCTGGCGCCGCTGATGCGCGCGGTGCAGGTGTTCGGCTTCCACCTCGCGACGGTGGATCTGCGGCAGAGCTCCGATCAGCACGAGGCGGTGGTCGCCGAGCTGCTGCGCGTGGCCCGCATCGAGCCCGACTACGCCGCACTGCACGAGGCCGACCGGCGCGCGCTGCTGCTGCGCCTGCTCGAGGACGCGCGGCCGCTGCGCGTGATGGGACACGACTACAGCGAGTTCGCGCGCGGCGAGCTGGCGGTGTTCGAGGCCGCGCGCGCTGCGCTGGCGCGCTTCGGCCGCCACGCGATCCGCCACTGCATCATCTCGCACACCGAGGACGTGAGCGACCTGCTCGAGGTGCTGCTGCTGCAGAAGGAATGCGGCCTCGTGCGCGGCACGCTCGACCAGGACGGCAAGGAAGGGGCGGTGTCCGACCTGATCGTCGTGCCGCTGTTCGAGACCATCGGGGACCTGCGCCAGGCCGAGCCGATCATGCGGGCCTACTACGGCCTGCCGGGCGTGCTGCCGATGGTGCTGCGCAGCCGCGTGGGCGAGTTTCCCGAGCAGGACATCATGCTCGGCTACAGCGACAGCAACAAGGACGGCGGCTTCTTCACCAGCAACTGGGAGCTCTACCGCGCCGAGACCGCGCTGGTGGCGCTGTTCGAGCCGCTGCGGCAGGCGCACGGCCTGAAGCTGCGCCTGTTCCACGGCCGCGGCGGCACGGTCGGGCGCGGCGGCGGGCCGAGCTACCAGGCCATCCTGGCGCAGCCGCCGGGCACCGTGAACGGACAGATCCGGCTCACCGAGCAGGGCGAGGTCATCGCCTCCAAGTACGCGCACCCCGAGATCGGCCGCCGCAACCTCGAGACGCTGGTGGCGGCCACGCTGGAGGCCACGCTGCTGCACCCGACCAAGAGCGCGCCCAAGGCGTTCCTGCAGGCGGCCGAGGAGATCAGCGCCGCCAGCTTCGCGGCCTACCGCGCGCTCGTCTACGAGACGCCGGGCTTCACCGACTACTTCTTCGAGGCCACGCCGATCCGCGAGATCGCCGAACTCAACATCGGCTCGCGTCCGGCTTCGCGCAAGGCCGGGCGCCGCATCGAGGACCTGCGCGCCATCCCCTGGGGGTTCTCGTGGGGGCAGTGCCGCGTGGCGTTGCCGGGCTGGGCCGGCTTCGGCTCCGGCCTCGACGCCTGGCTCGGGCAGGCCGCCGGCGCGCGGCGCGAGCGGCTGGCGCTGCTGCAGAAGATGCACCGACAGTGGCCCTTCTTCCGCACCCTGCTGTCCAACCTCGACATGGTGCTGGCCAAGAGCGACCTGCGCATCGCGGCGCGCTACGTCGAGCTGGTGGAGGACAAGAAGCTTGCGCGCCGCATCTTCGCGGCCATCCAGGCCGAATGGGCCAAGGCCGACGCCATGCTGACGCTCGTCACCGGCGAGCGTTCGCGCCTGGCCTCCAACCCGGCGCTGGCGCGCTCGATCGAGCACCGCTTTCCCTACCTCGACCCGCTCAACCACCTGCAGGTCGAGCTGATGCGGCGCTACCGCCATCCGCAGCCGCACGACCCGGGGGCCGACCGCGTCAAGCGCGGTATCCACATCTCGATCAACGGCATCGCGGCGGGCCTGCGCAACACCGGCTGAGCGCCGGGGCACTCCGATTGGGGGATGCCGGCGCGCGCCGCGGCGCGTCACACTTCGTGCCACCGTCGCACGCTGCCCTGCGCCATGAGTCTCCCACCCGACGCCGACCCCGCCCCCGCCGACGCGCTGCACCCGCGCGCCCTGGCACGCTTCCCCGAGCAGATGGAACTGGCGACGGACCTGCTGCGCAAGCCGCCGGCGCTGATCGGGCTGACCGAGGCCGAAGCGCGCTGCGTGGCCAGCGCGATGCAGCTGATCGACTACCCGAAGGGCGCCCGCCTGATGCGCGAGCACGACCGCACGGCCACCGGCTACATGCTGCTGCTGCTCGAGGGCGAGGTCTCGGTCGAGCTGGAGGAGCCGGGCCGCAGCGAGGGCGTGGCGATCTCGGTGCTGGGCCGGGGCTCGCTGCTGGGGGAGATGTCGCTGATCGACGGCGAGCCGCGCTCGAGCAATGTCACCGCGCTGTCGCCGGTGCAGGTGGCCGGCCTGTCGCGCAAGGGGCTGGAGCTGGTCATCGACCAGCAGCCCCGCGTGGCGGCCAAGCTGCTGGCCGAGGTGGCCGGCATCATTGCCAACCGGCTGCGCGCGCTGAGCGACCAGCTGCGCATGTACGCGCAGCTCACCGAATCCCAGCAGCGCGAGATCGATCGCCTCAGGCGCGGCGCCTGAACCCGGGCCGTCAGCCGCGCTCCAGCGCCTCGCGCACCGCGCCGAGCTGACGGCGCGACACCGACAGCCACTCGTCGGTGGGCACGACCTGCACCGCCCAGCCCGCCTCGGCCCCCTCGCCGTCGTCGTCGGCATCGGCCACGCGGCGGCGCTCCAGCGCGCGCACCGCGCTGCGCGCCACCAGGGCATTGCGATGGACGCGCAGGAAACGCTCGCCCAGGCGCTGCTCGAGGTCGGTCAGCGAGTCGTCGAGCACGTAGTGCCGCGCCGCGGTGCGCAGCGTGACGTACTTCAGCTCGGCGCGCAGGTACAGCACGTCCGCCAGCGGCACGCGCACCACGCGGCCGCGCTCGCTGACCACCAGCATCGGCACCTCGTCCTGCCCAGGGGCCGGCTGCAGGCGGCGCGCCGCGCGGGCCAGTGCGGCATGCAGGCGGTCGCGCGGCACCGGCTTGGTCACGTAGTCGGCGGCGTCGAGGTCGAACGCCGCCAGCGCATGTTCGGCGTGCGCGGTGACGAACACCAGCGCCGGTGGCAGCGCCAGGCGCTGCAGCTCGGCGGCCAGCGCCGTGCCGGGGGCGCCGGGCATCTGCACGTCGAGCAGCACGACGTCGGTGGATTGGGCCGCCAGCCACTGCAGGGCCTCGCGCACGCTGCCCGCCTGCCCCGCGACCACGCAGCGCGGCGCGGCGCATTCGCCCACCAGGCTTGCCAGGCGCGCGCGCGCCAGCGGCTCGTCGTCGACGATCAGCACGCGCAGCGGCGCCGTGCTCACCGGCCTGTCCTCCGCGTTGCGCGCTCCGGGGCGAGCGCCTGGATACGGCCCGGCGCGCTCATGCCGCGACCGCAGCCGCGCGCGCGTGCAGCGGCACTGCCAGGCGCACGCGCCAGCGCCCGTCGACCGGGCCGGCCTCGAAGCGCGCGTCGAGGTCGTGCATCAGGCGCAGGCGCTCGCGCACATTGGCCAGCGCCAGCCCGTGGCCTGCCGGGGCGGCGGTCGCGGGCAAGGGGTTGTCGATGCCCACCTCCGCCTGGCCGGCGCGCACCCGGGTGCGCACGCGCACCACCCCGCCGGCCTCCAGCGGCTCGATGCCGTGGCGCACCGCGTTCTCGAGCAGCGGTTGCAGCACGAGCGGCGGCAACGGTGCCGCGTCGGCCGCCGGATCGAGCTGCCACTGCACCTGAAGCCGCTCGCCGAAGCGCAGCTGCTCGATCTCCAGGTAGCGCCGTGCCAGCGAGATCTCGTCGCCCAGGGTGGTGGCGCCGCCGCCGGGCGCGGCGAGTGCGACGCGGAACAGTTCGGCCAGGCCCTCCAGCACGCCTTCGGCGCGCGTGGGGTCGCTGCGCACGAGCGCGATCGCCGTGTTCAGCGTGTTGAAGAGGAAGTGCGGCCGGATGCGCGACTGCAGTTCGGCCAGGCGGGCCCCCGCGTCGGCCGGCGCGCGCAGGCGTTCGCGCACGTGCAGCCACAGCGCGAGCGGCATGGCCAGGCCGGCGCCGGCACCGGCCAGCGCCCCCAGGCGCAAGGGCGTGGCGTCGACGAGGCCGAGCCAGGCCAGCGGCAGCGCCGCCAGCAATGCAAGCCCGGCGCCCAGCGCGCCGAGCGCGCCCGCGCGAACTGCCGGGGCGAGCCGCACCAGCGTGCCCCGCCCCAGGCAGGCCAACGCCAGCCATGCCAGCGTGGCGGGCAGCGACACGGCCAGCGCGGTGCCGAGGGTTTCGAGGGCCTGTTCGGGCGCGCGCGCGGCCACCAGCGCGCCCAGCAGCACCGCACCATTGACGGCCGCCAGCGCGCGCAACGCCAGCGCACCCTGGCAGAGGTCGAAGCTTGCCCCCGCGCTGGGCGCGGCGGCGTGTGGATCGAGGCGCCGTGCAGGCATGCGTCGATAGAATTCGAGGGCGGCTTCGCGTGGTCGCGCAATCATTCTCCCCCACGACGCCGCCATGTCGCACGATCCCCTCGCCAACAAAGCCCAGGCCTGGTCGGCCCTGTTCTCCGAGCCGATGAGCGAGCTGGTGCAGCGCTACACGGCCAGCGTGCCCTTCGACAAGCGCCTGGCGCAGGCCGACATCGCGGGCAGCCTGGCGCACGCCGAGATGCTGGCCGCGCAGGGCGTGATCTCGGCCGAGGACTTGGCCTCGATCCAGCGCGGCATGGCGCAGATCCGCGCCGACATCGAGGCCGGGCGCTTCGAGTGGAAGCTCGAGCTGGAGGACGTGCACCTGAACATCGAAGCGCGCCTGACGGC
Source organism: Burkholderiaceae bacterium (assembly GCA_035716845.1). GTDB lineage: Bacteria > Pseudomonadota > Gammaproteobacteria > Burkholderiales > Burkholderiaceae_C > CADEEN01. Next base: position 11,574 of record DASTJE010000056.1, read on the forward strand.
ACTCGTCGGCGACGCCGGCAAGCGCCTGCACACCGGGCGCTCGCGCAACGACCAGGTGGCCACCGACGTGCGCCTGTGGCTGCGCGGCGAGATCGATGCGATGGCGCCGCTGCTCGTGCAGATGCAGCGCGCGCTGCTGGACGTGGCCGAGCCGCACGCCGGGACCATCCTGCCGGGCTTCACGCACCTGCAGGTGGCGCAGCCGGTGAGCTTCGCGCACCACCTGCTGGCCTACGTGGAGATGTTCGCGCGCGACGCCGAGCGCCTGGCCGACGTGCGAAAGCGCGTCAACCGCCTGCCTTTGGGCGCCGCCGCGCTGGCCGGCACCAGCTACCCGCTCGACCGCGAGCGCGTGGCCAGGGCACTCGGCTTCGACGGCGTGTGCATGAACAGCCTCGACGCGGTGAGCGACCGCGACTTCGCGATCGAGTTCTGTGCCTGGGCCGCGATCACGATGATGCACGTCTCGCGCCTGGCGGAAGAGATCGTGCTGTGGATGAGCCAGAACTTCGGCTTCATCGACCTCGCGGACCGGTACTGCACCGGCAGTTCGATCATGCCGCAGAAGCGCAACCCCGACGTGGCCGAGCTGGCGCGCGGCAAGACGGGCCGCGTCTACGGCCACCTCACCGCGCTCCTGACGCTGATGAAGGGCCAGCCGCTGACCTACAACAAGGACAACCAGGAAGACAAGGAGCCGCTGTTCGACACGGTGGACACGCTGGCCGCGACGCTGCGCATCATGGCCGAGATGGTGGCCGGCATCGTCGTCAAGCCCGAGGCGATGCAGCGTGCCGCGCAGCGCGGCTACGCCACGGCCACCGACCTGGCCGACTACCTGGTCAAGAAGGGCGTGCCCTTCCGCGACGCGCACGAGGTGGTGGCCGCTGCGGTGAAGTTCGGCCTCGCGCGTGGCATGGACCTGGCCGACCTGCCGCTGGACACGCTGCGCCAGTTCCACGCCGCGATCGACGAGGACGTGTACGAGAAGGCGCTCACGCTGCAGGCCTCGCTGAACGCGCGCCAGGTGCTCGGCGGTACGGCGCCGCTGCGCGTGCGCGAGCAGATCGCAGCGCACCGCGCGCGGCTGGACTGATCCCGCCGTGATCTACGAGCGCAGGCACCAGCCCCCGGTGTCGCGCGCACAGTTCGCGCGCCGCATCGCGTTGCACGCAGCGGTGGTGGCATTGCTGTTGGCGGTGTCCCTGGTCGTGGGCATGACCGGCTACATGGCCTTCGAGGGCCTGTCGGCGATCGACGCCTTTCTCAACGCGGCCATGCTGCTCGGCGGCATGGGCCCGGTCGACCTGCCCAAGACGCCCGCCGGCAAGCTGTTCGCCGGCGGCTTCGCGCTGTACGCCGGCCTGGTGTTCATCGCCGCCACCGCGCTGCTGCTGGCACCGGTGGTCCACCGTGTGATGCACCGTTTCCACTGGGACGACAAGGGCTGAGCGGAAGGCCGCAGGCCCAGGCTTACCGCGGTGGCCCCGGCGTACGCGGTCCCGGCCGCTAGACTGGCGGCCACATCGTGGGGGGTCATGAACATGTCTTGGGGTCGCGTCGTCGCCGGCGTCTTGCTGGCGCTCCTCGCCCTGCTCGGAGTCACGAGCTGCGGCACCGTCGAATCCGGCAACGTGGGCGTGCGCACCACGCTGGGCAAGGTCAACGCCGAGGAGGTCGAGCCCGGCATCTATCTCGGCCTGCCCGGGGTGAGCACGGTCCAGGTGTTCTCGGCCAAGGAGATCGCGGTCGAGTTGAACGACCTCACACCCAAGGCGCGCGACAATCTGTCCCTGCGCGACCTCGACCTGACGGTCTACTACAAGGTGGTGCCCGGCGCGATCGCCGACCTGTACGTCAAGTACGCGGCGCGGCACGCACGCGCCGAAGGCGCGCGCGAATACTGGCCGGCGTACCAACTGGTGCAAGGCGTGGCGCGCAACGTGGTCTACGAGGAGTCGTCCAAGATCGACAGCCTGGTGATGCACACCAAGCGCGATGAGATGGCCGCTGCAGTGCGGCGCGGCATCCAGGCCGAGCTCGACGCCAATGACAAGGGTGTATTCACCGTCACGCGGGTGGTGGTGCGCGCGTTGACCACCGACCCTGCGATCGAGAAGGCCATCCAGGAATCGGTGGCGGCGCAGAAGCAGCTGGAGACCACGCGCCAGCGCATCCAGATCGCCGAGGCGGAAGCGCAGGTGGAGATCAAGCGCGCCGAGGGCGTCGCCAAGGCCAACCAGATCATCAACCAGAGCCTGACGCGCGAGTATCTGCAACACGAGTCCAACCTTGCGCTGATGAAGTTCGCCGAGAAGGGCGGTGCGGCCACGGTGGTGATTCCGGCCAACATGCAGACTGCGCCCTTGATCAACATCGGCGCCAAGTAGTCCGGCGATGCCTCTCGGCGAATTCGACCTCATCGCACGCTGGTTCACGCGGCCGCCGCGCGACGCGGTGCGCGTGCCGCTGGGCGTGGGCGACGACTGCGCGCTGCTGCAGCCTTCGCCCGGCATGCAGTTCGCGGTGTCCACCGACATGCTGGTCGAGGGCCGCCACTTCCTGCCCACGGTGCCGCCCGAGCGCCTGGGACACAAGGCGCTGGCGGTCAACCTGTCGGACCTGGCGGCCTGCGGCGCGACGCCGCGCGCGTTCACGCTCGCATTGGCGCTGCCGCGCGTGGACCCGGTGTTCCTCGACGGCTTTGCGCGCGGCCTGTTCGCGCTGGCCGACGCGCACGGCGTCGAGCTCGTGGGTGGTGACACCACGGCCGGGCCGCTCAGCCTGTGCATCACGGTGATCGGCGAGGTGCCTGCCGGGCAGGCATTGCTGCGCTCGGGTGCGCGGGCCGGCGATACCTTGTGGGTCAGCCATCCGGCGGGCGGCGGCCTGGGCGACGCACGGTTGGCGCTGGAGGCCTTCCGCGGCCGCGTGACGCTCGACGCCGCCGCCTTCGACGCGGTGCGCGCGCGCATGGAGTGCCCGAGCCCGCGCGTGGCGCTGGGCCTCGCGTTGCGCGGCGTGGCCAGTGCGGCGATCGACGTGTCCGACGGCCTGCTGGGCGACCTCGGCCACATCCTCGCGCGCTCGGGCGTCGGTGCCGCGGTGCAGGCCGATGCGGTGCCGGCCAGCCCCGTGCTGGCGGCGCAGGGCGCCGTGTGGCGGCGCGAGTGCACGCTGGCCGGCGGGGACGACTACGAGCTGCTCTTCACGGCGCCGGCGCACGCCGGACCCGCGGTCGCGGCGGCCGCCGCGTCGGCCGGTGTCGCGGTGACGCCGATCGGGCGCATCGAGTCCGAGCCGGGCCTGCGGCTGGTCGACGGTGCAGGGCGCGAGCTGCCGGCCGCCTTCGCCGGCTTCGATCACTTCAGGCACTGAATGGCCGACGAACGCATCAGCGACGCGCACATCCTGCGCGACGACGCGCCGGTGCCGGGGGCGCGCCGGCCCGGCGCGCGCTTCCTGCTGCGCCATCCGGCGCACTGGTTCGCGCTGGGGTTCGGCAGCGGGCTGGCCCCGTGGGCGCCGGGCACGGTCGGCACCCTGTGGGCCTGGGTGTCCTTCCTCGTGTTCGACCCCTGGCTGGGCGCAGCCGGCTGGGGCCTGGTGATCGCGGCGTCGCTGGCGTTGGGCGTGTGGGCCTGTGCACGCACTGCCGAGCACCTGGCGCTGGTCGACCCCGGCGTCATCGTGTGGGACGAGGTGGTGGCGTTCTGGATCGTGCTGTGGCTGGTGACGCCGGCGGGCTGGCTGGCGCAGGCGCTGGCCTTCGCACTGTTCCGCTTCTTCGATGTCGTCAAGCCGGGGCCGGTGCGCTGGGTGGACCGCCGCTTCAAGACTGCGCACGGCCTGTGGCAAGGCGTGGGCATCCTGGCCGACGACCTGGCCGCGGCGCTCGGCACGCTGCTGGTGATCGCGCTGTGGCGCTTCGCCTTCCCATGAACGACTCGTCCTCCCTGCTCGATGCCGGACTGGCCGCGCGCTGGGTCGCGCCGCTGGCCGACGCACTGCGCGCGCGCGGCTGGCGCCTGGCCACCGCCGAGAGCTGCACCGGTGGCCTGATCGCCGCCGCGTGCACGGCGCTGGCCGGCTCGTCGGACTGGTTCGAGCGCGGCTTCGTCACCTACAGCAATGGTGCCAAGACCGATCAGCTCGGCGTCGACGCCGGGCTGATCGCCGCGCACGGTGCCGTCAGCGAGCCGGTGGCACGTGCGATGGCCGAGGGCGCGCTCGCGCGCTCGGGGGCCGATCTCGCGGTGGCGGTGACCGGCATTGCCGGGCCGGGTGGCGCGGTGCCGGGCAAGCCGGTGGGCACCGTGTGGCTGGCCGTGGCCGTGCGTGGCGCGCACACGCGGGCCGAGTGCCTGCAGCTCGACGGCGACCGCGCGGCCGTGCGGTCGCAGACGGTGGGCCTCGCGCTGCAGCGCCTGGCGGCGCGGGCCCGGGAGGCCTCGTGACGACGGCGCCGTTGCGCGTGCTCTTCACCGGCCGCTTCGATGCGGCCGAACGCGAGGCGTGGTGGCAGGCCCTCACCGCCGCGGCGCCCGATTGCGCCTGGGTGCGCGACGACGCGCCGCTCGACCCCGGCCCTATCGAGGCGGCCGTGGTGGCCAACCCCGAGCCCGGCCTGCTGGCGACGCTGCCGCGCCTGCGCCTCATCCAATCACTGTGGGCCGGTGTCGACAGGCTGCTGGCGGACCCGACCCTGCCCCCGGGCGTGCCGATCGCGCGCATGGTCGATCCGGCGATGAACGCCGCGATGGCCGAAACCGCGCTGTGGGCCGTGCTCGGCCTGCACCGCCGCAGCTTCGACTACGCGGCCCAGCAGGCGCGCGCCGAGTGGCGACAGCACGCACAGCGCCGCGCCGACGAGGTGCGGGTGCTGGTGCTGGGCGCGGGCCAGATGGGCGGGGCGGTGGCCGGGCGCCTGGCGGCGCAGGGCTATCGCGTCGCCACCTGGCGCGCGCGCGACGGCGCGCCGCCGCCGCTGGCCGACGCCGAGATCGTCGTCAACCTGCTGCCGCTGACGCCGGCCACGCGCGGTCTGCTGGACGCGCGCTTCTTCGCTGCGCTGCCGCGCGGCGCGAGCATCGTGAACCTGGCCCGTGGGGCCCACGTGGTCGACACCGACCTGCTGGCCGCGCTCGACGCCGGCCACCTGCAACGCGCGGTGCTCGACGTGTTCACGACCGAGCCGCTGCCGTCCGGGCACCCGTTCTGGCGCCATCCGCAGGTCACCGTGCTGCCGCACGTGGCCGCGCTGACCGATCCGCGCAGCGCCTCGGCGGTGGTGGCGGCCAACCTGCGGGCGCTGGCCGCCGGTGCGCCGCTGGCGCACCTGGTGGACGCCGCGCGCGGGTACTGATCAGGCCTGCAGCGCGAGCTGCAGGCGCGCGGGCGCGGCACGGCCGGACATCGCGGGGGTCGCGGCCACCGATTGCAGCACCAGCAGCACCAGGCGCTTGAGCGCACTCCACGCGTCCAGCGGCCATTCGGGGTGCTTGAGGCCCTTGATCACCCCGTCGCACACGCTGGCCGCCTGGATCAGGTGGGCCAGCTGGTGATCGGCGAGCGTCGGCAGCACGCGCTCGAACAGGCGTTCCTTGACGCCCCATACCCGGGCCTCGCGCAATGCCAGCGGCAGCGGCTTGCCCTCGCCCGTCGCGTCCTTGATGCGCTTGAGGGCGCGCAGGTCCTCGGCCAGCGTCCAGTGCACCAGCACCGGCGCCTCGCCTTCGGCCTCCAGGCCCTCGAGCATGCGCAGCGCGCGGCCCACCTGGCCGGCGAGCACCGCCTCGCCGAGCTTGAACACGTCGTAGCGCGCCACGTTGAGCACCGCGGCCTCGACCTGGTCGAAGCCGAGCACGACCTGTGGGCCCCCGAGGTCGTCGCCTTGGGGGCGGCCCGACGGCGCCGGCGGGTACAGCAGCGCGAGCTTCTGCAGCTCCTGGTGTGCGGCCAGCAGGTTGCCTTCCACGCGGTCGGCGAAGAAGGCCAGTGTGCGCTGGCCCTCCTCGCCCTCGGCCACGCGCTGGCCCTGCGCCGCGAGGCGGCGCGCGATCCAGGCCGGCAGCTCGCGCCGCTCGACGGCATCGACCTTGACCATCACGCCGTGCTGGTCGAGCGCGCCGAACCAGCCGCTCTTGGCCTGCTGCCAGTCGAGCTTGGGCAGGTGGATGAGCGTGACCACGTCGGGCGACAGGGACTCGCAGTAGCGCTGCAAGGCCTCGGAGCCTTCCTTGCCGGGCTTGCCGTTGGGGATGCGCAGCTCGATCAGCTGGCGCTCGGCGAACAGGCTCATCGCCTGCGCCGCGCCGAGGAAGGCGCCCCAGTCGAAATGGGCGGCGTTGCCCACCGTGAACACCTTGCGCTCGCCGTAGCCGGCGCCGCGCGCCGCGGCCCGGATCGCATCGCCGGCCTCCTGCGCCAGCAGCGGTTCGTCGCCGTGCACGGTGTACAGCGGCTGCACCCCGCGGGCGAGGTGGGCGGCGAGCTGCTCGGGCTTGACGTTCATCCGGTGCGGTCGAGCTGGAGCGCGGCCAGGCGTTGCAGCACCTGGACCACGATGTCGTCGTCCATCGCGCGGTACAGGAGGGCCTCCTCCTGCAGCTTGGCCAGCGCGTCGGTCTCGCTGTAGCTCATGTCGCGCGTGAGCAGCAGGTCCGAGGCCGGCAGCAGCAGGCGCGCCGCCGGCGTGGCCACGCGGAAGCGCAGGCGCACGCGCAACTGCACTTCGCGCACCTGGCCCGCGGCAGTGGACGCCGCCACGGTCTTCTGGCGCTGGTCGTGCAGGGCCTCGAACACCACCTCGGCCTGCGCCGGGTTGGCGAGCACCGACACGCCGGACTCGCGCAGCGCCTGCGCCATCTCGGCGCGCAGCGGCGAATCGGCCGCGAATCCCACCAGCGCGATGCTGCGAAAGGGCAGCGCCTGCACGCGCCGCAACTGGAAGCCGCAACCGGCCAGCAGGGCGGCGGCGGCGATCGCGGCGGTGCGGCGCTTCACGGGCTCGTGCGCGGGTTCAGGCGGCGACCACGTTGACCAGGCGCCCGGGCACCACCACCACCTTGCGCACCGGCTTGCCCTCGGCGAACCTGGCCACCTCGGGGGCAGCCGCGGCCGCGGCCTCGATGGCGGCCTTGTCGGCGCTCGCGCTCACCCGCAGCGCGCCGCGCGTCTTGCCGTTGACCTGCAGCACGAGCTCGATTTCGTCCTGCACCAGCGCGGCCTCGTCGACCGTGGGCCAGGGCGCATCCAGCAGGCTGCCGATCGCACCGGCATAGCCCAGCGCGCCCCACAGCCCGTGGGCGATGTGCGGGCAGGCCGGGTAGAGGGCGCGCAGCAGCACCGAGACGCCCTCGCACAGCACCGCGCCGTCGCCGTCGCTGCCGTCCGGCGCAAAGCCCTCGAGGGCGTTCAGCAGCTTCATGCAGCCCGACACCACGGTGTTGTACTGCATGCGCTCGTAGTCGTAGCTCATCTGGCGCAGCACCAGGTGCACCTCGCGGCGCAGGGCCTTCGCCTCGGCGCGCAGCGCCGCCTGGCTGAGGTTGCTGGCCGTGGCGCGCTGCAGCAGCGCCGCGTGGCGCACGCCGAAGCCCCAGACGCGTCGCAGGAAGCGGTGCGCGCCCTCGACGCCGGCGTCGTTCCATTCCAGCGTCTGCTCCGGCGGCGAGGCGAACATCACGAACAGGCGCGCGGTGTCGGCACCGTAGCGGTCGATCAGGTCCTGCGGGTCGACGCCGTTGTTCTTGGACTTGGACATGGTGCCCACGCCCTCGTAATCCACCGCGCTGCCGTCGCCCTTGAGCTTGGCGCCGACGATCTTGCCGCCGGCGTCGAACACGTTGTCCACCTCGTGCGGCCAGAAGTACTCGATGCCGCCCGCGCCGGTGCGCCGGCTGTAGATGTGGTTGAGCACCATGCCCTGCGTCAGCAGCTTCGTGAACGGCTCGTCGACCGCGACCAGCTTGAGGTCGCGCATCACCTTGGTCCAGAAGCGGGCGTACAGCAGGTGCAGGATGGCGTGCTCGATGCCGCCGATGTACTGGTCCATCGGCATCCAGTACTGCGTGCCCGCTGCGACCATCGCGTCGTCGTTCTTCGGGTCGCAGTAGCGCATGAAGTACCACGAGCTGTCGACGAAGGTGTCCATCGTGTCGGTCTCGCGGCGTGCCGGCTGGCCGCAGCGCGGGCAGGCCACGTGCAGGAACGAGGCGCACTTGTTCAGCGGGTTGCCGCTGCCGTCGGGGATCAGGTCCTCGGGCAGCACCACCGGCAGGTCGCGCTCGGGCACCGGCACCACGCCACAGGCGCCGCAGTGGATGATCGGGATCGGCGTGCCCCAGTAGCGCTGGCGGCTGATGCCCCAGTCGCGCAGGCGCCAGGTGGTCTTCTTCTCGCCCAGGCCCTGCACGCCCAGCAGGTCGGCCACGCGATCGACCGCCTCCTTGTGCGACAGGCCGTCGAGCACGCCGGAGTGGATGCAGCGGCCGCGCTGCTTGTCCGCATACCACTCCTGCCACTCGGCGATCGAGAAGGTGTGGCCAGGCACGTCGATCACCTGGCGGATCGGCAGGTGGTACTTGCGGGCGAAGGCGAAGTCGCGCTCGTCGTGCGCCGGCACGCCCATGACCGCGCCGTCGCCGTAGCCCATCAGCACGTAGTTGCCGACCCACACCGGCACGGCGTCGCCGGTCAGCGGGTGCGTCACGCACAGGCCGGTGGGGACGCCTTCCTTGTCCCGGGTGGCGAGCTCGGCCTCGGTCGTGCCGCCCTTCAGGCAGGCCTCGACGAACGCGGCCACGCGCGGATCGCGCTGCGCCGCATGCAGCGCCAGCGGATGCTCGGGCGCGACGGCGCAGAACGTGACGCCCATGATGGTGTCCGCGCGCGTCGTGAAGACCCACATGCGGCCATCGCCGACCGGCGCGCCGTCCGCACCGCGGACCTCGTGCGGGAAGGCAAAGCGCACGCCCTCGCTCTTGCCGATCCAGTTCTCCTGCATCAGCTTGACGCGCTCGGGCCAGCCCGGCAGGTGGTTCACCACCTGGTCGAGCAGCTCGTCGGCGTACTGCGTGATCTTCAGGTAGTAGCCCGGGATCTCGCGCTTTTCCACCAGCGCGCCGGAGCGCCAGCCGCGGCCGTCGATCACCTGCTCGTTGGCGAGCACCGTCTGGTCCACCGGGTCCCAGTTGACGACCTGCGTGCGGCGCTCGGCGATGCCGGCCTCCAGCATCTTCAGGAACAGCCACTGGTTCCACCTGTAGTACTCGGGCGAGCAGGTCGCGACCTCGCGGCTCCAGTCGATCGCCAGGCCCATGGCCTGCATCTGGCCCTTCATGTGGGCGATGTTGGAGTACGTCCACTGTGCCGGCGGCACCTTGTTCTTCATCGCCGCGTTCTCGGCCGGCAGTCCGAAGGCGTCCCAGCCCATCGGCATCAGCACGTTCATGCCCTTCATGCGCAGCTGGCGCGTGAGCATGTCGTTGATGGTGTAGTTGCGCACGTGGCCCATGTGCAGCTTGCCGCTGGGGTAGGGCAGCATCGAGCAGGCGTAGAACTTGGGGCGGCTCGCGTCCTCGGTGACGCGGTAGGCGTCGGTGGCCTGCCAATCGGCCTGGGCGGCGGCTTCGACCTCGGCGGGGACGTATTTCTCGTTCATCCGCCGGATTGTAGGGAGCGGGTCGGCTACCTCGACGGCGCGGCGGCCGGGGCCTCGGTGACGAACCCGATGCGCGTCAGCCCGGCCTGCTGCACCAGGGCGATCAGGTCGGCCACCTGGCCGTAGGGCACCTTCTGGTCGGCGCGCAACTGCACTTCGAGCAGGGGGTTGTCCCTGGCCGCGGCCGCCACGCGCTGCGCCAGGGCCTCGCGCGCGAGCTTCTGCTCGCCGAGGAAGAGCTGCCCGTCGGCGTCCACCGCCACCGCGATGAAGGCCGGGCCGGCCGTGGGGGCGCCGGCCTCGGTCCTGGGCAGGTCGAGCTTGAGCGCCGAGGTCATCAGCGGCGCGGTGACGATGAAGATCACCAGCAGCACCAGCATCACGTCGATCAGCGGCGTCATGTTGATGTCGCTCATCGGCGGCGAGCCGGTGGTGCGTTCGAGGCGGCCGAAGGCCATCGGTGCTGCCCTCAGTCGCGCCGGCCCAGGCGCATCTCGCGCAGGTCGTGCGCGAAGCCCTCGAGCTCGGCCTCGGCGGCGCCGACCCACTTGCCGAACACGTTGTAGGCCAGCACCGCGGGAATCGCCACCGCCAGGCCGGCAGCCGTCATGATCAGCGCCTCGCCCACGGGCCCGGCCACCTTGTCGACCGTGATGCTGCCGGCCGCCGAGATCGCGGCCAGCGCGTGGTAGATGCCCCAGACGGTGCCGAACAGGCCGACGAACGGCGCCGTGCTGCCGATCGACGCCAGCAGCACCTGGCCGAACTGCAGGTGCGCCAGCCCGCGGTGCAGGGCGTCGCGCAGGCGGCGCGTCAGCCGCGCTTCAAGGTGGGCGCCATGTTCGAGGGTGCCTTCGCGGCTGCCGGCCGTGGCCGCCTCGAGCAGCGGCAGCACCACCTGCTCGCGGTCGAGCGCGGCCACGCGGTCATGAGCCTCGTCCAGGCCGGCGGCCGCCCAGAACGCCGCCACGGCGCGCTCGATGTCGCGGCGCGCCCGCTGCAGCACCCAGCCTTTCCAGACGATGGTGACCCAGCTCGCGACCGACATCGCCAGCAGCAGCACGGCCACGGCACGGCCGACGGCGTCGCTGGTGGCCCAGAAGGCGCTGAACCCTTCCATGCAGTGGGCGGCGCGTCAGCGCAGGCCGAGCACGTCGGTCATGTCGAACAGGCCGCTGGGCTTGTCCATCAGGAAGCGCGCGGCACGCAGCGCCCCCTGGGCGTAGGTGGCCCGGCTCGAGCTCCTGTGCGCGATCTCCACCCGCTCGCCGGTGCCGCAGAACATCACCGTGTGGTCGCCGACGATGTCGCCGCCGCGCACGGTGGCGAAGCCGATGCTCCCGGGCACGCGCTCGCCGGTCACGCCGTGGCGCGCGAACACGCCATGGGTGGCGAGGTCGCGGCCGGTGGCGGCGGCCACTGCCTCGCCCATCGCCAGCGCGGTGCCGCTGGGGGCGTCGACCTTGTGCCGGTGGTGGGCTTCCACGACCTCGACGTCGTAGGCGTCGCCGAGCGCGCGCGCCGCGGTCTCGAGCAGGCGCAGCACGACGTTGACGCCCACACTCATGTTGGGCGAGAGCACCAGCGCCAGATGCTGCGCGTGCACTTGCAGCTCGGCCTTCTGCGCGGGCGTGAAGCCGGTGGTGCCGATCACCGCCTTGACCCCGAGTTCACGGCAGGCCGCCAGGTGGGTCAGCGTCCCCTCGGGCCGCGTGAAGTCGATCAGCACCTGGGCCCGGGCCAGCGCGGCGCGGATGTCGCTGCCGAGGTCCATCGTGGCGGCCAGCGTGCAGTCGGGTGCCGACTCGACCGCCTCGATCAGCATGCGGCCCATGCGGCCGGACGCGCCGGCCACCGCGATGCGCAAGGGAGTGCCGTTCATTGCGGCTCGAGCGGCGGGTAGCTGCGCGCCGGCCCCTGGGGCTGGGCGACGGCGGCGCTCTCGGTCTTCACCGGTGGCGGCAGGGCCTTCTTCTGCTCGTCGGTCAGTGCCAGCACCGGCTCGGACCCCCCTTCGCGCGAGCGCCGGATCGAGGCCACGAACTCCTGCTCCGAGGGCAGGTCGGGGGCCTCGACGCGGTCGAGCGCATCGCCCTTGAAGTGCACCACCACGCTGCGCCGTTGCGGCTCGACACCCTGGCGCCGCAGCGTGAACACGTAATCCCAGCGGTCCGCGTGGAAGGCACTGGCCATCATCGGCGTGCCCAGGACGTCGCGTACCTGGGCGCGCGACATGCCGGGCTTGACCTGCGCGATCATCTCCTTGGTGACGACGTTGCCCTGGGTGATGTCGATGCGGTAGGGCGTGATCACGCCCAGCAGCTTGTCGGCGGTGGGCGAGACGGTGCCGCAGCCGGCCAGCAGGGCAAGGGCCGCGAGGCCGATCGGAATGTGGGGGCGGGGCATGGGGGCGAGGCGCCGCGGCCGGCGCCGCGAGCCGCTCTGGCTATGATGCGACCCATTCTAGCGACGCCATGAACCGCGCCGACAACCTCAAGAGCAGCGGCCTGAAGGCCACCCTGCCGCGCCTGAAGATCCTCGAGGTCTTCGAGCGGGCGGCCGATCGCCACATGACCGCCGAGGATGTCTACAAGGCCCTGTTGGCCGAGGACGCCGACATCGGGCTGGCCACGGTCTATCGCGTGCTGATGCAGTTCGAACAGGCGGGCCTGCTCACGCGCAGCCATTTCGAGAGCGGCAAGTCGGTGTTCGAGCTCAACGAGGGGCAGCACCACGACCACCTCGTGTGCCTGACCTGCGGGCGCGTCGAGGAGTTCTACGATCCCGATATCGAGGCGCGCCAGCGCGCCGTCGCCGAACAACGCGGCTTCCGGCTGCACGACCATTCCCTGGCCCTGTACGCGACCTGCATCAAGGCCGAGTGCCCCTATCGGCCCAAGGAGTGATCACCCGTCGCCGGGGGCGTCCATCGCCTGCTGGTGGCGGCGCACGAACTCGCCGTAGGTGTCGATGCCGCGCAGTTGCAGGATCGTGTTGCGCACCGCCGCTTCGACCAGCACGGCCAGGTTTCGCCCGGCATCCACCGCGATCACCACCTTGCGCACCGGCACGCCGAGGATGTCCTCGAACAGCGGCTCATAGGGCAGGCGCTCGAACTCGCGCTCCATGGTCTCCTTGCGCACCAGGTGCACGAGCAGCTGCACGCGCATCTTCCGGCGCACGGCGGTCTCGCCGAAGATGGCCTTGATGTCCAGCAGGCCGATGCCGCGCACCTCCAGCAGGTTGGCCAGCAGCGGCGGGCAGCGGCCTTCGAGCGCGGTCTGCGAGGTGCGGAAGATGTCCACCGCGTCGTCGGCCACGAGGCCGTGGCCGCGTGAGATGAGCTCAAGGCCCAGTTCGCTCTTGCCCAGGCCCGATTCGCCGGTCAGCAGCACGCCCAGGCCGAGGATGTCCATGAACACGCCGTGGCGCGTGGTGCGTTCGGCGAAGCGCTGGCTCAGGTAGCTGCGCAGCACGTCGATCACCTGCCCGGCCGACTCCGCAGTGACGAAGAGCGGGATCTCGGCACGGTCGCACAGGGCAACCAGGCGGTCGGGAGGCGCCTCGCCGTCGGCGACGATGATCATCGGCGGCTCGAGCGTGACGATGCGCGCCACCCGGCGGTCGATCACGTCCGGCTCGGCCTCGCTCAGGTAGGCGACCTCGCGCCGGCCGACGATCTGCACCCGGTAGGGGTGGATGTAATTGAGGTAGCCGATCAGGTCGGCGGCCGAACGGGCGTCCCTGATGGCCGCCTCGTCGAAGCGGCGATCGGGGTGGCCGTGTCCGGCGACCCATTCCCAGCGCAAGGGCTTGCGGTGCTCCTCGAACAGCGCCTCGGCGCTGATGGACGTGGGCTTCATCGGGCGGGGCCGCGCTGCACCGCCGTGGGCATCAGGCCACCGACTTCAGAGGTTCCCAGTCCGCGATCAGCTTGTGCAGGGCTGCCGCGTCGGCGGCGCTCTTCAGGCGCTCGCGCAGCTCGCGGTCGGACAGCATCTCGGCGATCTCGGACAGGATCTCCAGGTGGCGCTGCGTGGCCGCCTCGGGCACCAGCAGGAAGATCAGCAGCGTCACGGCCTCGTCGTCGGGCGCATCGAAGGCGATCGGCTGCTGCACGCGCAACACGGCCGCCAGCGGGTTCTTGAGGCCCTTGATGCGCCCGTGCGGGATCGCCACGCCATGACCCAGGCCGGTGGAGCCCAGACGCTCGCGTGCGAACAGGTTGTCGGTGACGGTGGCGCGCGCGATCGAGTGCTGATTCTCGAACAGCACGCCAGCCTGCTCGAAGACGCGCTTCTTGCTCGTGGCCTCGACGTCGATGGCCACGTTGGCGGCGGGCAGGATGGCGGACAGGCGGTTCATCAGCGGGGCTTCCTTTGCACATCCCTCAACGCGCAAGCCCGGGTCCGGCGCCGACAGCGGGGAATGTGACGAAACGGCGAATTATCGGTTCGCGCTGCCGATCGGGTGCAAGCCGCGCGGGAAAGACGCTCGGCCTGTGTTGCGCATTTGCTGCGCCGCAGCGGCTGACTCAATGAAAGAGGCGGCCCGCGGGCCGCCTCAGTCAGGTCGCCCCTTCAGGAGGGCGGCCACTTACTTCTCCTCAAGAGCTGGCTTCGATTCGCTTCGCGGACTGGTGGTGGTGCTCCTGGACACGATCCTTGTGGCGGCAGACCTGGCGGTCGAGCTTGTCGACGAGCTGGTCGATGGCCGCATAAAGGTCCTCGCTGGAGTGCTCCACGTAGATGTCGCGACCCTTGACGTGCAGGTTCACTTCGGCGCGTTGCCTTCGTTCCTTCTCCTTTTGCTTTTCCACGGTCAGCAGGACGTTGATGTCGACCACCTGGTCGAAGTGGCGCGTCACCCGGTCGAGCTTGGTGATCACGTACTCGCGCAGGGCAGGGGTGACTTCGAGGTGGTGTCCGCTGATCTTGAGGTTCATCAATGCCTCCTTTCGAGAGGTTGGCTCGGGGAATGCGGCCGCCAGCGGCCGCAGGGGAAAGCGAAGCCCGGATCGGGCGCGCGAGAGGGGAGGCGGGGATGCGGCACGGGACATCGGATGCGACCCAGTGTGCCCACCGGAGGTTCCCTCAGCAAGTAGGAAGTAGCGTCCCACGGGCACATCGTGACATCGATCGGCGCTGAGCGGGAGTGCCATAATCAGCCAGTTTGTCCGGAGCCTGTTTTGGACCAGAGTCACCCTCGGTGACCGTCCGCTCCAGCCGCAACGCGCGCCGCCGCTGACGCGCCTGCCCGGGGTGAGACGGTGCCACTTTCCGCCACCCCTGCCCATGGACCGTCGCGACCGACGGCCCGCGCGCCGGAGCCCAGTTCCATGCTCAATGTCTTCACGCTGGTCAACGGCCGGCTCGTGCAGGAAGAGATCGACAGCGCCGAGGCGCTGGCACACGTGCGGCCGGTGTGGGTCGACCTCGAAGCGCCCAGTGCCGACGAGAAGTCGTGGTTGCGCGAGCGCTTCGGCCTGGCCTTGCCCGACGACATCGTCGACGAGGACCTCGAGGAGTCGGCGCGCTTCTACGAGGAGGACAACGGCGAGCTGCACATCCGCTCCGACTTCCTGATCGACGACGGGGAGACCCCGCGCAACGTGCGCGTGGCCTTCATCCTGTTCCGCCAGGTGCTGTTCTCGATCCACGCCGAGGACCTGCCGGTCTTCCGGCTGCTGCGCCTGCGCGCGCGCCGCATCCCGGCGCTGATCGAGGACGCCAAGGACGTGCTGCTCAAGCTCTACGACGCCGACGCGGAGTACAGCGCCGACGCGCTGGAGGGCATCTACGACAGTCTCGAGAAGGTCAGCGCCGCGACGCTGAAGCAGGACGTCGACGACCGCGCGGCCGGCGAGGCGTTGACTGCGATCGCGCGCGAGGAGGACCTGAACGGCCGCATCCGCCGCAACGTGATGGATACCCGGCGCGCGGTCAGCTTCATGATGCGCAGCCGCATGCTCAGCGCCGAGCAGTTCGAGGAGGCGCGCCAGATCCTGCGCGACATCGACTCGCTGGACAGCCACACCGCGTTCCTGTTCGACAAGATCAACTTCCTGCTCGACGCGACGATCGGTTTCGTCAACATCAACCAGAACAAGATCATCAAGATCTTCTCGGTGGCCAGCGTCGCGCTGCTGCCGCCGACCTTGATCGCCAGCGTCTACGGCATGAACTTCAAGGCCATGCCCGAACTCGACTGGTCGCTCGGCTATCCCTTCGCGCTGGGCTTGATGCTCGCCTCGGTGGCGGCGCCGTTCATCTACTTCCGCCGCAAGGGCTGGCTGCGCTGAGACGGCGCGCATTCCTTCGCGGTAACCGAGTGCACGCCGCGGCGCGGCGTGCTCGATGCACGCCCGCGCATGTAGGCGCCTTCCTACATTGCGGCGCATGAA
>DASTJE010000057.1:0-20627 GCA_035716845.1 Burkholderiaceae bacterium
GGCCACGCACTGGTCCTACACGCAGCGCGCGATGGCCGAGGTGCTGACGCGCGACCAGACCCCGCGCGACATCTGGGACCAGCACGAAGCGATCCTGAACGCCGTCATCGCCGGCGACGGGCGCCGCGCCGAGGCGCTGGCACGCCAGCACATCACCCAGGCCGCCGGCTTCATGGTGCGGCGCCTGCGCGAGGAGGCGGCGCGCGCCGAGCAGCAGCCCGCCGCCTGAGCGGGCGCGCGGCGGCGGCGCGGCCTTCAGGCCAGCGTGGCCGTGGCGTCCATCGCGACGTGGCCCTCGTGATCGCGCACCCACAGGTGGACACCGCCTGCGCCGTCGCGGCCGCAGACGGAGAACGGGTGGGTGTCGAACACCGGCTTGAGCGCCCGGAACGCGAAGCGCGCGAGCCGTGCCTGCGGGCGCTGACGCTGCAGCAGGTCCAGCAGCAGGGTCGCCATCAGCGGGCCGTGCACGACGAGCCCGGGGTAGCCCTCGACCGCGGTGACGTAGGGGTGGTCGTAGTGGATGCGGTGGCCGTTGAAGGTGAGCGCCGAGTAGCGGAACAGCAGCACCGGGTCGGGACGGATCTCGCGCGTCCACTCGGCCTGCGGCGCCGGCGTGGGCGGCGGCGCGGCCTCGCCCGGCGCGGCGGGCGCGCGATAGACGATGTCGTGCTCGTCCACCAGGGCCGTGCCCTGCGCGTCGGCGACCTCGTGGCGCACGCGCACGAACACCAGCGGCCCGCTGCGGCCGTGCTTCAGGCTCACATCGGCGATGGTCGAGCGGCGCGACAGTGCGGCACCGACGTGCAGCGGCCGCAGGAACTCGAGCCGGCTGCCGGCCCACATGCGGCGCGGCAGCGGCACCGGCGGCAGGAAGCCGCCGCGACGGGCATGGCCGTCCGGGCCGAGGTCGGACTGCCGGTGCAGCGGCAGGAAGTACAGCCAGTGCGCGCCAGGCGGCAGTTCGTCGCCCGGCCGCACCGCGACGTCCTCGCGGTCGAGCGTGGCCGCGAGCGCCTGCAGCGGCGCCGCGCTTGCGATGTCAGCCAGCGTCTCGGTGCGGCCGATCCATTGCCTGAGGTGATCGAGGTCGAGGTCCACGGCGCGTGCCGCCCTCACTCCACGGTCACGCTCTTGGCGAGGTTCCTGGGCTTGTCGACGTCGGTCCCGCGCGCACAGGCCGTGTGGTAGGCCAGCAGCTGCAGCGGCACCACGTGCAGGATGGGGCTCAGCGCCCCGTAGTGCTCGGGCATGCGGATCACGTGCACGCCCGGGCCGCTCTCGATGCGGGTGTCGGCATCGGCAAAGACGTACAGCTCGCCGCCGCGCGCGCGCACCTCCTGCATGTTGCTCTTGAGCTTTTCCAGCAGCTGGTCGTTGGGCGCGATCGTCACCACCGGCATGGCCGCGGTCACCAGCGCCAGCGGCCCGTGCTTGAGCTCGCCCGCCGGGTAGGCCTCGGCATGGATGTAGCTGATCTCCTTCAACTTGAGCGCGCCCTCCAGCGCCACCGGGTAGTGCAGTCCGCGCCCGAGGAAGAGCGCGTTCTCCTTGCCCGCGAAGGCCTCCGACCAGGCCACCACCTGCGGCTCGAGCGCCAGCACCGCCTGCACCGCCACCGGCAGGTGGCGCAGCGCCTTGAGGTGGGCGGCGAGCGCGGCCTCGTCGATGCGGCCGCGCTGCTGCGCCAGCACCAGCGTCAGCAGGAACAGGCCGACCAGCTGCGTCGTGAAGGCCTTGGTCGACGCCACGCCCACCTCGACGCCGGCGCGCGTGACGAAGGCGAACTTGCATTCGCGCACCATCGCGCTGGTGGCCACGTTGCAGATCGTCAGCGTGGTCGCCATGCCCAGCGAGCGCGCGTGCTTGAGCGCGGCCAGGGTGTCGGCCGTCTCGCCGCTCTGGCTGATGGTGACGACGAGCGTGCGCGCGTCGGGCACGCTGTCGCGGTAGCGGTACTCGCTGGCGATCTCCACCGTGGTCGGCAGGCCGGCGATGGATTCCAGCCAGTAGCGCGCCACCGAGCCCGAGTAGTAGCTGGTGCCGCAGGCCAGGATCAGCACGCGGTCCACCGCCTTGAAGGCCGAATGCGCCCCGTCGCCGAACAGCTCGGGCACGATGTCGCCCGGGGAGTCGAGGGTGTCGAGCGTGTCGGCGATGGCGCGCGGCTGCTCGAAGATCTCCTTCTGCATGTAGTGGCGGTAGGGTCCGAGCTCGGCCGCGCCGCTGTGCGCCTGCACCGTCTTCACATCGCGCTGCACCGGGCGCAGCCGGCCGTCGGCGTCGCGTCCGACGATCCAGTGCTTGCCCATCTGCACGTCCACCACGTCGCCCTCCTCGAGGTAGACGATGCGCTCGGTCACGCCGGCCAGTGCCATTGCGTCGGAGGCAAGGAAGGTTTCGCCCTCGGCGACGCCCAGCACCAGGGGCGAGCCTTCGCGCGCGCCCACCACGCGGTGCGGCTCGTCGCGGCAGAACACCGCGATCGCGTAGGCCCCCTTCAAGCGCGCCACGGCCTGCTGCACGGCCTCGAACAGGTCGCCCTGGTAGAGGTGGGCGATCAGGTGGGCGATGACCTCGGTGTCGGTCTGGCTCTCGAAGCGGAAGCCCTGCGCCTGCAGTTCCGCGCGCAGTTCCTCGTGGTTCTCGATGATGCCGTTGTGCACCAGCGCGATGCGCCCCTGCGCGTCGGCGGCCGCATGGGCGCCGGGCGAGAAGTGCGGGTGCGCATTGACCACCGCCGGCGCGCCGTGCGTGGCCCAGCGCGTGTGGGCGATGCCGGTGCCCGCGGCCAGGCCCTCGGCCGCCACCTGCGCATCGAGCTCGGCCACACGCGCCACGCTGCGCGCGCGCTGCAGCCGGCCCTCGCGGTGCACCGCCACGCCGCAGCTGTCGTAACCGCGGTATTCCAGCCGCTTCAGGCCCTCGACGAGGATCGGAACGATGTTGCGCGAGCTGACCGCGCCGACGATGCCGCACATGGTGGGGAAGCCTCCCGTGGTTCGATGGGCGGGACTCTAGGCCCGACACCAAGAAATTGGATTGCTACTTTCTACTTAGTATGAAATTATTTGCATCAATACAAGCAAGCAGAAATCCAACGCCATGAATATCGCAATTGATGAAATTGATGTGCGACTGCTCAACCTGCTTCAGGACGACGCCAGCCGCGCCAACCAGGACCTCGCCGCCGCGGCGCACGTGTCGCCAGCCACCGCACTGCGCCGCGTGCGCCGCCTCGTCGAGGCCGGCCTGATCGAGCGCCGTGTCGCGCTGCTCGCGCCCGACGCGACCGGCGGCCTGCAGGCACTGGTGGAGGTGCAACTCGACCGCCAGGGCGTCGAGCACCTCGAGGCGTTCGAGGCGTTGGCGGTGGCCGACCCGGCGGTGCAGCAGTGCTGGCGCGTCAGCCCCGGCCCCGACTTCGTGCTGGTGCTGTGGGTGGCCGACTTGGCGGCCTACAACGCCGTGGTCCAGCGCCTGTTCACGCAGCACGCCAACGTGCGCAACGTGAAGTCCTTCTTCGCCACCCGGCGCGCCAAGTTCGAGCCGCGCATCGACGCGGCGGCGCTGCGCGCGCCCGCCTGAGCGGCCGCGCGGGTCAGGCCGCCACGGTCGACAGCAGCCCGATCAGCCCGAGACCCAGGGCCGCCAGTGCGTCCCCGGCAATCAGGCCGCCGCCCAGCAGCGACACCGTGCTCATGTCCGCCGGCAAGCCTTCGTCCTCGGGGCGTCGACCCCGCGCCTCGTGGATGGCAGCCGTCACGCTGGCGAGGACGCCACCCAGTGCGAACCACGCCGACGTGGCCAACCCCAGGAAGGTGCCGAACGAGTAGGCATACGGCGAAGGCAGCAGCATCGCGTCGACGACGAAGTCCGCCGCACGGTTGAGGGCATTGCGCTCGCGCCAGCGCCGGTAGGCGCCATGGCCCAGCACGTGCACGCGCACGACCTGCACCGCCAGCCCGATCGCCACGCCCACCCAGATCGCCGTGCGCTGATACGGCTTGTCGTCGGTGAGGCTGCGCAACGCACCGACCAGCTTGTAGGTCATGGCCGAGGCCCACTGCTCGGGCTGTTCGCCCGCCTTCATCGCCGTCTGGTCGAGCGCAAGCACCGGGTAGGCGCTCATGAAGAGTTGCGCGAAGCCGACCGTGAGCACCGCGCCCACGACCAGGCCAAGCACCTGGAAGCGGAACTGGATGGTGCGCGGCGTGCCCAGGCGCCAGCCGGTCGAGCGGTCCTGCTGCATGTCGCCGGCCACGCTGGTGGCCACCAGCAGGATGCCGCCGGCCATCAGGCCCACGGTCGGGTCCTTCAGGCCCAGTGCGGCCATCAGCACCACCGACACGACGAAGGCCGACGAGATCGGCGTCGTGTCGCTGATGCCCAGCGAGATGCCGTTGACCATCGTGAACACGAACACCAGCACGACGGCAACCGCCATGAAGAACACCGGCTGGTGCAGCAGGTGCGCGCCCAGCAGCACCACGGCCACGCCCCAGAACAGCGTCCACGCCACCAGGCGCCCGGTGTGCATCTGCTTCCACGCCTGGGCGTCGGCCGCCGGGGTCGCCGCGCGGCGCGGTTCGCGCCAGCGTGCGAGGGCCTGCAGCAGGATGCCCCCGATGTCCAGCATCGCCGCGCCCATGATCATGCCCAGGCCCAGCAGAAAGGTGATCTTGCGGAACGGGTCGCCGGCCTGCAACCAGCCGATCGACACGAAGGCGGGGATGAGCAGGGTGCCCGTGAGGCCGGCCACCAGGGCCGGAATGCCGATACGCGCGCCCACCAGCATGCCGGCGCCGAGCGTCGAGGTGGACAACTCGATGGCGCCCAGCAGCACCAGCTTGGCCGCACCGATGCCGCCGGCCAGGCCCAGGCCGATGCCGGTGCCCAGCCGCGCCACCGAACGGCGCAGCAGCACCGGGTCGGTGAGCGCTCGCAGGATGTTGGCCACCGCCAGCCCCGACGGAAACGTGAGCTGCAGCCGGTCCACCAGGATCGGCGTGTAGAGCATGCCCACGCCGGCGCCGAACATGCCGATCGCGCCCATGTAGAGCATCAGCTGCCACAGCGGCGGCTGCGGCAGCCCCATCCACACCATCGCCTGCAGCAGCACGCCCATGCCGGCCATGCCGGCCACCGAGGCGGCCGCCGTCTGCATGTAGTTGGCACCGTGCTTGCCCTCGGGGCCGTAGCCGAAGGTCACCGTCGAACCGAGGATGCCCGCGAGCACCTGGCCGCCGACGAAGAAGCCGATCGAGAAGTTCATGTACGAGGCCGTCACGCCCCCCAGCGGCCCCAGTACGAGGCTGCCCAGCAGGGCGAGCAGCACGTAGTAGCGCACGCTGCCCATCGGCGGCAGCCAGCGCCAGCGCTGGCCTGCCGGGGCCGGGGCACCCGTATCGAAGGCGTTCGCACTCATGGTGTGCCTTCTGTCGCATGAGGGGCCATGGGGGCCGAAACGTCGCGACCAGCGCGAATCAGGTGCACTTGAGCACCGCCAGCCCCTTGAGGTACTCGCCCTCGGGAAAGACAAGCGTCGTCGGGTGGTCGCAGGCGCCCTCCAGGCGCGCCAGCAGCGCGCCGTCGACCTCGGCGTCCATCGCCGCGCCGGCCACGATCTTGTGGAACAGCTCGGCGCCCACGCCGCCCGAGCAGGAGAAGGTCAGCAGCAGGCCGCCCGGCTCCAGCAGCTTGAGCGCCAGGCGGTTGATGTCCTTGTAGGCGCGCGCGGCCCGCTCGGCGTGCGCTGCGGTGGGCGCGAACTTGGGCGGATCGAGCACGATGGCGTCGTAGCGCGTGCCGTCCTTCAGGCGCTCGCGCAGGAAGGCGTTGACGTCGGCATCGGCGAAGGTGGCGCGGGCCGCGTCGAAGCCGTTGAGCGCCACGTGGCGGGCGGCGCGCTCGAGCGCGGGGGCCGACGAGTCCACGCTCGTCACGGCTGCCGCCCCGCCGGCCAGCGCCGCCACCGTGAAGCCACCGGTGTAGCAGTAGCAGTTGAGCACGCGCTTCGATCCGAACTGGCGCACCCACTGCGCGAAGCGTGCCCGGTTGTCGCGCTGGTCGAGGTAGAAGCCTGTCTTGTGGCCCTCGGCCACGTCGAGCGTGAGCTGCCAGCCGTGCTCGCGGATCGCCACCTCGGTGGCGCCCTCGCCCCTGAGCCAGCCGGCCACCGGCGGCAGGCCCTCCAGCGCGCGCACGCCCGAGTCGCTGCGCTCGTACAGGCGCGTGCAGCCGGTGGCGGCCAGCAGCACATCGGCCAGCGCCCCCTTCCAGCGCTCGCTGCCGGCAGACAGGAATTGCGCCACCAGCGTGTCACCGTAGCGGTCGACGATCAGGCCGGGCAGGCCGTCGGCCTCGCCGTGCACCAGGCGCACGCCGTCGCTGGCGATGGCCATGCGCGCACGCAGCGCGAGCGCGCGTGCGATGCGGCGCTTGAAGAACGCGTGGTCGATGCGCTCGCCCTCGTCGAAGCTCCAGGCACGCACGCGGATCTGCGAGCTGGGGCTGAACGCGGCCCAGGCCAGGAAGCGGCCGTCGTGCGCCTCCACGCGCACCGTTTCGCCGGGGTCGGCCCCGCCGCGGTCGACGCTGCCGGCGAACACCCACGGGTGGCGGCGCAGCAGCGAGCGCTCCTTGCCTTCGCGCAGACGAATGCTCTTCATAGGGGGTGATTGTCTCAGCGCAAACAGGCACACTCGCGCACCCTTCGCTGGAGACAGCCGATGAAACGCCCGCTGAGCCTGGTCGCGCTGGCCGCCCTCACCGCCTGCGCGATCGCGCCGCTGCAGCCCGACCTCGGCGCCAAGGCGCCCAGGCTCGACGGATTCGGCAGCTCCGACGCGCGCATCACGACGCGCAGCGACGAGGCGCAGCGCCTGTTCCGCGCCGGCCTGCTGCAGGCCTACGCCTTCAACGAGAAGGAGGCCGTGCGCCAGTTCAAGGCCGCGCTGGCGGCCGACCCGGGCTGCGCGATGTGCGCCTGGGGCGTGGCCTGGCAGCTCGGGCCGATCATCAATGCCCCGCAGCGCGGCGACCTGACCGAGGCGCGTCAGTACGTCGACCACGCCGTGCGCCAGGCGCAAGGCGCCACGGCCCGCGAGCGCGCGCTGATCGACGCGATGGCCGTGCGCTACGACGTGGCGCCGCGCGCGGGTTCCACCTACATGCCGTCGGAGGCCGACCTCTGTCGCGGTACGCGCGGCAATGCCAAGGCCAACGCGCTCGACGTGGCCTATGCCGAACGCCTGCACGCCCTGGTGATGGCGTACCCCGACGACGCCGACATCCTGACGCTGTGGTCGGAGGCGGCGATGGTCGCGGCAACCGACGACTGGTACGACGAGGCCACCGGCAAGCCCCTGCCCCGCATCGCCGAGATGGTCGACCGGCTCGAGGCGCTGCTCAAGCAGCATCCGAACCACACCGGCCTGAACCACTACATGATCCACGCGGCCGACGCGGCGCCGGCCGCCGCGCGCGCCGTGGCGGCCGCCGACCGCCTGGCCTCATTGGCGCCGAACTCGCCGCACCTGGTGCACATGCCGGCCCACATCTTCGTGCGCGTGGGGCGATATGGCGACGCGGCCGCGGTGAACGAGCGCGCGGTGGCCGCCGACGACGCCCAGGACGCGAAACTGAAAGAACAGGGCTTCGCCATCACGAGCGACTGGCGCGGCCACAACACGCAGTTCCTCTGGTACGCGGCGCTGACGCAGGGGCGTGGCGAGGCGGCAATCGCGGCCGCCCGCGCGATGGCCGCGCGTGCCAAGGCCGACCGCTTCACTGCCGAGTACTTTCGCTCGCTGCCGCTGCTCACGTTGATGCGGCTCGAGCGCTGGGACGCCGCACTGGCCGAGCCGCTGGCCAGCGGCGACAAGGGCATGGCCACCGCGCTCGGCGAGCAAGTGCACGGCACGGCCCAGGCGCGCCGCGGCAAGATCGCCGAGGCGAAGCAGGCTCTGGCGCGCGCCGAGTCGGGGGCCGAGAAGGTGAAGAAGGGCGTGACCGGCGACGATGACTTCGCGCGCATGCTGCGCGACATCGCCGATGCCGCGGTCTCGCGTCTGCGTGCCGAGATCGCGCTGGGCGAGCGCCGCGGCGACGACGCCTTGGCCGAGCAGGCGCGCAGCGTCTCCGCGTCCAAGAGCGCCGACAGTCGCGAGCCGCCGTTCCTCGGGGCCGGCGCCCGCGTGTCGCTGGGCGACATGCAGCTGCAGCTCGGCCGCGCGGTGGCCGCCGAGGCCACCTACCGCGCCGACCTGGCGCTGCAGCCCGACAGCGGCTGGGCGCTGCAGGGCCTGGCGCGTGCGCTCGCCGCACAGGGCAAGGCGGCCGAGGCGGCCGAAGTGCGTGGGCGCGCCGAGCGCGCCTGGGCGCAGGCCGACGCCGCGCTGAAGGCGCGCTCGTGACGTGACGCGGGGGCGACCCCGCTACGGCAGCGGGAGGTAGCCCGGCACCGGCTGGGGCGCCTTCGCCACCGCGCCGTCGCGCCCGCTGGTGCGCGCCATCAGCGCCAGCACGCGCGCCGGCTCGTCGCCCAGCATCGGCCACTCGAAGCGCCAGCTCCAGTTGGCCGCGGTCAGCGTGCCGGGCAGGTTCATGCGGTGCTCGGTGGGCAGGCCCAGCACATCCTGCAGCGGGAACACCGCCAGGCGCGACACCGAGTTCATGCAGGCGCGGATCGCCGCCCAGTGGAAGTCGCGCGCGCCGCACGCCAGGTAGGCGCCGGCGAAGTGGCGCTCGGCCTCGCTCGCCTGGTCCCACCAGCCGCGCGCGGTGTCGGTGTCGTGCGTGCTGGTGTAGACGATGGTGTTGGGCGCGTAGTTGTGCGGCAGGAACTCGTGCGTGCCGTCGCCGCCGAAACCGAAGATCAGCACCTTCATGCGCGGGAAGCCGCAGGCCTCGATCAGCTCGACCACGTCGCGCGTGATCAGGCCCAGATCCTCGGCAATGATCGGCAGCTGGCCGAGCTGGCGCTCGATGGCCTCGAACAGCGGCCGCCCCGGCCCGGCGACCCAGCGCCCCACCTTGGCGGTGGGGGAACTCGACGGGATCTCCCAGTAGCCGGCGAAGCCGCGGAAGTGGTCGATGCGCACGATGTCGGCCTGCGCCAGCACGCGCCGCGCGCGCGCCGTCCACCAGGCGTAGTCCTCGTCGGCCATGCGCGCCCAGCGGTAGATCGGGTTGCCCCAGCGCTGGCCCTCGGGGCCGAGGTCGTCCGGTGGCACGCCGGCGATCACGGTGGGCGCTCCGTCGGCGCCGAGTTCGTAGAGGTCGGGGCGCGACCACACGTCGGCGCTGTTGTCGGCCACGTAGATCGGGATGTCGCCGATGAGCGCGATGCCGCGCTCGTTGGCGTAGGCCTTGAGGGCGCGGCACTGCGTGTCCCAGCACCACTGCACGAAGCGCCAGAAGTCGATCTCGCGGGCGTGCTGCGCGCGCGCGGCCGCCAGTGCCACGCCGTCGCGGCGTCGCAGCGGCTCGGCCCAGTCCCACCAGGGCTTCATGCCCGCGGCGGTGAACAGCGCCATGAAGAGCGCGTACTCGTCCAGCCAGGCGGCCTCCTGCGCGCACCAGGCGGCGAACGCGGCGCGATCGGCGGCGTCGGCGCGCGCGAAGAAGCCTGCGGCCGCACGGCGCAACTGCGCGTCGCGCCAGGGGATGACGCGCCGGAAGTCGACGCGCGCCGCCGCGAACGGCTCGGCCGGCGGCTCCACGCGCTCCAGCCAGCCGCGTTCGACCAGCGGCTCGAGCGCCACCATCAGCGGGCTGCCGGCGAAGGCGCTCGGGCTCTGATAGGGCGAATCGCCCGGCCCCACCGGCGTGGTGGGCAGCCACTGCCACAGTCGCTGGCCGGCGCGCTGCAGCCAGTCGACGAAGCGGTAGGCATCAGGGCCGAAGTCGCCGATGCCGTGCGGGCCGGGCAGCGAGGTGAGGTGCAGCATGACGCCGCTGGCGCGGGAGTCGAAGTTCATGGTCTCGGGGTCTCAGCATTGCGTGCCGCGCAGCACGACGAGCGCGTGCGCGGGCACGGTCAGGGGTTGTTCGACGCGCCCCGCGGCCAGCACGCCCGCGCTGTCGAGCGCCAGCTGCCAGGCGCCGCGCGGCAAGGTGAAGGGCATCGGCACGGGCTCCGGGTTGAAGGCGATCAGCAGGTGGTCGCAGCCCGCGGCACGGTCGTCGATCGCGTCGCCCTCGGCCTGCGGCGCGGCATCGATGCGGCAGGCGAAGGCGTGCTGCGCGCCGTCGTGCCAGTCGTGCACCTGCATCTCGACCCCGGCCGGCGTGAGCCAGACCACGCTGCGTTCGCCGGCCGGCGCCGGCGCAACCCGTGGGCCCCCAGGCGCGCCTTGCGGCTCGCCGCCCCCCGAGGGGGGCAACGGGTCCAGGCAGCGGCCCGTCGACCCGTTGGTGAACCAGCGCGCGTGCCGCAGCGCCGGCTCCGCGCGACGCAGCGCGAGCACGCGGGCCACGAAGTCCTGCAGCGGCGCGTCGGCGCGGTCCCAGTCGAGCCAGCCGGTGGGGTTGTCCTGGTTGTAGGCGTTGTTGTTGCCGCCCTGGCTGTTGCCGAACTCGTCGCCGGCGTTGAGCATCGGCGTGCCCTGCGCCAGCAGCAGGGTGGCCAGCAGCGCGCGGCGCACGCGCGGGCGCGCCGGCTCCGCGACGACGGCACAGATCTCGTCATCGCGGCCGTCGCGGTTGTCCTCGCCGTTGGCGTGGTTGTGCTTGCGGTCGAAGGCGGTGAAGTCGGCCAGCGTGAAGCCGTCATGCACGGCGATGAAGTTCACGCTCGCCAGCGGCGGGCGGCGGCCGTGGTGGAACAGGTCGCTCGAGGCGGTGAAGCGGCGCGCGAATTCGCCGCGGCTCACCCCGCGGTCGAGCCAGTAGCGGCGCACGGTGTCGCGGAACTTGTCGTTCCACTCCAGCCAGCGCCCGGGAAAGCGGCCCACCTGGTAGCCCTCGGGGCCGGCGTCCCAGGGTTCGGCGATCAGGTGCGTGCGCGCGAGGACCGGGTCCTGCGCCAGCGCGGTGAAGAAGGGCGCGTCGCCGTGGAAGTGGCGGTGCGTGCGGCCGAGCACCGGCGCGAGGTCGAAGCGGAAGCCGTCGACGCCCATCTCCTCGGCCCAGTAGCGCAGCGAGTCGAGCACGAACTGCGTCACCCGCGGGTGCGCCACGTTCAGGGTGTTGCCGCAGCCGGTCCAGTTGGCGCAGCGGCTGCGGTCGCCCTCGTCCAGGCGGTACCAGCTGGCGTGGTCCAGGCCGCGCATCGACAGCGTCGTGCCGGTCTCGCCGCCTTCGGGCGTGTGGTTGTAGACCACGTCGAGCACCACCTCCAGGCCGTGTTCGTGCAGCGTGGCCACCATGGTGCGGAATTCCTCGGCCACCGCGCTCGGGTCGTCGCGGCCGCACGCGGCGTAGCGCGGATCCGGGCAGAAGAAGCCCAGCGTGTTGTAGCCCCAGTAGTTGACGCGCCCATGCTGCACCAGGTGCGGCTCGTCGAGGTGGTAGTGGATCGGCAGCAGCTCCAGCGTCGTCACCCCCAGGCGCTTGAAGTGCGCGATGGCCGCCGGGTGCGCCAGCCCCGCGTAGGTGCCGCGCAGCGCATCGGGCAGCCCCGGCAGCTGCCGGCCGAAGCCCTTGACATGCAGTTCGTAGAGCACCACGTCGCGCGGCGCGATGCGCGGTGCGTTGCCCCAGCCCGGCGCGGGCCGCGGCGGCGCGGCCACGCGCGCCTTCAATGCACCGAGCGCGTTGTCGCGCGTGTCGAAGGAGCGCGTGCCTTCGGGGTGCCCGAGCTCGTAGCCGTGGTGCTCGGGCCGCCACGCGAAGCGGCCGACGATCTCGCGCGCCCACGGGTCGAGCAGCAGCTTGTGCGGGTTGAAGCGGTGCCCGCGCTCGGGTGCGTAGGGGCCGTGCGCGCGCAGGCCGTACACCAGGCCCGGCCCGACGCCCGCGAGGAAGCCGTGGAACACGCCGTCGACCGGGCCGTGCAGCGCGTAGCGCTTGAGTTCGCGCACGCCCTCGGCGTCGAACACGCACAGCTCGACGCGCTCGGCGTGGTCGGAGAACACCGCGAAGTTGACGCCGCCGTCGCGCGCCAGCGCGCCGAACGGCTCGGCGCGGCCTTCGAGCAGGTTGACGGGCAGCTTCATGCCGGGACGAGGAACAGGGTGGCCAGCGGCGGCAGCGTCAGCTCGATCGACTGCGCGCGATCGTGGCTGCCCACACCCTGCACCGGCAGCGGCGCCGGGCCGTTGCCGACGTTGCTGCCGCCGTAGAAGGCCGAGTCGGTGTTGAGCGCCTCGCGCCACGCCCGCGCGCCCTCGGGCACGCCCAGGCGCAGCGCGGGGCGCGGCACCGGCGTCAGGTTGCACACGACGAGCACGGCGTCGCCGGCGCCGTCCTGGCGCACCCATGCATAGAGCGAGCGCTCGGCGTCGTGTGCGTCGATCCACTCGAAGCCGGCGCCCTCGCAGTCCAGGCGGTGCAGTGCGGGACGCTCGCGGTGCAGGCGGTTGAGGTCGCGCACGAGGGCCTGCACGCCGGCATGCGCCGGCGCCTGCAGCAGGCCCCAGGGCAGTTCGAGGTCGTGGTTCCACTCCGTGCCCTGTGCGAATTCCTGGCCCATGAAGAGCAGCTTCTTGCCCGGGTGCCCCCACATGAAGGCGTAGTAGGCGCGCAGGTTGGCGAAGCGCTGCCACTCGTCGCCCGGCATGCGCCCGAGGATCGAGCCCTTGCCGTGCACCACCTCGTCGTGCGAGAGCGGCAGCACGAAGTTCTCGCTGAAGGCGTAGACCAGGCCGAAGGTCATGCGGTCGTGGTGCCAGCGCCGGTGCACCGGGTCTTCCTTCATGTACTGCAGCGTGTCGTGCATCCAGCCCATGTTCCACTTGTAGTGGAAGCCCAGGCCGCCAGCCCAGGTGGGCGCGGACACGCCCGGAAAGGCCGTGCTCTCCTCGGCCAGCGTGATCGCGCCGGGGCATTCGGCGCCGATCACCTCGTTGACGCGCCGCAGCAGCGCGATCGCCTCGAGGTTCTCGCGCCCGCCCTGCGCGTTGGGGATCCACTCCCCGTCCTGGCGCGAGTAGTCGCGGTACAGCATCGAGGCCACCGCATCGACGCGCAGGCCGTCGACGCCGAAGCGCTCGATCCAGTACAGCGCGCTGCCGACCAGGAAGTTCTTCACCTCGTGGCGGCCGAAGTTGTAGATCAGCGTGTTCCAGTCGCGGTGATAACCCTCGCGCGGGTCGGCGTACTCGTACAGCGCCGTGCCGTCGAATTGCGCCAGCCCGTGCGCATCGCTCGGGAAGTGCGCGGGCACCCAGTCGAGCAGCACGCCCACGCCCTGCGCGTGGCAGGCGTCGACGAAGCGGATGAAGGCACCGGGGTCGCCGCTGCGCGAACCGTCGGCCGCCGGCGTGCTGTGCCGCGCGGTGGGCGCGTACAGGCCGAGCGTCTGGTAGCCCCAGGAGCCGTCGAAGGGATGCTCGCTCACCGGCAGCAGCTCGACATGGGTGAAGCCCATGTCGGCCACGTAGGCCGGCAGCGTGGCGGCCAGTTCGTCCCAGGTGTACAGGCGCCCGTCGGGGTGGCGGCGCCAGCTCGCGGCATGCAGCTCGTAGATCGCCAGCGGCGCGCTGCGCGCGTTGGCCGCGGCGCGCCCGGGCGGCAGCGGCCGCGCCGGCGGCAGCGGCGCGACGACGCTCGCGGTGCCCGGGCGCAACTCGGCGGCGCGCGCGTACGGGTCGGCCTTGAGCGGCAGCACGGCGCCGTCGCGGGCGCGGATCTCGAACTTGTAGCGGTCACCGGCCGCGGCGTGCGGCACGAACAACTCCCACACGCCGCCGCCGCCGCGCGAACGCATCGGGTGGCGCCGACCGTCCCAGGCGTTGAAGTCGCCGACCACCGAGACACGGCTGGCGCCGGGCGCCCAGACCGCGAAGCGCACGCCCTCGATGGCGCCGATGGCCATCGGGTGCGCCCCCAGGAAGGTGTAGGGCCGCAGGT
Source organism: Burkholderiaceae bacterium (assembly GCA_035716845.1). Taxonomy (GTDB): domain Bacteria; phylum Pseudomonadota; class Gammaproteobacteria; order Burkholderiales; family Burkholderiaceae_C; genus CADEEN01. The sequence goes on from DASTJE010000057.1 coordinate 14,017, forward strand.
GCGTGCCCTCGCCGAAGTAGTGCAGGTCGTCGTCGGCGACCGTCGGGCCGAAGGCGTAGGCGTCGGCATAGACGCCCTCGCCGCCGGCTGCCCAGCGCACCGCCAGCCGGTGCTCGAAGCGCTTGCGGCGGCGTGGCACCGCCCCTTCCCACAGGCCGCCGTCGCCGCGCGGCGCCAGCACGGCGACACGCCGGCCGCTGGCCGCGTCGAGCACCTCGACGGCTGCCGCGCCCGGCAGCATGGCGCGCACCCACAGGCGCCCGTGGGCGTCGGCGTGCAGGCCGAGCACGGCGCAGGGGTCGCCATGGCGCGCCTCGGCAAGGGCGGCAACGTCGGTGTCGTCGAGCATCAGGGTGTGGAGTGTCGCGCCCTCAGCGCCGCTTCGCCGGCGTCCACACCTTCTGGACGTACTCGCGGATCGTGCGGTCGCTCGAGAAGGGGCCCATCGCCGCGACGTTGCGGATCGCGCGGTCGGCCCAGGCCGGCGGGTCGCGCCACAGCGCGTCGACGCGGCCCTGCGCGGCCACGTAGTCGGCGAAGTCGGCCATCAGCATGTAGGTGTCGCGGTTGAGCAGGCCCTCGACCAGGCCGCGGTAGCGCTCGGGTTCGCCCGGGCTGAACGTGCCGCCGGCGATGGCCTCGAGCACCGCCGCGAGCTGGCGGTTCTCCTCGACGTACAGGCGCGGGTCGTAGCCCAGGCGCTTGATCTCGGCCACCGCGTCGGCACGCAGCCCGAACACGAACATGTGCTCCTCGCCCATGGCCTGGGCCATCTCGATGTTGGCGCCGTCCCAGGTGCCGATGGTGAGGGCGCCGTTGAGCGCGAACTTCATGTTGCCGGTGCCCGAGGCCTCGGTGCCGGCGGTGGAGATCTGCTCCGACAGGTCGGCCGCGGGCAGGATCACCTCGGCCAGCGACACGCTGTAGTTGGGCAGGAACACCAGCTTGAGCCGGTCGCCCACGCGCGGGTCGCTGTTGACCACGCGCGCCACGTCGTGGATCAGGTTCACGATCGCCTTGGCCGTCTGGTAGGCGGTGGCGGCCTTGCCGGCGAAGACCACGGTGCGCGGCACCCAGTGCGCCTGCGGATCGGCGACGATGGCCTGCCAGCGCGCGACCACGTGCAGCAGGTTCAGCAGCTGGCGCTTGTACTCGTGGATGCGCTTGATCTGCACGTCGAACAGGCTGGCCGGGTCGACCACCACGCCCAGTTCGCGGCGGATGTGCGCGGCCAGGCGCTCCTTGTTGGCGCGCTTGGTCTTGAGGAAGGCGCTGCGCACCGTCTTCTTGTGGGCATGCCGGGCCAGCCCGGCCAGTGCGTCGGTGTCGGCGCGCCAGCCCTCGCCGATCTGCGCGTCGATGAAGGCCGACAGCGCGGGGTTGGCCTGCATCAGCCAGCGCCGCGGCGTCACGCCGTTGGTGACGTTGGTGAAGCGCTCGGGGAACAGGCGCGCGAAGTCGGCGAAGATGGTCCTGACGCACAGCTCGGAGTGCAGCGCCGACACGCCATTGACCTTGTGCGAGGCCAGCACCGAGAGGCTGGCCATGCGCACGCGGCGCTCGCCGCCCTCGTCGATCAGCGACAGGCGGCGCACCAGGTCCTCGTCGCCGGGAGCGCGCGCGCGCACCTCCTCGAGCCAGCGCCGGTTGATCTCGTAGACGATCTCCATGTGGCGCGGCAGCAGGGCCTCGAACAGCGGCACGGCCCAGGTCTCCAGCGCCTCGGGCATCAGCGTGTGGTTGGTGTAGCTCACCGCCTGCTGCGTCAGGCTCCAGGCCTCGTCCCAGGGCAGGCCGTGCTCGTCGACCAGCAGGCGCATCAGCTCGGCCGGCACCAGCGCCGGGTGCGTGTCGTTCAGGTGCACGCTGTTCTGGCGCCCGAAGTCGTGCAGCGCGCGGCCTTCGCGCAGGTGGCGCGCGAGCATGTCCTGCAGCGAGGCCGAGACCAGCAGGAACTCCTGCTTGAGGCGCATCTCGCGCCCCGCGGGGGTGCTGTCGTCGGGGTACAGCACCCAGTTGAGCATGTCGGCGGCCAGCCGCTCGCGCCCCGAGGCCAGGTGCTCGCCGCGGCAGAAGGCGGCGAAGTCGATCGGGTGCTCGCTCTCGGCATGCCACTGGCGCAGCGTCGCCACGCGCGCCGTGCCGTGGCCGGGGACGATGAAGTCGTAGGCGGTGGCCACCACGCGCTCGGCCGGCACCCAGCGGCGCCCGCTGCCGTCGGACTGCACGCGGCCGCCGAAGCCGACGAACCAGCGCAGCTCGGGGCGGTGGATCTCCCAGGGATTGCCGCGCCGCAGCCAGTCGTCGGGCGCCTCGACCTGGCGGCCGCCCGCGATCTGCTGCGCGAACATGCCGTACTGGTAGCGCACGCCGTAGCCGAACGAGGGCAGCCCGAGCGTGGCGAACGAGTCCAGGAAGCACGCCGCCAGGCGCCCGAGGCCGCCGTTGCCCAGCGCGGCGTCCGCCTCGCGCTCGAGCACGTCGGGCAGTGCGAGCCCGGCCGCGTCGGCCGCCTCGCGCAGCGGCGCTTCCAGCCCCAGTGCGGCCACCGCGTTGCCCAGCGCGCGGCCCATCAGGAACTCCATGCTCAGGTAGTGCACGCGGCGCTGCACGGTGTTGGCACGGTCCGCGTCCTGCGTGCGGGCCCAGCGCTCGGCCAGCAGGTCGCGGCTGGCCTGCGCGGCCGCCCACAGCAGCGCCTCGGGCGAGGGCGTGTCGCTGCGCTGGTCGAGCGCACGCCGCAGGGCCTCCTGGAAGGCGGCCGGCAGGCGGGCCGCCGGCGTGGCACGGGAAGAGCGCTTGGTCATGGTGTTCATACGATGCTCGTCTGGAGGACGCCTCCCGGCAAGCCGGGACGGGACGGCGGCCAGGCTGCGGCACAGCCCGGGGCGGAACGCGATTTTGAGGGCGAATCGATGTAGTAATCCTACATCGGGTTATCCCGTGAAATCAATTAAGTTATTGATTTTGCTTGTGATTATGACAATTTAGCAGATCCGGTCAGCGTTGTAATTGCGCGTCCAAGTCTGTATATTCTCTACAAAATTGCCGCGCCGACCACCCCGGCCGGCACATCGAGGAGACCGGCAAAGTGGCAAACGTGGTGTTGAGCGGCGTGCAGAAGGCCTTCGGCGAGGTGCAGGTGCTGCGCGACATCGACCTCGAGGTGCGCGACGGCGAGTTCATGGTCTTCGTGGGCCCCTCCGGCTGCGGCAAGTCCACGCTGCTGCGCACCATCGCCGGCCTCGAAGACATCACCGGCGGCACGCTGTCCATCGGCGGACGCGTCGTCAACGAGGTGCCGCCGGCCGAGCGCGGCATCGCGATGGTGTTCCAGAGCTATGCCCTGTACCCGCACATGGACCTGTACGAGAACATGGCCTTCGGCCTGAAGCTCGCCAAGGTGCCCAGGGCCGAGGTCGACGCGGCGGTGCGCAACGCCGCGAAGATCCTGCACATCGAGCACCTGCTGCAGCGCAAGCCCAAGGACCTGTCGGGCGGCCAGCGCCAGCGCGTGGCCATCGGCCGTGCGATCGTGCGCAAGCCCGAGGTGTTCCTGTTCGACGAACCGCTGTCCAACCTCGACGCCGCGCTGCGCATGAGCATGCGCGTGGAGTTCACCAAGCTCCACGAGGAATTGAAGACGACGATGATCTACGTCACCCACGACCAGGTCGAGGCGATGACGCTGGCCGACCGCATCGTCGTGCTGCAGGCCGGCCGCATCGAGCAGGTGGGCGCGCCGCTGGATCTCTACGAGCACCCCTGCAACCGCTTCGTGGCCGGCTTCATCGGCTCGCCGCGCATGAACTTCCTGCAGGCCACGCTGGTGTCGGCCGACGCGGCGCAGGCCCTCGTCGAGCTGGCCGACGGCAGCCGCCTGCGCGCCGACGTGGACGCCACGCGCGCCGCGGCGGGCGCGCCGGTCACGTTGGGCGTGCGCCCCGAGCACCTCGCCTCGGGCGCCGGCGACAACGCGCTTGCCGCCCGCGTGAGCTTCGTCGACCACCTGGGCGGCACCAGCTACGCCTACTTCGACTTCCCGAAGGCCGAGCTGTCGCTGACCGCGCAACTGCCGGGGCACAGCCGGCTGCGCCCAGGCGACGTGGCCACGCTCGTCGCACCGCCCGCGGCATGCCACCTGTTCGACGCCGAGGGCCGCGCATTCGCGCGCCGCACGGACGCCACCGCGCTCGCCGCATGAAGCTGCACCACTTGTGCCTGGCCAGCGCGCTGGCCCTGGCGGCCGCGCTGCCGGCGGCCGCCCAGCCGCCGCGCCTGCTGGTGTGGATCAACGGCGACAAGGGCTACAACGGCCTGCAGAAGGTGGGCGACGCGTTCGAGAAGGACGCGGGCGTCAAGGTCGTGGTGCAGCACCCGGAGGGCGCGCCCGACAAGTTCCAGGCCGCCGCCGGGGCCGGCAAGGGCCCCGACATCTTCTGCTGGCCGCACGACCGGGTCGGCGAGTGGGCGAAGTCGGGCCTGATCGTGCCGATCCGCCCGCCCAAGCGCATCCGCGACGCCATCGAGGACTCGACCTGGCGCGCCTTCAGCTGGAACGGCCAGCTCTGGGGCTACCCGCTGGCCATCGAGGCCGTGGGGCTGATCTACAACAAGGCGCTGGTGAAGGTGCCGCCGGCCACCTTCGCCGAAGTCGCGGCGCTCGACCAGGCGCTGGCGCGCGAGGGCAGGAAGGCCATCCTCTGGGACTACAACAAGACCTTCTTCACCTGGCCGCTGCTGGCCGGTGCCGGCGGCGAGATCTTCCCGCGCGATGCGCAGGGCCGCCTCGATCCGGCCCGCACCGGCGTCAACAACGCCGGCGCGGTGGCCGGGGCGCAGGCACTGGAGCGCGCCATCAAGGACGGCGTGATGCCGCAGGGCGCGCGCTACTCCGACATGGAGTCGCAGTTCGCGGCCGGCAAGGTGGCGATGATGATCAACGGCCCCTGGGCCTGGGACAACGCCCGCAAGTCGAAGATCGATTTCGGCGTGGCGCCGATCCCGGCGGTGATCCCCGGCCGGCCGAGCAAGCCCTTCGTCGGCGTGCTCGGCTGCATGATCACCGCACCGTCGAAGATCAAGGACATCGCGCGCGAGTTCATCGAGAACCACCTGCTGAAGGTCGAGAGCCTGAAGACGATCTCGGCCGACGTGCCGCTGGGCACGCCGGCGGACAAGGCGTACTTCGCGGAGCTGGCGAGCGACCCGCACATCGCCGCGACGATGGCCAACGCGCGCGCCGGCGAGCCGATCCCCAACATCCCCGAGATGGGCCGCGTCTGGCCCGCGCTGGACGCCGCGCTCGAGGCCATCACGCAGGGCCGCCAGTCGCCGAAGGACGCGCTCGACGGCGCCGCCGCACGGGTGCTGACGCGATGAACGCCGCCACGCCCCCCGCCGCCATCGTGGGCTCCCCCGCGGGCGCCGCCCGCCGCGCCCGGCCCGCGCCGTCGGCCGCGGCGCGCTGGCTGGCCCGCACCGTGCTCGCGCTCGCGACGCTGGCGCTGCTGTGGATGGTGATGGGCCTGTTCAACGCCGGTCAGCCGCTGGTGGCCGTCGGCGTGATGGCCTTCGGGGGCACCGCGCTGGCGGTCTACGGCAGCGCGCGCTCGCTGGCCTGGCGCTACCTGTTCCCGGGCGTGGCGGGGATGCTGCTGTTCGTGGCCTTCCCGCTGCTGTACACGGTGCAGATCGGCTTCACCAACTACTCGTCGTCCAACCTGCTGGAGTTCGAGCGCGCCCGCGAGTACCTGCTGGCGCAGACGCTGGCCGACGAGGCGCACGCCTACGACACGACGCTGCACGCCGCCGGCGGCGTCACCCGCCTGGTGCTGGCCTCGCGCGAGAGCGGCGCGCGCTACAGCGTGCAGGTGCCCACCGGCGGTGCGCGCACGCCGCTGGCGCTGCAACCCTTGGCCGACGACCCCGGCCCCGCGCTGCCGCTGCGCGAGGTGATCGCGCTGCGCGAGCGCCTGCTGGGTCTGCAGCTCGCGGCGCCCGACGGACGCGTGCTGTCGTATGCGGGGCTGCGCGAGTTCGCGCCGCTCGAGCCGGTGTGGACGGCCCGCGCCGACGGCTCGCTCACGCACACGGCCACCGGCACCGTCTACACGCCCAACCGCGCCAGCGGCTTCTTCGAGAACGCGGCCGGCGAGCGCGTGACGCCGGGCTTTCGCGTCGGCATCGGCCTGGCCAACTACAGCCGCATGCTGTTCGATGCCGACTTCCGCGGCCCCTTCGTCGCGATCTTCGTCTGGACCGTGGTGTTCGCCGGGCTGACGGTGCTGTTCGCCGGCGGGCTGGGCATGGCGCTGGCGGTGCTGCTGAACTGGGAGGCGCTGCCGCACCGCACGCTCTACCGCACGCTGCTGTTCCTGCCCTACGCGGTGCCGGGCTTCATCTCGATCCTGGTGTTCAAGGGCCTGTTCAACCAGAACTTCGGCGAGATCAACGCCATCCTGCACGCTCTGTTCGGCATCCGGCCGGCCTGGTTCGCCGACCCGCTGCTGGCCAAGGTGATGCTGCTCGTCGTCAACACCTGGCTCGGCTTCCCGTACTTCATGATCCTGTGCACGGGCCTCATCAAGGCGATCCCGGCCGACCTGTAC
>DASTJE010000058.1:0-7616 GCA_035716845.1 Burkholderiaceae bacterium
GTGGCGGTGATCGACAACCTCTCCGGGCGGCTGTACCTGATCGTCTGGGCCGACCCGGGCCAGCCCGAAGCCTACTTCCGCGCCAAGCGCCGGCTGGCCGAGCTGACCGACCGCCTGCGCTACTCGGTCACCGCGCCGCAGGTCAGGCGCGGGCCCAGCTACGCGGTCGAGCGCGAGACCTCGCGCGAGCAGCTGGAGGCCGCGGTGCGGCGCGCCAAGGAATACATCGCCGCCGGCGACTGCATGCAGGTCGTGATCGGCCAGCGGCTGAAGAAGCGCTACACCGAGAGCCCGCTGTCGCTGTACCGCGCGCTGCGCTCGCTGAATCCCAGCCCCTACATGTACTACTACGACCTGGGCAGCTTCCAGATCGTCGGCGCGTCGCCGGAGATCCTGGTGCGCGAGGAGCGCCTCGCGGACGGCGGGCGCAAGGTGACGATCCGGCCGCTCGCGGGCACGCGGCCGCGCGGCGCGACCGCGGAAGAGGACGCTGCGCTCGAAGCCGAGCTGAAGGCCGATGCCAAGGAGCGCGCCGAGCACCTGATGCTGATCGACCTGGCGCGCAACGACATCGGGCGCATCGCCCGGACCGGCAGCGTGAAGGTGACCGAGGCCTTCGCGATCGAGCGCTACTCGCACGTGATGCACATCGTCAGCAATGTCGAGGGCATCCTGCGGCCCGAGGTGGGGCAGCTCGACGTGCTGCGAGCGACCTTCCCGGCCGGCACGCTCAGCGGCGCGCCCAAGGTGCGGGCGATGGAGATCATCGACGAACTGGAGCCGGTACAGCGCGGCATCTACGGCGGCGCCTGCGGCTACGTCAGCTTCGCCGGCGACATGGACGTGGCCATTGCCATCCGCACCGGCATCGTCAAGGACCAGACCCTGTACGTGCAGGCCGCCGCCGGCGTGGTGGCCGACTCGGTGCCCGAGAAGGAGTGGGCCGAGACCGAGCAGAAGGCGCGCGCGCTGTTCCGGGCGGCCGAACTGGTCGAGGAGGGGTTCTGACCATGTTGTTGATGATCGACAACTACGACAGCTTCACCTTCAACCTGGTGCAGTACTTCGGCGAGCTGGGCGAGGACGTGCACACGGTGCGCAACGACCGGATCGACGTGGCGGGCATGGCCGCCCTCAAGCCTGCGCGCATCGTGTTCTCGCCGGGGCCTTGCACGCCGAACGAGGCCGGCGTGTGCTTGGAGGCGATCCGCCACTTCGCCGGCCGCGTGCCGATGCTCGGCGTGTGCCTGGGCCACCAGTCGATGGGCGCAGCGCTCGGCGGCCGTGTGGTGCGCGCCCAGGTGCCGATGCACGGCAAGACGAGCGTCATCGCGCACGACGGCCGGGGCGTGTTCCAGGGGCTGCCGCCGGAATTCACCGTGGTGCGCTACCACTCGCTGGTGGTCGAGCGCGCGTCGCTGCCGGCCGAGCTCGAGGTGACGGCCACGTCGGAGGATGGCGAGATCATGGGACTGCGCCATCGCACGCTGCCGATCGAGGGCGTGCAGTTCCATCCGGAGTCGATCCTTTCGGAGCAGGGCCATGCCCTGCTGCGCAATTTCCTGGACGCGTATCCTCCCGCCGCATGAACACCCCGCCGATCGACCTTCGCAGCGACACCGTCACCCGCCCCACGGCCGCCATGTGGGACGCGATGCGCGCCGCCCCGCTGGGCGACGACGTGTTCGGCGACGACCCGACGGTCAATGCGCTGCAGGCGCGCATCGCCGCCGACCTCGGCTTCGAGGCAGCACTGTTCATGCCCACCGGCACGCAGAGCAATCTGTGCGGCCTGATGAGCCACTGTCAGCGCGGCGAGGAGTACATCGTCGGCCAGATGGCCCACACCTACCGCTGGGAAGGCGGCGGGGCCGCGGTGCTCGGGAGCATCCAGCCGCAGCCCATCCCGAACCAGGCCGACGGCACGCTGGCGCTGGCCGACATCGAGGCGGCCATCAAGCCCGACGATGCGCACTTCGCGAGGACGCGCCTGCTGGCGCTCGAGAACACCTGGGGCGGCATGGTGCTGCCGACGGGCTACATCGAGGTGGCGACCGCGCTGGCGCGGCGGCGCGGGCTGGCCACGCACCTGGACGGCGCCCGGCTCTACAACGCCGCCGTGGCCTCCGGCGTGCCGGCGCGCGAGATCGCGCGCCACTTCGACAGCGTGTCGGTGTGCTTCAGCAAGGGCCTGGGCACGCCGGCGGGGTCGGCCCTGTGCGGCAGCCGCGAGTTCATCGCCCGTGCGCACCGCTGGCGCAAGATGGCCGGCGGCGGCATGCGCCAGGCCGGCGTGCTGGCGGCCGCCGCCCTGCACGCGCTCGACCACCATGTCGAGCGCCTGGCCGAGGACCACGCCCACGCACGCCGGCTCGCCGAAGGCCTCCAAGGCCTGCCGGGCGTCAGCGTGGTCCTGCCGCACACCAACATCGTGTTCGTCGACCTGGCGCCCGACAAGCCCAAGGACGTCGTCGCGCGGCTGGCGGCGCGCGGCGTGCTGGCCACCGGGCTGTACCGCCTGCGCCTGGTCACGCACCTGGACGTCTCGGGCGCCGACATCGAGCGCGCGATCGGCATCTTGCGGGACGTCCTGGCCTGACCCGGACGTCGCCGCTCGGCAACAACACCGTACTCCACACGACGGTGCTTGAGCGCGCTCACCTTTGCATCCGCCGGCGGGCGTAAGTTCTGCCCCGGAACGTGCTTTGGCGCGCGGAGCGTGCAGCGACGCGTTCCGACTTCCCGCAACTTCATGAGGGGGATTCCATGTTGAAGAAACTGAGCATTGGTTTGGCTGCGCTGTTGTTCGGTGCCGCGGCCTGGGCCCAGGGCTATGGTGTCGTGTCCGCTGGCGTGAGCCGGTTGAGTGCCGATTGCAGCGGCATCGCGAGCTGCGACAAGTCCGATACGGCCTTCAAGCTGCTGGGGGGCTACAAGTTCAATCCGAACCTCGCTGCCGAAGTCGGCTATTTCGACTATGGCAAGGCGACCGCAAGTGATTCGGGAATGTCGATGTCGATCAAGACGACCGCGTTCGGCGGCGGCATTGCCTATCACCAGGATCTCAGCACGGACTGGAACTTCGTTGCCCGCCTCGGCGTGGCGCAGGTCAAGACCAAGATCTCCGGCACGGTCGTCGGCCTGGGCTCGGGCAGCGAAAGCGACAACAACATCACCGCCTATTTCGGGCTGGGCGTCGGCTACAAGCTGAGCAAGACGATGTCGCTGGACTTGGCCTGGGACGCCTCGCGCAGCAAGTTCGACAAGTCGGGAATCAGCGAATCGGGCAACGTGAATGCCTATTCGGTCGGTCTGACCTTCTCGTTCTGACCTCTTCCCGTGTGCCGGGGCCGCCTGTGGGCGGCCCTTTTCATTGCGGTCGCCCAGCCTCGTGCCCCCGTGAAAGGGCCCTAGACTTGCGGTCCGCCCCGGAGCCTGCCGCCATGCCCATCACCGACACCGAAGCCCTGACCCGCACCATCGAGCACCGGGAGATCTTCCACGACGAGATGCTGGCGCTGATGCGGCGCATCATGAGCGGGGAGATGTCCGCGCCGATGATGGCCGCGCTGCTGATCGGCCTGCGCGTCAAGAAGGAGACCATCGGCGAGATCACCGCGGCCGCGCAGGTGATGCGCGAGTTCTCGACCAAGGTGCCGGTGGCCGACCGGGCGCACCTGGTGGACATCGTCGGCACCGGCGGCGACAGCTCGCACACCTTCAACATCTCCACCTGCTCGATGTTCGTGGCGGCCGCCTGCGGTGCGCGCGTGTCCAAGCACGGCAACCGCGGGGTGTCGAGCAAGTCGGGCAGCGCCGACGTGCTCGAGGCGATGGGCGTGCCGCTGACGCTCAGCCCGGCGGCCGTGGCGCAGTCGATCGCCGAAACGGGCATCGGCTTCATGTTCGCACCCAACCACCACCCGGCGATGAAGAACGTGGCGCCGGTGCGGCGCGAACTCGGTGTGCGCACGATCTTCAACATCCTCGGCCCGCTGACGAACCCGGCGGACGCGCCCAACATCCTGATGGGCGTGTTCCACCCCGACCTCGTGGGCATCCAGGTGCGCGCGCTGCAGCGCCTGGGCGCCGAGCATGCCGTGGTCGTCTACGGACGCGACGGCATGGACGAGGTGTCGCTCGGCGCGGCCACCATGGTGGGCGAGGTCAAGGACGGCGAGATCCGCGAGTACGAGATCCACCCCGAGGACTTCGGCATGACGATGGCCTCCAACCGCAGTTTCAAGGTCGATTCGCCCGCGCAGTCGCTGGCGCTGCTGCGCTCGGTGCTCGACAACGAGGCCGGGCCGGCGCGTGACATCGTGGTGCTCAATGCCGGCGTGGCCCTCTACGCGGCCAACGTGACACCGACCATGGCCGAAGGCATCGCACGCGCCGACGAGGCGATCGCCAGCGGCCGTGCCGCGGCCAAGCTGAGCCAGTTCGTGCAGGCCACCAGGCGCCTGGCCGCCGCGGCATGAGCGACATCCTCGAGCGCATCGTCGCAGTCAAGCGCGACGAGGTGGCCGCCGCACAGGCGCGGCGCAGCCTGGCGTCGCTGCGCGCGCAGGCCGAGGCCAGCCGTGACGTGCGCGGGTTCGCCGCCTCGTTGCGAGAGCGTGTCGCGGGCGGGCGCGCCGCGGTGATCGCGGAGGTGAAGAAGGCCAGCCCGAGCCGGGGCGTGCTGCGCGAGCACTTCGTGCCGGCCGAGATCGCCGCCAGCTACGAGCGCGGCGGCGCAGCCTGCCTGTCGGTGCTCACCGACGAACGCTTCTTCCAGGGTTCGGCGGAGTTCCTGCGCCAGGCCCGCGCGGCTTGCGCCTTGCCGGTGCTGCGCAAGGACTTCACGATCGACGCCTACCAGGTGTTCGAGGCACGCGCGATGGGGGCCGATGCCATCCTGTTGATCGCCGCCTGCCTGGACGACGCGAGGATGGCCGACCTCGAAGCCCAGGCGCATGCGCTGGGCATGGACGTGCTGGTGGAGGTGCACGACGGGACGGAACTGGAGCGCGCGCTGCGCCTTGAGACGCCACTGGTCGGGATCAACAACCGCAACCTGAGGACCTTCGAGGTGTCGCTCGACACGACGCTGGACCTGCGTGGCCGCGTGCCGGGCGAGCGCCTGCTGGTCACCGAGTCGGGCATCCTGGCGCCGGCCGATGTGCGGCGCATGCGCGACGCCGGGGTCCACGCGTTCCTGGTCGGGGAGGCGTTCATGCGCGCCGACGATCCCGGGGCGGCGCTGGCCAGCCTGTTCGGGTGAGCCCGCCGAACCTGCTGCGCGAGCCCATCGGCGACGTGCTCGACCGCGCGCCGCCGGCCTGGCGGCGCCTCGTGGAGGCCTGGCGCGCGTCGGCCGACGGCCAGCGGCTGGAGCGTTTCGTCAGCGCGCGGCAACAGGCCGGTGCGGCGATCTATCCGCGCGAGCCGCTGCGCGCCCTGGCGCTGACGCCGCGCGAGCGGGTCCGGGTGGTCATCGTCGGGCAGGACCCGTACCACGGCGAGGGGCAGGCCGAAGGGCTGGCGTTCTCGGTGCCGCCAGGCCAGGCGCTGCCGCCCAGCCTGCGCAACATCTACGTCGAACTCGGGCGCGACCTCGGCCTGCCCAGGCCGGCCCACGGGCATCTGACGGCCTGGGCCGAGCGGGGCGTGCTGCTGCTCAACACCAGCCTGACGGTCGAGGCGGGGCGCCCGGCGTCCCACGCAAAGCAAGGTTGGGAAGCGCTCACTGACGAAATAATAGCGGAATTGGCAAGATCGGACCGCGCTTGCGTGTACATGCTCTGGGGCGCACACGCACAAGCCAAGGCGCGTCTCATCGGCCCTGGAGCGGCGCACGCGGTGTTGTGCGCGAACCATCCGTCGCCGCTGTCGGCCCGCCGCCCGCCGCTGCCCTTCATCGGCTGCGGCCACTTCGGCGCCGCCAACCGGTTCCTGGCCGCGCGCGGCGAGGCCCCGATCGACTGGGCGCCCGATCAATCGCCGCCGGGGTTGGCGAAAGAAATGGCTCGACCCGTGCTATAGTCTGCGGTTCGCCGCGGAGGGGTGCCCGAGTGGCTAAAGGGGGCAGACTGTAAATCTGTTGGCTTACGCCTACGCTGGTTCGAATCCAGCCTCCTCCACCAGGCGAAACAAGGATGACGGCAGACGGTGCGTGACTCCTCAGGCGGGAGTAGTTCAATGGCAGAACCTTAGCCTTCCAAGCTAATGACGCGGGTTCGATTCCCGTCTCCCGCTCCAGACGACGGCCTGTCGCTACGGGCCTGGACACCGGCGGAGTGTCCAGCCCCGTATCGATGCCCATGTGGCTCAGTGGTAGAGCACTCCCTTGGTAAGGGAGAGGTCACGCGTTCGATCCGCGTCATGGGCACCATTCGATCGGTTTCGAGTCAACGTACTCTCTTCTGACGCATCAGGAGCGCGCAAATGGCAAAAGGCAAGTTTGAGCGGACCAAGCCGCACGTGAACGTGGGGACGATTGGTCACGTGGACCATGGCAAGACGACCTTGACGGCGGCGATCACGTCGGTGCTGGCGGCCAAGTATGGCGGCGAGGCCAAGGCGTACGACCAGATCGACGCGGCGCCCGAGGAGAAGGCGCGCGGCATCACGATCAACACCGCGCACGTCGAATACGAGACGGCCAACCGGCACTATGCGCACGTGGACTGCCCGGGGCACGCCGACTACATCAAGAACATGATCACTGGGGCGGCGCAGATGGACGGTGCGATCCTGGTGGTGAGCGCGGCCGACGGCCCGATGCCGCAGACGCGCGAGCACATCCTGCTGGCCCGTCAGGTGGGTGTTCCGTACATCATCGTCTTCATGAACAAGTGCGACATGGTCGACGACGCCGAGCTGCTCGAGCTCGTCGAGATGGAAGTGCGCGAACTGCTGAGCAAGTACGACTTCCCTGGCGACGACACCCCGATCGTCAAGGGCTCGGCCAAGCTGGCCATGGAAGGCGACAAGGGCGACCTGGGCGAGCAGGCCATCTTCCGGCTGGCCGATGCGCTGGACAGCTACATCCCCACGCCCAAGCGCGCCATCGACGGCGCTTTCCTGATGCCCGTGGAGGACGTGTTCTCCATCTCCGGCCGCGGCACCGTGGTGACCGGCCGTGTGGAGCGCGGCGTCATCAAGGTGGGCGAGGAAATCGAGATCGTGGGCATCCGCCCGACGCAAAAGACCACCTGCACCGGCGTGGAGATGTTCCGCAAGCTGCTCGACCAGGGGCAGGCGGGCGACAACGTGGGCATCCTGCTGCGCGGCACCAAGCGCGAGGACGTCGAGCGTGGCCAGGTGCTGGCCAAGCCCGGCTCGATCACGCCGCACACGCACTTCACGGCCGAGGTGTACGTGCTCTCCAAGGAGGAGGGCGGGCGTCACACGCCGTTCTTCAACAACTACCGTCCGCAGTTCTACTTCCGCACCACTGACGTGACCGGTGCGGTGGAGCTGCCCAAGGACAAGGAGATGGTCATGCCCGGCGACAACGTCAGCATCACCGTCAAGCTCATCGCCCCGATCGCCATGGAAGAGGGCCTGCGCTTTGCCATCCGCGAAGGCGGCCGCACCGTCGGCGCCGGCGTCGTGGCAAAGATCATGGA
>DASTJE010000059.1:0-2544 GCA_035716845.1 Burkholderiaceae bacterium
CGCCTGGTGCCGGACCTGGCGGCGGAACTGCGGAGCAAGGGCGATGGACACTAAGGAAATCCTGCAAGTCGTTGACGTCGTCTCGAACGAGAAGGGCGTCTCCAAGGAAGTCATCTTCGAGGCCATCGAGGCCGCACTCGCTGCGGCCACGCGCAAGGTGGCCGGCGAGCACATGGACGTGCGCGTCGCCATCGACCGCCACAGCGGCGCTTACGAGTCCTTCCGCCGCTGGACCGTGGTCGATGACGAGGCCGACGAGTTCAACCCCGACCAGCAGATCACGCTGTCACGCGCGCAGCGCGAGCGCCCGGACGCCGCCATCGGCGACGTGGTCGAGGAGCCGCTGCCGGCGGCACCGTTCGGTCGCATCGCGTCCCAGATGGCCAAGCAGGTGATCGTGCAGAAGGTGCGCGACGCCGAGCGCGAGAAGATCGTCGACACCTTCCGGCCGCGCATCGGCCAGATGCTGGTCGGGCAGGTCAAGCGCCTGGATCGCGGCAATCTGATCGTGGATCTGGGTGGCAACGTTGACGCGTTGCTGACGCGCGAGGACATGATCGCCCGCGAGAACATCCGCATCGGCGACCGCGTCTGCGCGCTGCTGGCCGATGCCCGCATCGAGCCGCGCGGCCCGCAGCTGTTCCTGACGCGCCGTGCGCCCAAGCTGATGATGGAACTGTTCCGCCGCGAGGTGCCGGAAGTGGCCGATGGCATCGTCGAGGTGGTGGCCTGCGCCCGCGATCCGGGCGTGCGGGCCAAGATCGCCGTGCGTAGCTACGACCCGCGCATCGATCCGATCGGCGCCTGCGTCGGCATGCACGGCACGCGCGTGCAGGCGGTGTCGAACGATCTCGCCGGCGAGCGCGTGGACATTGTGCTGTTCGACGTGAATGCCGCCCAGTTCGTGCTGAACGCACTGTCTCCAGCCAAGGTGGTGTCGATCACCATGGACGAGGAGACCCACACCATGGACGTGGCGGTGGCCGAGGATCAACTGTCGATCGCCATCGGTCGCGGTGGCCAGAACGTGCGCCTGGCGAGTGAGCTGACCGGCTGGGCGCTGAACCTGATGACCGAGGAGCAGGCCGCCGAGAAGCAGGCAGCCGAGGTTGGTGTCTTGCGGCAGATGTTCGTCGACAAGCTTGACCTGGACGAGAGCGTGGCCGACATCCTGGTGCAGGAAGGCTTCACCAGCGTCGAGGAAGTGGCCTTCGTGCCGGCGGCCGAACTGCTGGCGATCGAAGAATTCGACGAGAACCTGGTGCAGGAGCTGCGCGATCGCGCCCAGGCCGTGCTGCTCGCGCAGGAGATCTCGCGCGAGGAAGAATTCGGCGACGCCGAGCCGGCGGCCGATTTGCTTGAGGTCGAGGGCTTGACGCGTCGTCTGGCCTTCCAGCTCGCGGCGAACGGCATCGTCACGCGTGAGGATCTTGCCGACCAGGCGGTCGTCGATCTGCTGGACATCGAAGGCATCGACGAGGCACTGGCGGCGCAGCTCATCATGGCCGCCCGTGCCGCCTGGTTCACCGACGACGCCGCCCAAGCCTGAGAGGTTTACAGCCAGTGGCAGCCCAGCCCATTGAAAAATTCGCGGCCTCCATCCGGGTGCCGGTCGAGCGCCTGCTGCGTCAGTTGCAGGAGGCTGGCGTCGGCGAGCGCGCCGCGACCGATTCGATCACCGATGAAGAGAAGGCGCAGTTGCTCGGTTTCCTGCGCCGTGCGCACGGCGCCGATGCGGCCGACGCGAGCCCGACACCGCGCAAGATCACGCTGACGCGCCAGGTGGTTTCGGAGCTCAAGCAGCCCGCCGTGGCGCGCCGTGCCGGGCCGGGTGCGGCCCCCGCCACACCGGCCAGCAAGGTGACCGTGGTCACCCGCAAGCGGCGCACCTATGTGAAGCGCGAAGAGGTCGAGAAGGCCGGCGAGGAGGCAGTCGGCGTCGAGGCCGAGGCGATGGAAGCGCTCGCGCCGTCGCCCGAGCTGGTCGAGCCGACGCCGGAACTGGAGATCGTGGCGCCGGAATTGGTCGAGCCCGAGGTACCGGTCGAAGCCGTGCCGGCGCCGGTGCCGGCGGCCGAGCCGCCACGCCGCGCGCCGCAGCCTGCCGCACGCCCGGAAGCGGCAGCGGCGCGCCCCGCGCCCGCCAAGCCACCGGCGCGTGGTGCTCCCGCGCCCGCACCTGCCCGCCGCGATGAAGCCGGCCGCGGTGCCGGCAAGCGCAAGAAGGGTGGCCGCGACGAACGCGGTGGCTTCGGCGAGGAAGGGGCGGGCCGGCTGCGCAGCCGCGCGCGGCCGGGCGCGCACCGCCCGCAGGGTGGCGGACGACACCAGTTCGAGCGTCCGCAGGGCGCCATTACGCGCGAGGTGGAGGTCCCGGCCACCATCACCGTGGCGGAACTCGCGAGCCGCATGTCGGTAAAGGCAGCCGAGGTCATCAAGTGCCTCATGAAGATGGGGCAGATGGCCACCATCAACCAGGCGCTGGATCAGGACACTGCCATGCTGGTGGTGGAGGAGATGGGCCACACCGCCACCGCTGCGGCG
>DASTJE010000060.1:0-5879 GCA_035716845.1 Burkholderiaceae bacterium
CTGGCGATGATCGTGATCGTGATGCTGCCCTCGATCAAGGCCAAGCGCGACGAGGCCTTCCACGACGAGGATTGAGCCAGGGGAGGGTGGCGGTGTGACGCTCAGGCTCGGCTGCATCGCCGACGACTTCACCGGCGCCACCGACCTCGCCAACAACCTCGTGCGCGAGGGCATGCGGGTCGTGCAGGCGATCGGCGTGCCGGCGCCCGAGGTGGGGGCCGACGCGGATGTCGATGCGGTGGTGGTGGCGCTGAAGTCGCGCACCGCCCCGGTCGACGAAGCGGTGTCGCAATCGCTCGCCGCAGCGCGCTGGCTGCGCGCCCAGGGTGCGGCGCAGCTGTATTTCAAGGTCTGCTCCACCTTCGACTCGACGCCGCGCGGCAACATCGGCCCGGTGGCCGAGGCGCTGATGGAGTTCACGGGCGCCACGGTGGTGCCGGTCACGCCGGCGTTCCCGGCCACCGGACGCACGCTGTACCAGGGCCACCTGTTCGTCGGCGACCAACTGCTGTCGGACAGCCCGATGCGGCACCACCCGCTCACGCCGATGACCGATGCCAACCTGGTGCGCGTGCTGCAGGCACAGTGCCGGCGCGAGCGTGTCGGCCTGGTGGCCCTGCGCGACGTGGCTGCGGGGTCCGCGGCGATCCGGCAGCGCCTGGACGCCATGGCCGGGCAGGGCACGCGCCTGGCCGTCGTCGACGGGCTGGTGGACGAGCACCTGCGCATGCTGGCCCAGGCCGCGCGCGACCTGCCGCTGGTGGTCGCGGGGTCCGGCCTGGCGATCGGCATCCCCGCGCAGCACGGCCTGGCGCCCAGCGCGCAGGCGGCGGTGCTGCCGTCGCCGCAGGGCTCGGCGGCGATCGTCTCCGGGAGCTGTTCGGCCGCCACCAACGGCCAGGTGGCCGACTTCGTCGCGCGCGGTGGCGCAGCCTTCGCGGTCGACCCCCTGCGGCTGGCGGCCGGCGACGACGTGGCGGCGCAGGCGCTGGCCTTCGTGCGGCCGCGCCTGGGCCATGCGCCGGTTCTCGTGTACGCCACCGCGGCGCCGGAAGCGGTGCGTGCGGTGCAGTCGCAGCTCGGCGCCGAGCGTGCGGGTTCATTGGTGGAGGCGGCGCTGTCGCACATCGCGGCAGGGCTGGTCGAGGCGGGCGTCGGCCGCCTGATCGTGGCCGGCGGCGAAACCTCCGGCGCCGTCGTGCAGCGCCTGGGCATCGAGCGTCTTCGCATCGGCGCGCAGATCGATCCGGGCGTGCCGTGGTGCCATGCATCGCGGCCGGGCGGCCATGGCCTGCACCTGGCCCTGAAGTCGGGTAACTTCGGCGCGATGGATTTCTTCACGCGCGCCTTTGCGCTGCTGACGTGAGCGCGGCGGGCCGCTCCCGAGCGCGCGCGCCGCGGTACGCCGCGCAGAGGGTTGGCAGATGACCGAAGAGGGCCGGCTGCGCGAGGCGATCTGCCGCGTCGGCGCGTCACTCCACGCCCGCGGCTACGTGCACGCCACGGCCGGCAACATCAGCGCCCGCCTCGCCGACGGCTTCCTCATCACGCCGACCGACGCCTGCCTGGGTACGCTCGACCCGGCGCGGCTGGCGCGCGTCGGCCTGGACGGCGTGCAGACGGCGGGCGAGCCCGCCAGCAAGACGCTCGCCCTGCACCGCCGCCTCTACGCGGCGTCGCCCGAGGCCGGTTGCGTGCTGCACACGCACAGCACGCACCTGGTGGCGCTGACGCTGCAGGGTGTGTGGAGCGCCGACGACATCGTGCCGCCGATCACGCCCTACTTCGTGATGAAGGTCGGCCACGTGCCCCTGATCCCCTACGCGCGTCCCGGCGACCCGGCGGTGGCCGACGCGGTCGTCGCGCGCGTGGCCGCCCATGCGGCGCGCGGCCTCGCGCTGCGGGCCGTGATGCTCGAGCGCCTGGGGCCGGTGGTCTGGCAGCGCACGCCCGAGGCCGCCTCGGCCGTGCTCGAGGAACTCGAGGAGACCGCGCGCCTGTGGCTGATGTGCGATCCGCGGCCGGCGCCGCTGGGCGAACCGCAGATCGAGGAACTGCGGCGCCAGTTCGGCGCTGCCTGGTGAGGCGATCGATGGCCGCGAACCTGCGCACGCTGGCGCGCGACGCGGCCGCCGCGCCCGCGCTGGCGCCCTTGCACGGGCGCACGTTCCGCATGCTGTGGCTGGCCTGGCTGGCGGCCAACCTGACGATGTGGATGAACGACGTCGCCGCGGCCTGGCTGATGACGCAGCTCAGCACCAACCCCTTGCTGGTGGCGCTGGTGCAGACCGCCTCGACGCTGCCGGTGTTCCTGCTGGGCATCCCCAGCGGTGCGCTGGCCGATACCGTCGACCGTCGCCGCTACTTCGCCGCGACGCAGCTGTGGGTGAGCCTCAATGCCGTGGTGCTGGCGGCGCTGTCGCTGGCCGATGCGCTGAGCGCCCACCTGTTGCTGGCGCTGACCTTCGTCAACGGCGTGGGCCTGGCGATGCGCTGGCCGGTGTTCGCGGCCATCGTGCCCGAAGTGGTGCCGCGCGACCAGCTGTCGCCGGCCATCGCGCTCAACGGCATCGCGATGAACCTGTCGCGCGTGATCGGCCCGGTGCTGGCCGGTGCGTTGCTGGCGGCGTTCGGCGAAGCCTTCGTGTTCGCGCTCAACGCGCTGCTGGCGGGCGTCGCCTTCGCGCTGATCCTGTCCTGGCGTCGCGAGCCCCGCAGCAGTGCGCTGCCCGGGGAGCGCTTCGTCGGCGCGGTGCGCGCCGGTGTCGTGTTCGCCTGGCAGTCGCCCCGGCTGCAGGTGGTCCTGCTGCGGGTGTTCCTGTTCTTCCTGCAGTCCACCGCGCTGATCGCGCTGCTGCCGCTGGTGGCGCGCGACATGCACGGCGGCGGCCCGGCCACCTTCACCGTGCTGCTCGCCTGCCTGGGCGCGGGGGCCATCGTCGCGGCGCTGTACTTCCCGCGCTGGCGCAGCCGCTGGACGCGCGACCAGTTCGTGTTCACGGGCACCTGGGTGCAGGCGCTGCTGTCCGTGCTGGTGGTGTACGCGCACGAGCTGTGGGTGGCGCTGCCCGCGATGGCGCTGCTGGGCATGGCGTGGATCTCGGTGGCCAACTCGCTGACGGTGTCGGCGCAGCTGGTCCTGCCGGACTGGGTGCGCGCGCGCGGCATGGCGATCTACCAGACCGCGCTGATGGGGGGCGCGGCGGCAGGTTCGGTGGTCTGGGGCCAGCTCGCCGGCTGGACCAGCGTGCCCACCGCCGTCGCCGCCGCGGCGGGCACGGGCGTGCTGGCCAGCCTGCTGCTGCGGCGCCTCACGCTCGAGGGCGGGTCCGAACCCGACTACACGCCGCAGGCGGTGGGCACGGTGCTGGAGCCGCCGGTCGACGTCGAGCCCGAGCAGGGCCCCGTCATGGTGACCGTGGAATACCTCATCGATCCCGCGCGTGCGGCCGATTTCGCCGCGGTGATGCAGCGCACGCGCCGGGCCCGGCTGCGCCAGGGCGCGTTGTCGTGGGGCCTGTTCCGCGACGCGGCGCAGCCCGGCCGCTTTCTCGAGTACTTCGTCGACGAGAACTTCATCGAGCACCAGCGCCGCCTCGAGCGCTTCTCGGCCTTCGACGCCGATTTGCGAGAGCAGCGCCTGGCCTTTCATTTGGGCTCCGAGCCGCCCAAAGTGAAGCGCTACATTGGCCAGTCGCTCGATGCCAAGGACGAGCCGCCGCGCTGACGGCGTGCCGCCTGCACCCTCCCACGATCACCATGAAGAGCTTCTCCTACACCAACCCCTACGCGTCGGCGCGGCTGCCTGTCTTCGCGCGCAATGTCGTCGCCACCTCGCACCCGCTGGCCGCGCAGGCCGGCCTGCGCATGATCGAGCGCGGCGGCAGCGCGGTCGACGCCGCGGTCGCCGCGGCGGCCTGCATGATGCTCGTCGAGCCGTGCAGCAACGGCCTCGGTTCCGACATGTTCTGCATCCTGTGGGACCCGGCCAGCGGCCGCCTGCACGGCCTCAATGCCTCGGGCACGTCGCCGCAGGCGTGGACGCCGGAGTACTTCGAGCGCAAGTACGGCGCCGGCGCCACCACGCCGCCCAAGCGCGGCTGGGACTCGGTCACCGTGCCCGGCGCCGTGGCCGGCTGGGTGGCGCTGCACGAGCGCTTCGGCAAGCTGCCCTTCCGCGACCTGCTGGCGCCGGCCATCGAACTGGCCGAGCGCGGCACGGCGGTGCCGATCGTGGTGCAGCACAAGTGGGCCAACGCCGCGGCGCTGCCCGAGCTGACCACGCAGGCCGGCTTTGCCGACACCTTCCTGCCGCGCGGCCGCGCGCCGGAGGTCGGCGAGCGATTCGTCTTCAGCGAGGCGGCGCGCACGCTGCGCCTGATCGCCGAGACGCGCGGCGAGGCCTTCTACCGCGGCGAGATTGCCGCTGCCGCCGAGGCGCATGCCAAGGCGCACGGTGGTGCGATGACGGCGGCCGACTTCGCCGCCTATGCGCCCGAGTGGGTCGAGCCGATCGGCCAGGATTACCGCGGCTGGCGCCTGCACGAGATTCCGCCCAACGGGCAGGGCATCGCGGCGCTGATCGCGCTGGGCATCCTCGAGCACTTCGACCTTGCCTCGATGCCGGTGGACGGCGTCGACTCGCAGCACCTGCAGGTCGAGGCCATGAAGCTCGCCTTCGCCGACGTCTACCGGCACGTGGCCGACCCGCGCGCCATGACGCTGACGCCGGCGCAGATGCTCGACCACGACTACCTGAAGAGTCGCGCGGCACTGATCGACCCGAAGCGTGCGCAGGACTACGGCCCCGGCCACCTGCCGCAGGGCGGCACGATCTACCTCACCGCAGCCGACGAGCGCGGCATGATGGTCAGCTTCATCCAGAGCAACTACATGGGCTTCGGCTCGGGCATCGTGCTGCCCGGCTACGGGGTGAGCTTCCAGAACCGCGGCCACGGCTTCACGTTGCTGCGCGATCGCGCCAACCTGGTGGCGCCGCGCAAGCGGCCCTTCCACACCATCATCCCCGCCTTCCTGACCAAGGACGGCGCGCCGGTGATGAGCTTCGGCGTGATGGGTGGCGACATGCAGCCGCAGGGCCACCTGCAGACCGTGGTGCGGATGATCGACTACCACCAGCAGCCGCAGACCGCATGCGACGCGCCGCGCTGGCGCTGGGCCGGCGGCACGCTCAACGCCGAGCAGGGTTTCGACGCCGCGGCCGCGCAAGGCCTGCGCGAGCGCGGCCACCGCGTCGAGCCGTTCGCCGACAGCTACCAGGACTACGGTGCCGGCCAGTTCATCTGGCGCCTCGGCGACCCGTCGGTGGAGGGCTACGTGGCCGCCAGCGACCCGCGCCGCGACGGCGCCGCGATCGGCTGGTGAGCGCCCCCGCGACGCGTGCGTGGCCCGGGGTGGCCCTGGCCACCGCGGGGGCCATCGCGTTCTCCGGCAAGGCCATCCTGGCCAAGCTGATGTACCGCCACGGCGTCGACGCGGTGCAGGTGCTGTTCTGGCGAATGCTGCTGTCGCTGCCGCTGTTCCTGGCGCTGGCTTGGTGGGCCGGGCGCGGCAAGCCGGCGCTGACGCGGCAGGACTGGCTGGCGCTGATCGGCCTGGGCTTCTGCGGCTACTACCTCGCCAGCATGCTCGACTTCATGGGGCTGATGTACGTCACCGCCAGCCTCGAACGCCTGATCCTCTACCTCAACCCGACCCTGGTGCTGCTGCTGTCGATGGCGGTGCTGCGCGTGCGCGTCAGTCCGCGTCAGGGGGCGGCGATCGCCCTCTCCTACGCCGGCGTGCTGGTCGTGTTCGGCCAGGAGTTGCGCTTCGAGGGCGCCAACGTCGCGCTGGGCAGTGCGCTGGTGTTCGGCAGT
>DASTJE010000061.1:0-9516 GCA_035716845.1 Burkholderiaceae bacterium
ACGCCGCCGGCCGTGGCCAGGATGTCCGTGAGGCGCACCTCGCCGGTTTCGAGCGGGTAGCGGCCGGGCCGCCCGACTTGCCCGAGCACCGACACCTGGTTGCCGCGCACCGTGACCACGTTGATCGTGACCTGGGGCTGCTTGACGAAGTTCCCGTCGCGCAGGCCGCGCACGATGCGCTGCTCGGCTTCGGAGATGGTCAAGCCGGCCAGCGTCACGGTGCCCAGCAGCGGGTACGAGATCGAGCCGGCCTCGGTGATGCGCGTCTCGACCGAGAGGTCGGGGTTCTGGAACACCGTGATGCGCAGCGTGTCGCCCAGCGCCAGCCGGTACTGCGCGGCGGCGGGCGCGCCCGCCGGCACGCCCTGGGCAGCCGCCCATGGCGCCACCAGCGCCAGCGCCGCCGCCAGGGCCCAGGCCCGCAGGATGGCCGGGGTCATTTCTTGATCCCCAGGCCCTTGGTCATGGTCGACGCATCCACACCGCTGGCGGCCTGCACGCCGGCATCGGCCGCCTCGACGGCGCTGGCCGCGGCCGCGCCGGCGCTGCCCTTCAGGCCCAGGCCTTCGGTGATGGACTTGCTGTCGAGCGTGGCGGCGGCCGAGGCCGCCACCTCGGCCGGCGTGGGTGCCTTGTACACCTCGGGCGCCGGGGCGCCCGCGGCGTACTTGCCAACGTACTCGATCGCCGCGGCGGAACGCAATGCCTTCAGGTCGTCGGCCAACAGCTTGCGCTTGCGCTCGTTGAGCAGGAAGGCCTCGATCGCCTTGGTGGCGCGCACCTCGTCGACGGGCTGGGGCCGCGAGGCAGCCAGGAACACCACGTTGACGCCCTTGGGGTTGGGTGTCATCAAGGCCTGCCCGTCCTTCAGCTTGGCCAGTTCCGGCAGCAGGCTGAGCGGGATCTGCTCGGCCGCGCGCACCGCCTGGTTGCCCACGAACTGGATGTTGGAGGCCTTCAGGTAGTCGACGAAGTCCTTGATGGTCTTCGCGCTCTTGAGCCTGGCGCCGATCTCCGCGAGCTTGTCCTCCGGCGCCTGGATCGCCAGTTCCTGCAGCTGGTAGACGCGGCGCTGGCTGAACAGCGCCGGGTGCTCGTCGTAGTACTTCTTGATTTCCTCGGCGCTGGGCTTGGGCGCGCCCTCGGCAATCTTGTCGGCATAGGCACGGGCGATGATCTCGCGCCGCGCGGCCTCGATGGCCTGCACCACGCGCGGGTCGCGGTCGACCTTCTTCTCGGCCGCCTTCTGCACCGCGAGCTCCTGGTCGATCAGGCGCTCGAGCGCGCGCTTGCCGGCCTCCTCGGCCTGCTCGGGCCGCAGGCCGCGCTGCTGCGCCAGCACCGCATTGATCTGGTGGACGGTGATCTCTTCCTTGTTCACTTTCGCCGCGGTCTGGGTGGCGGGCTTGTCCTTCTTGTCGCCGCAGCCGGCCAGCAAGGCCACCGCCGCCAGGCCCGCGCATGCCCAGGCCAGCGCCGGAATCCGACCGCGAGAGGGAAGAGAACGATTCATGTGACTGCCTCGATGAATCCTGGCCGCCAAGAATGCGCTGGCGCCACTGCGCTGAAGAACCAGACCCGCTCCCATGGCATCGACACGCCATGCAGCCGGTCCAGTTTACAGAGGGTCACCCCCCTTGCTCCCACCCCACGATAGGGGTGAAGGAGCCTGACAACGAACATGACCGTGACAAAACGCACGCGGTGCCGGACGGCCGACACGGTGGCACGCCAGCGGGGCGCCTTCTCAGCAGCGGATGCCGACGTGCAGCGCCACCACGCCGGCCGCCAGGTCGTGCACGTCCACGTGGCCGAAGCCGGCGGCCTTCATCATGGCCTTGAGCGTGGCCTGGTCGGGGTGCATGCGGATGGACTCCGCCAGGTAGCGGTAGCTCGTGGCGTCGCCGGCGATCCACTGCCCCAGGCGCGGCAGCACGTTGAACGAATACCAGTCGTAGGCCGGCGCCAACGGCTTGGCGATCTTGCTGAACTCCAACACCAGCAGCCGCCCGCCCGGCTTGAGCACGCGCGCCATCTCGGCCAGCGCCTTGTCCTTGTGCGTCATGTTGCGCAATCCGAACGCCACGCTGGCCACGTCGAAGATAGCGTCCGCAAAGGGCAAGGTCTGTGCGTCAGCCAACAATGACGGCGCAAGGACGCCCTCGTCGAGCAGGCGGTCGCGGCCACGGCGCAGCATCGCCTCGTTGATGTCCGAGTGCAGCACCAGCCCGGTGGGGCCCACCCGGCGGGCGAAGGCCTTGGTCAGGTCGCCCGTGCCGGCCGCGATGTCGAGCACCCGGTCGCCCGGCCGCACATGGGCCACCGCCACCGCATACGACTTCCACACCCGGTGCAGACCGAGGGACATCAGGTCGTTCATCAGGTCGTACTTGTCGGCCACCGAGTCGAAGACGCCGCGCACGCGACGCGCCTTCTCCGCTTCGGCGACCGTCTCGAAGCCGAAGTGGGTCTGGCCCTGGGAATGCTCGCTCATGGCTGCCGCGGGGGCATTCAATGGTGCCCGCAGGACGCGCCGGCCGCCTGGGGCATGGGGTCGTCGCGCGAGCGGCCCGCTTCGGCCAGCCGCGCCTCGTAGTCGGCCCACAGCTGCGCCTGGTGCGCGCCCAGGCGATACAGGTAGTCCCAGGCGAAGATGCCGGAGTCGTGGCCGTCACTGAAGGTGGGCTGCACCGCGTAGTGGCCCACCGGCTCGATGCCGACGATGCCCACCTCGCGCTTGCCCGTCTGCAATGTTTCCTGGCCCGGCCCGTGGCCCTGCACCTCGGCCGACGGCGAATACACGCGCATCAGCTCGAAGGGGATGCGGAAGCTCGCACCGTCGTCGAAGCTCACCTCGAGCTCGCGCGACTGCTGATGCACGGTGAGGGCGGTGGGGCGGGGGGTCTCGGCCATGGACACAAGTGTAGATCGCGGGGCGATCGACGCCGTCAGACCAGCACGCGCTCGATGCCCCCGGCATTGGCCTTGGTCACGTACTCGGGCAGCCACTGTTCGCCCAGGATGCGGCGCGCCATCTCGACCACGATGTAGTCGGCTTCCAGCAGGCCGTTCTGCAGGTCGCCCTCGTAGCGCTGCAGGCCCTGCAGGCAACTGGGGCACGAGGTGAGGATCTTGACATCGCCCGCGGCCGGCACGGCGCCGCTGGCGCGCAGGGCCGCCTCGCCGCGGCGCAGTTCCTCTTCCTTGCGGAAACGTACCTGGGTGCTGATGTCGGGCCGCGTCACGCCCAGCGTGCCGCTCTCGCCGCAGCAGCGCTCGCTCTTGAGCACCGGAGCGCCGACCAGGGCCTTGACCGTCTTCATCGGGTCCTGCAGCTTCATCGGGCTGTGGCAGGGGTCGTGGTACAGGTAGCCGGCCCCGCCCTGCATCGTGATGCCCTTCTCGAGCAGGTACTCGTGGATGTCGACGATGCGGCAGCCCGGAAAGATGTCCTCGAAGCGGTAGCCCAGCAACTGGTCGTAGCAGGTGCCGCAGCTCACGACCACGGTCCGGATGTCCAGGTAGTTCAGCGTGTTGGCCACGCGGTGGAACAGCACCCGGTTGTCGGTGATCATCTGCTCGGCGCGGTCGAACTGGCCGCTGCCGCGCTGCGGGTAGCCGCAGCACAGGTAGCCGGGCGGCAGCACCGTCTGCACGCCGGCGTGCCAGAGCATGGCCTGGGTGGCCAGGCCCACCTGGCTGAACAGGCGCTCCGAGCCGCAGCCCGGGAAGTAGAACACCGCCTCGGTGTCCGCCGTGGTGGCCTGAGGGTCGCGAATGATGGGGACGTAGGCCTTGTCCTCGATGTCGAGCAGCGCGCGTGCCGAGCGCTTGGGCAGGCCGCCCGGCATCTTCTTGTTGACGAAGTGGATCACCTGCTCGCGCAGCGGCGCCGGGCCCACGGTGGCCGGCGGGGCGGC
Organism: Burkholderiaceae bacterium; assembly: GCA_035716845.1. Classification (GTDB taxonomy): domain Bacteria; phylum Pseudomonadota; class Gammaproteobacteria; order Burkholderiales; family Burkholderiaceae_C; genus CADEEN01. Next base: position 3,921 of record DASTJE010000061.1, read on the forward strand.
GGTCTGGCGGCGCGCGGCCAGGGCCAGCATGCGGTGGGCGAAACGCTGCACCCTGAAGCCGACGTCGACCATGGCGGTGCGCATCAGCTTGATGGTCTGCGGATTCGTGGCGTTGAGGAAGAACATCGCCGCCGCGTTGCCGGGGCGGAAGCTCTTCTGCCCCATCTTGCGCAGCAGGTTGCGCATGTTCATCGACACGTCGCCGAAGTCGATCTTCACCGGGCAGGGCGAGGCGCACTTGTGGCACACCGTGCAGTGGTCGGCCACGTCCTCGAACTCCTCCCAGTGGCGGATCGAGATGCCGCGCCGCGTCTGCTCCTCGTACAGGAAGGCCTCGATCAGCAGCGAGGTGGCGAGGATCTTGTTGCGCGGGCTGTACAGCAGGTTGGCCCGCGGCACGTGGGTGGCGCACACCGGCTTGCACTTGCCGCAGCGCAGGCAGTCCTTGATCGAGTCGCTGATGGCGCCGATGTCGCTGCGCTGCATGATCAGCGACTCGTGCCCCATCAGGCCGAAGCTGGGCGTGTAGGCGGCGGACAGGTCGGCGGCCCAGGTGTCGTCCTTCGCGCCGCGCGAGCGCAGCAGCTTGCCCCGGTTGAAACGCCCCTCCGGATCGACGCGCTGCTTGTAGGCGGCGAAGCCCGACAGTTCGTCGTCGGTCAGGAACTCGAGCTTGGTGATGCCGATGCCGTGCTCGCCCGAGATCACGCCGTCGAGCCGCCGTGCCAGCGCCATGATGCGCGCCACCGCCTCGTGGGCCGTCTGCAGCATGGCGTAGTTGTCGCTGTTGACGGGGATGTTGGTGTGCACGTTGCCGTCGCCGGCATGCATGTGCAGCGCCACCCAGACGCGGCCGCGCAGCACCTCCTGGTGGATGCGCCGGCAGGCGTCGAGCAGGGGCACGAAGGCCGCGCCCGCGAACAGGGACTGCAGGGGCTGCAGGATCTGCGTCTTCCACGAGGCGCGCAGGCGCGCGTCCTGCAGGCGCACGAAGGTGCCCTCGCTGTCGAGCCCCTCGAGCCAGCCCGTCCACAGCATGCGCACCTCGGCCAGCAGCGCGAGGGCCTGCTGCACGCGGTCCTCCAGCAGCTCGGCGCTCGGGATCTCGCCTGCGTCGTCGCTCTTGCCCAGCGGCAGGGCGCCGTGACGGAAGAAGGCCTCCAGCCGGTCCACCAGCTCGAGCTTGTTGCGCAGGCTGAGCTCGATGTTGATGCGCTCGATGCCGTCGGTGTACTCGCCCATGCGCTCGAGCGGGATCACCACGTCCTCGTTGATCTTGAAGGCGTTGGTGTGGCGGGCGATGGCCGCCGTGCGCTTGCGGTCGAGCCAGAACTTCTTGCGCGCGTCCGCGCTCACCGCGACGAAGCCCTCGCCGGCGCGGCTGTTGGCGATGCGCACCACCTCGCTGGTGGCGCGCGCCACCGCCGCCTCGTCGTCGCCGACGATGTCGCCCACCAGCACCATCTTGGGCAAGGTGCCGCGCTTGCTCTTGGTGGAATAGCCCACGGCCTTGAGGTAGCGGTCGTCCAGGTGCTCCAGGCCCGCCAGGATGGCGCCGCCGGGCTTCTTCGCCTCGGCGAACATGAAGTCCTTGATCTCGACGATCGAGGGCACGGCGTCCCTGGCGTTGCCGAAGAACTCCAGGCACACGGTGCGCACGTGCGCCGGCATGCGGTGCACCACCCAGCGCGCGCTGGTGATGATGCCGTCGCAGCCTTCCTTCTGGATGCCCGGCAGGCCGGCGAGGAACTTGTCGGTGACGTCCTTGCCCAGGCCCTGCTTGCGGAAGGTGGCACCGGGGATGTCCAGGCGCTCGCTGCGCTCGAGCTTGCGGCCGCTGGCGTCGAACCAGCGCAGCTCGAAGCTCGCCGTGTCGACGTCGTGGATCTTGCCCAGGTTGTGGTTCAGGCGCACCACCTCGAGCCACTTGGCCTCGGGCGTCACCATCTTCCACGACGCCAGATTGTCGAGCGCGGTGCCCCACAGCACGGCCTTCTTGCCGCCGGCATTCATGGCGATGTTGCCGCCGATGCAGCTGGCCTCGGCCGAAGTCGGATCCACCGCGAACACATGGCCCGCGCGCTCGGCCGCATCGGCCACGCGCTGCGTCACCACGCCCGCCTCGCTGAAGACGGTGGCCACCGGACGGTCGAGGCCCGGCAGCGCGACCATCTCCACCTCGCTCATGGCCTCGAGCTTCTCGGTGTTGACGACCGCGCTCCTCCAGCTCAGCGGCACGGCGCCGCCGGTGTAGCCGGTGCCGCCGCCGCGCGGGATGATGGTCAGGCCCAGCTCGACGCAGCCGGCCACCAGGGCGGCCATCTCGGCCTCGCTGTCGGGCGTGAGCACGACGAAGGGCATCTCGACGCGCCAGTCGGTCGCATCGGTGACGTGCGAGACGCGCGACAGCCCATCGAACTTGATGTTGTCGCGGGCGGTGCAGCGCCCCAGCACGCGACGTGCGGATTTGCGCAGATCCCACACGGCGCGGAAATGCGCGGCGAAGCGCTCCACCGCGTCGCGCGCCAGCCCCAGCAGCTCGCCCACCAGCGCGTCGCGCTCGGGGTCGGCCTGCGGGGTGCGACGCTTCTCGATCTCGTGCAGACGGTGGTGCAGTGCCCCGATCAGCGCGGCGCGGCGCTTCGGGTTGTCGAGCAGGTCGTCCTCGAGATAGGGGTTGCGCTGAACGACCCAGATGTCGCCCAGCACCTCGTAGAGCATGCGCGCGGAGCGTCCGGTGCGGCGCTCGGCGCGCAAGCGGTCGAGCAGGCTCCATGCGCGCGTGCCCAGCAGGCGCAGCACGATCTCCCGGTCGGAGAACGAGGTGTAGTTGTAGGGGATCTCGCGCAGGCGCGGCGGCGCGGTGTCGCTGCTCTCGGCGTCGCCGGGCAGCCCGGCGTGCAGGGGCAAGGGTGCGTTCATCGTCGAGGCCCGCGCGGCAGCCGCAGCACGGGAGCGCAAGACTTTAACGCAGCGCAACATAGGGGCATTTCGGCGGGGTAATCCCCCTTGCCGGGCCCCCAGGGGCCTCGGCGAAACTGGTCTGTCACACGCTCGCGACATACTTGAGCTTTTCGTGAGCAACTTTCTCTTGATGGAGACCGTATGAAGTTCACATCGCGCACCGTTGCCGCCCTGCTCGCCCTGGGCGTCGTCGCCTCGACGCAGGCCCAGACCGAGATCCTGTGGTGGCACTCGATGACCGCCGTCAACAACGAGTGGGTCAACGGCCTGGCCAAGCAGTTCAACGACAGCCAGAAGGCCTACAAGGTCACGCCGATCTACAAGGGCAGCTACGACGAGTCGATGACGGCGGCCATCGCGGCGTTCCGCGCCGGAAACGCGCCGCATATCCTGCAGGTCTTCGAGGTCGGCACCGCCACCATGATGGCCAGCAAGGGCGCGGTCGTGCCCGCGGGCAAGGTGATGGCCGACGCCGGCAAGAAGTTCGACCCCAAGGTCTACATCAGCGCGGTCTCGGGCTACTACACCGCGCCGAATGGCCAGATGCTGAGCTTCCCGCTCAACAGCTCGACCACGGTCTTCTACTACAACAAGGACGCCTTCAAGGCCGCAGGCCTCGACACCGAGAAGCCTCCGGCCACCTGGCCGGAGGTGGCTCTCGCCGCGGCCAAGCTCAAGGCCAGCGGCCACAAGTGCCCGCTGTCGATCGCCTGGCAGGGCTGGACGCAACTCGAGAGCTTCTCGGCCTGGCACAACGTCGAGTTCGCGAGCAAGTCCAACGGACTGGGCGGCATGGACGCACGCTTGAAGTTCAACTCGCCGCTGCACGTGCGCCACATCGAGAACCTGGGCAACATGGCCAAGCAGGGCCTGTTCATCTACAAGGGCCGCCGCAACGTGCCGGAGCCGGCGTTCATTTCCGGCGAATGCGCGATGATGACCACGTCGTCGGGCTTCCGCGGCAACGTGGCGAAGAACGCCAAGTTCGCCTGGGGCATGGGCGCCCTGCCCTACTACCCCGACGTACCGGGCGCGCCCCAGAACACCGTGATCGGCGGCGCCAGCCTGTGGGTGCTGGCCGGCAAGAAGCCCGAGGAATACAAGGGCGTGGCGGAGTTCTTCGACTTCCTCTCCAAGCCCGACATCCAGTCCGAGAGCCACAAGATGACCGGCTACCTGCCGATCACGAATGCCGCCTTCGAGCTGACCGAAAAGTCCGGCTACTACAAGCAGAACCCGGGCGCCGACATTGCGCCCACGCAGATGATCCGCAAGGTGACCGACAAGTCGCGTGGCATCCGGCTGGGCAACCACGTGCAGATCCGCGACATCGTCGACGAGGAACTCGAGCAGGTGTGGGCCGGCAAGAAGGGCGCGAAGGAAGCGCTCGACTCGGCGATCAAGCGCGGCGACGAACTCCTCGAGCGCTTCCAGAAGGCCAACAAGGGCTGAAGCCCTTGTTGGCCTGCGGCCGTCCATTGCGCTCCCCTCCCGACCTCCCCTCCGGGAGGGGAGGGGCTGATCGGACCGACCGGCCATGGCGGTAGAGAAACGCGTCGTCTTCCGCTCGCGGTGGCTGCCCTGGGTGCTGCTCGCGCCGCAGGTCTTCGTCATCGTCGTCTTCTTCTTCTGGCCGGCCGGCCAGGCGCTGCTGCAATCGTTCCAGCAATCCGACGCCTTCGGCACCTCGATCGAGTGGATCGGGTTCGAGAACTTCCGCCACCTGTTCGCCGACGACACCTACATCGCGTCGTTCAAGACCACCGCGGTCTTCTCGCTGCTGGTGGCGACGATCGGCATCTGCGTGTCGCTGCTGCTGGCGGTGTTCGCCGATCGCGTGATCCGCGGCGCGGCGGTCTACAAGACGCTGCTGATCTGGCCCTACGCGGTGGCCCCCGCGGTGGCCGGCGTGCTGTGGCTGTTCCTGTTCGCGCCCGGCATGGGCCTCGTCGCGTACGCGCTCGGGCAGATCGGTTTCGAGTGGAACCATCTGCTCAACGGGACGCACGCCATGACGCTGGTCGTGCTGGCCGCCGTGTGGAAGCAGATCTCGTACAACTTCCTGTTCTTCCTGGCGGGCCTGCAGTCGATTCCGAAGTCGCTGATCGAGGCCGCCTCGATCGACGGCGCCTCGCCGTGGCGGCGCTTCTGGACCATCGTCTTCCCGCTGCTGTCGCCCACGACCTTCTTCCTGCTGGTGATCAACGTCGTCTACGCCTTCTTCGACACCTTCGCGATCATCGACGCGGCTACCCGCGGCGGGCCGGGCAAGGACACCGCGATCCTGGTCTACAAGGTCTACTACGACGGTTTCAAGGCGCTCGACCTCGGCGGGTCGGCGGCGCAGTCGGTGGTGCTGATGGTGATCGTCATCGCCCTCACGGTGGTGCAGTTCCGCTTCGTCGAGAAGAAGGTGAACTACTGACATGGTCGAGCGCAAGCCCCTGCTCACCGCGCTCTCGCACCTGGTGCTGATCATCGGCGTGTTGATCGTGGCCTTCCCGGTGTACGTGACCTTCGTCGCGTCGACGCACAGCACCCAGCGCATCGTGCAGACGCCGATGCCGCTGACGCCCGGCGACCAGCTCGTCGAGAACTACGTCAAGGCGCTGACCGGCGAGCGGTCCGGCCC
>DASTJE010000062.1:0-13516 GCA_035716845.1 Burkholderiaceae bacterium
GAGCTGTAGGCGATGATCTTCTTGATGTCGTCCTGCACCAGGGCCAGCCCCGCGCCGATCACGATGCTGGCCACCGCGAGGACCATGACGAGCGGCGTGAATTCGAGCGTGGCGTCGGGGAAGAGCGGGAAGCCGAGCTTGATGAAGCCGTACGTGCCCATCTTCAGCAGCACGCCGGCCAGGATCACCGAGCCCGTGGTGGGCGCTTCGACGTGCGCGTCGGGCAGCCAGGTGTGCAGCGGGAACATCGGCACCTTGATCGCGAACGACAGGCCGAAGGCGAGGAACATCCAGCGCTGCGCGTCGGCGGGCAGGCCCACGCGGTACAGGTCCTCGAAGGCGAAGGAGGCGGCGCCGCCGGCGTCGCGCATGGCCAGCACCAGGTAGATGACGGCCGCCAGCATCAGGATCGAACCGGCCGCGGTGTAGAGCACGAACTTGATGGTGGCGTAGATGCGCCGCTCGCCGCCCCAGATGCCGATCATCAGGAACATCGGGATCAGCATCGTCTCCCAGAACACGTAGAAGACGAACAGGTCCTGCGCGACGAAGGTGCCCATCATCGCGAACTGGATCAGGAACACCATCGCGTAGAACAGCTTCACGTCCTTGGTGATGGCGCTGAAGGCGCCGGCCACCACGATGGGCCCCAGGAAGCCGGTGAGCAGCACCAGCAGCACGTTGGTGCCGTCCAGGCCGATGAAGAAGCTCACGCCCCAGTCGGCGATCCACGGCACGCGGGTGGCGAACTGCACGCCGGGCTCGCGCGGGTCGAAGGCGGCGTACAGCAGCGCGGTCAGCACGGCCTGCACCAGCATCACGCCGAAGCTGAACGAGCGCACCGCGCCGTCGGCCCCGCGCGGCACGAAGACGAGCCCCAGCATGGCCGCCAGCGGCAACCACAGCACGGCCTGCAGGGCGAAGGCATCAAACATGGCTCAGGCTCCAGGCCACCGCGCCGAGCACGCCCAGCACGGCGTACAGCGCGTAGCGGTGCAGGCTGCCGGCCTGCAGGGCGGCGAAGGCGGCGGCGCTGCGCTGGGCCGAGGCGGCCAGCGCGTGCAGCGTGCCGTCGATCAGCGTGCGGTCGCCCAACTGCAGGAAGACGCGCCGCGACAGCCATTCGAGCGGCCGGCCGAGCGCGGCCTCGTACAGCTCGTCGATGTAGTACTTGTTGGTGAGCACCCGGTGCAGGCCCTCCAGGCGTGCGCGCACCGCGGCGGCGCGGGCGGCCCCGCCGCCGAAGAAGAAGGCCGCGAGCGCCAGGCCGGCGAAGCCGATGGCCACCGCGACAAGGACCAGCGTGTGCTCGAGGGCATGCAGCGCGTGCGGGACCTCGGGCAGCGGCAGCATCGGCTCCAGGAAGTGCACCACCGGCACGAAGCCGCCCACCGCCGACAGCGCCGCCAGCACCACCAGCACGCCGGTCATCGACCACGGCGACTCGTGCACGTGGTGCTCGACCTCCGGCGTCATGCGCGAGCGGCCGAAGAACGTGAGCCACAGCAGGCGGAACATGTAGAACGAGGTCAGCAACGCGGTGGCCGAGGCCAGCGCCCACAGCCACGTGGCGCCGCCCATCGGGCTGGCGAAGGCGAACCAGAGGATCTCGTCCTTGGAGAAGAAGCCCGCCAGCGGCGGGATGCCGGCGATGGCCGCGGTGGCGATCGCGAAGGTGGCGAAGGTGATCGGGATCCTCTTTGCCAGGCCGCCCATCTTGCGGATGTCCTGCTCGCCGCCCAGCGCGTGGATCACGCTGCCCGAGCCGAGGAACAGGCAGGCCTTGAAGAAGGCGTGCGTGACGACGTGGAAGATGGCCACCGCGTAGGCGCCCACGCCCAGCGCGACGAACATCAGGCCGAGCTGCGACACGGTGGAGTAGGCCAGCACCTTCTTGATGTCGGTCTGCACCACGGCGATGGTGGCGGCGAAGAAGGCGGTGGCCACGCCCACCGCGGCGATCACCGCCGAGGCCTCCGGCGCGTGGCTGTAGATGCCCGACATGCGCGCCACCAGGTAGATGCCGGCGGTGACCATGGTGGCCGCGTGGATCAGCGCGGACACCGGGGTGGGGCCGGCCATCGCGTCGGGCAGCCACACGTGCAGCGGGATCTGCGCCGACTTGCCGCACGCGCCGATGAACAGCATCAGGCCCACCAGGCTGGCCGACACCGCCACCCCGCCCTTGGCGAAGCCCGCGTTGATGACGTCCATGTCGAGCGTGCCGAAGGCGCCCCACAGCAGGAACATGCCCACCAGGAAGCCGGCGTCGCCGATGCGGTTGGTGACGAAGGCCTTCTTGCCGGCAGCGGCCTTGGCCGGGTCGTCGAACCAGAAGCCGATCAGCAGGTAGCTGGCCAGGCCCACGCCCTCCCAGCCGACGAACATCACCAGCAGCGAGCGCCCGAGCACCAGCAGCAGCATGAAGAACAGGAACAGGTTCAGGTAGGCGAAGAAGCGCGGGTGGCTCTCGTCGCCGTGCATGTAGCCGGTGGAGTAGACGTGGATCAGCGTGCCCACGCCGGTGACCACCAGCGTCATCACCGCGGAGAGGCGGTCGAACCAGAAACCGACCTCGAGCTTGCGCCCGCCGATCTCGGCCCACACGTAGGTGGCCTCCACGTGCGGCGCGCCGCTGGCCAGCAACTGGACGAAGCCCACGACGGTGAGCGCGAACGACGCCGCCGGCAGCGCGCAGGCCACCAGGTTGACGAGGCCCTCGCCGCGCAGGCGCTGCCCGCCCAGGCGGGTGGCCAGCATGCCGTTGACGAGGAAGCCCAGCAGGGGCAGCAGGACGATCCAAAGCAGCAGGTTGCTCACGCCCTATCCCTTCAGGTCCGTGTACGCGCCGGCGTCGAGCGTGCGGCGCTGCCTGACCAGCAGCAGCACGATGGGGATGGCGATCGCGATCTCGCTGGCCGCCACGATGAAGATCAGGAACACCATCACCGCGCCGTCGACGCTGGCATGGTGGCGCGCGAAGGTGACCAGGCTGAGCGCGACGCCGTTCATCATCAGCTCCATGCACATCAGCATGACGAGCAGGTTGCGCCGCACCACCAGGCCCAGCAGGCCGAGGGCGAACAGGGCCAGGCTGACCCAGAGCAGGAATTGGGTCTTATCCACGGCGCACCTTTTCTGCGGCGACGCTCAGCTTGACGATGGCCACCGCCGCCAGCACCGCCACCACGAGCAGCACCGACGTGAGCTCGAAGTACAGCCAGTAGCGCTCGAGGAAGGCGGCCGAGAAGGGCTGCAGGCCGAAGGGCGCGGCGCCCGCCGCGGGCGTCGCCGGCAGCGCCGGGCCTTGCGCGGCGGCAGCGACCAGCACGCCCATCAGCACCGCGCTGGCGGCCAGCCCCGGCCACAGCAGCACCGAGAAGCGCTCGGTGAACGAGGGGTCACGCACGTCCAGCAGCATGATGGCGTAGACCATGAACACCATCACCGCGCCGACGTAGATCATGATCTGGAACACCGCGATCACGTGCACGCCGAGCAGGCCGTACAGGGCGCCCAGCGAGATCATCGAGGCGATCAGCGCCAGCGCCACGCGCATCGGGTGGCGCAGCACGATCATCAGCACGCCGCCGGCCACGGCGGCCGCCCCGAAGAACACCAGCAGCAGGTTCTCGATCATGGTTGTGGGCTCCCGGTGCCCGACGCCGGATGCGGCGGATAGGGCTTGGCGGCGTCGCGCGCGGGCTGCCAGGTGAGCAGTTCTTCCTTGGTGATCCACATCGCGCCGCGGTCGGGGCCCGGGAAGTCGGGCACGTCCTTGACCATGCGGATCGCGTCCTCGGGGCAGGCCTCGACGCACAGGCCGCAGAAGATGCAGCGCGAGTAGTCGATCTCGAAGCGCGCCGGGCTCTTGGGGTGGGCGACGTCGGCCGGGTCGTAGGCGGCCTCGATCTCGATCACCTTGGCCGGGCAGACGGTGGCGCACATGTTGCACGCCACGCACTGCGCGCTGCCGTCGGGGCGCTGCACCAGCACGTGCTTGCCGCGGTTGCCGCGCGCGTAGTCGGGGCGCATCTCCTCGGGGTAGTAGACGGTGACCGCGCCCTTGCGGCCGGTGCACCACTTCCACATGTTGCGCAGGAACACGCCGCCGGTGATGACCAGGCCGCGCACCACCTCGAGCAGGTAGACGCTCTCCCACGCGCCCATCGCGGGCTCGTTCCAGTACACACGCGCGGTGCGCTTGACGTTGGGGGTGCGCGGGTTGCTCACTTGAGGCCTCCGAGCGCCCACACGGCGATGGCGGTCACCACCAGGTTGGCCAGGCAGATCGGGAACAGGAACTTCCAGGCGAAGCGCAGCAGCTGGTCGTAGCGGAAGCGCGGCAGCGTCCAGCGCACGAGGATCTGGAAGCTGCTCATCAGCAGCATCTTGGCCAGGAAGGTGACGAGCTGCAGCACGACCACCGTGCCGTGCGCGAGCGCGATCTCGACGCCGCCGGGCAGCGTGAAGCCGCCGTCGTGCATGTAGGGCAGGTTGTAGCCGCCGAGGAACAGCGTCGAGAACAGCGCGGCGATCACCGCGATCTCGATGAACTCGGCGAACATGAAGATGCCCATCTTCATTGCCGAGTACTCGGTGTAGTAGCCGGCGATCAGCTCGCTCTCGGCCTCGGGCAGGTCGAACGGCGTGCGGCGGTTCTCGGCCATCGCCGCGGTGATGAAGAGCACGGCGGCGAAGGGCTGCAGCACCACGCCCCAGGCCGGCAGCACGCCCAGCACGATGCCCGACTGGGCCTGGACGATGGCCGTCAGGTCCACCGTGCCGAAGATCAGGATCAGGCCGAGCACCGTCAGGCCCATCACCAGCTCGTAGCTGATCATCTGCGAGCCGGCGCGCAGCGCGCCCAGCATCGAGAACTTGTTCGACGACGACCAGCCGGCGAGCATGGCGCCGATCACGGTGAGGCCGCCGAACGCGAACACGACGAGCAGGCCGGCGTCCAGGCGCGCGATCTGCAGCTGGTAGGTCTTGTCGCCGAACCAGGCGGCCACCGCGGGCAGCCCGGAGAACAGTTCGGCCGGGTGCAGCGCGCCGCCGAAGGGCACCACCGCGAACACCAGCAGCACCGGTGCGAACACCACCCACGGCGCGATGGCGTAGGCGAAGGCGTCGTAGGTGGCGGGCTTGAAGTCCTCCTTGAGCAGCAGCTTGAGGCCGTCGGCCACGCCGTGGAACAGGCCGATCCACACCAGCTTGATCTGCGTGAACGGCAGGCGGATGTAGGCGCGGTTGGCGCCGATGCGGTCGGAGATGACCGCGCCCTGCTTGCGCTCGACCCAGGTCAGGATCGTGCCCATGCCCATCAGCACGGAGACCGCGTAGACGAGGTAGACGAGGTGGACGGCGAGGTCTTGCATCATGACGCGACCCCCATCGGGACTTCAGGCACCTCGCGCACCGCCAGCGCCTCGAACACCGCCTGCGCGTCCACCGTGCCCGGCGCCTTGGCGAAGCACGCCGCGAAGGCGCTGACCACGCCGGCGAAGTTGGTGAAGTGGCCCGCGCGCTCGAGCATCGTGCTCGTGGGCAGGAACACGTCGGCATGGCCGTTCTCGGGCGCCAGGAAGGCGTTGAGGAAGATCACCGGCATGCCGCGCGGCAGGCGCGCGAAGTCGCAGCCTTCACCCCACACCAGCACCAGGTCGGCCTCGGGCGCGAAGGCGACCGGGCGCTCGCCGAACAGCGCGCGAGCGCGAGCGCCGTTGGGGTTCTTGTCGGCGCGGATCAGCAGCTCGTCGGCGACCACCTCGCCCTCGGCGGGCACATGGTCGGCCTTGACGAAGCAGTCGAAGCGCTCGCCGAACGCGGCCCGGAAGGCCTCCAGCTCCTCGTCGGAGCCCCAGCTCGACACCAGCGCCACCGGGTGACGGGCGCGGTCGATCAGCGCGCGCGCGGCCGCCAGCGCGGCGGGCAACGCGACCTCGCGGCCCTTGAGCATCGGCGCATGCGCGCGCGGACGCTCCAGCAGCTGTGCCAGGTCGCGCGCCTTGTTGCAGACCCAGGGGCCGTTGACGTCCGGGTTCTCGCGCGGCGTGACGCGGGCGATGCGTGCGTTGTGCTCGGTGCCCACGCTGCGCAGCGCCCATTCCGGCTTGCGGTGCCAGACGTCGATCGTGCAGCCGCGCTCGCAGCCCGGGCACACCGAGGGCGTGGCCTTGAGGTACCAGACGCGGTCCTTGTAGAGGAAGTCCTTCGACAGCAGCGCGCCCACCGGGCAGAGGTCGATCACGTTGTCGGAGTACGGGTCCTCGTCCAGCGGGCGCGCGTCGGCGCCGCCGGCCGGGCGGATCACCGAGTGATCGCCGCGCTCGAGCACGCCCAGCGCGTTGGACTTGGAGACCTCGCGCGTGAAGCGCACGCAGCGCGTGCACAGCACGCAGCGCTCGTTGTCCAGCGTGATGCGCTGTCCCAGGCTGTAGAACTTGGTGGCCGAGACCTTGCGCTCCAGCGATGTGGACGCCTCGCCGTTGTAGGCGACGTGGTAGTCCTGCAGGGTGCACTCGCCGGCCTTGTCGCAGATGCCGCAGTCGACCGGGTGGTTGAGCGTGAGGAACTGCAGCGTGACCTTGCGGTGCGCGCGCACCAGCTCGGTGTCGGTGAGCACGCGCAGGTCCTCGGTGACCGGCATGTTGCAGCTGATCTCGACCCAGCTGCGGCCCTCGACCTGCACCACGCACAGGCGGCAGTTGCCGGCGATCGACAGCTGGGGATGCCAGCACAGGCGCGGGATGTAGATGCCGTTCGCGTCGGCGACCTGCATCACCGTCTGGTCGGTGCGCGCCTCGAAGGGCTGGCCGTCTATGTAGATGCGCGGCATTCGAGGTTTCCTTCGTGCATCGAGCGGCCGGTGCGGATCCAGTGCTCGAACTCATGGCGGTACTTGGCGAGGATGCCGATCACCGCGTAGCCCGCCGCGTCGCCCATGCCGCAGATGGTGTTGCCGTCCTGCAGCCTGGAGATGTGGATCATCTGGTCGAGGTCCTCGAGCCGTCCCTGGCCCGCGACGATGCGGTCGATGATGTGGTGCAGCCAGCCCATGCCCTCGCGGCACGGCGTGCACTGCCCGCAGGACTCGTGGTGGTAGAAGCGCAGCATCACCTGCAGCAGCTTCACCATGCAGGTGCCCTCGGCGATGGCGATCATGCCGCCCGAGCCCATCGACGACCCGGCGGGTTCCACCTCCGCCGGGTCGAGGTTGAGCCCCTCCACCTCCTCGCGCGTCAGCACCTTGGTGCTGATGCCACCGGGGATCACGCACTTGAGCGTGGCGCCGTTCAGCATGCCCCCGGCGTCCTCGTAGATCAACTTCTTCCACGGATAGCCGACCTCGATCTCGAACACGCCCGGCTTGGCGACGTGCCCAGAGAGCGAGATCAGCCGCGTGCCCGGCGCCTTGGCGCCGCCGATGGCCTTGAACGCGGCCGCGCCGTGCTCGACGATCCACGCGATGTTGGACAGCGTCTCGACGTTGTTGACCACCGTGGGGCGCTGGTACAGGCCCTTGACCGTCAGGCGCGGCGGGCGGTTGCGCGGATAGCCGCGCTTGCCCTCGATGGAGGTGATCAGCGCCGAGGCCTCGCCGCACACGTAGCTGCCCGCGCCGCGGTAGATCATGAGGTCGCAGGAGAAGCCGCTGCCCAGGATGTTCTCGCCGACCAGGCCGGCGGCGTAGGCCTCGTCGATCGCGCCCTGCAGGCGGCGGAACGGACCGCTGAACTCGCCGCGCATGTACACGAAGGCGTGGCGCACCTGCAGCGCGTAGGCGGCGATCATCATCGACTCGACCAGCTGGTGCGGCGAGTGCTCCAGGATCCAGCGGTCCTTGAAGGTGCCGGGTTCGCCTTCGTCGGCGTTGGCGCACAGGTAATGCGGCTGGCCGTCGTCGAGCTGGATCACCGACCACTTGCGTCCGGTGGCGAAGGCGGCGCCGCCGCGGCCCTGCAGGCCCGAGGCGCTGACCTCCTTCTGCACCTCGGAGGGCGTCATCGTCTTGAGCACCTTCTCGAGCGTGCGGTACTGGCCGCGCGCGCGCGCCTCGTCGAGCAGGTGCGAGGTCGCGGTGACCGGGAAGGTCATCAGGATGCGGGCGTCGCGGTTGGGCGTCATGGCGTCGCCTCCGTGCCGCCCAGCGTGGCGAGCAGTGCGTCGGCCTTCTCGGGGCTCATGTTCTCGTGGTACTCGTCGTTGACCACCATCACCGGTGCGGTGCCGCACGAGCCCAGGCACTCGGCGGTGGTCACGGTGAAGCGGCCGTCGGCGGTGGTGCCGCCCGCGGCCACGCCCAGGCGCTTGCACACATGCCCGAGCAGGCGCTCGGCGCCACGCATCGAGCAGCTCACGTTGCGGCACACCTCGACGCGCACCTGCCCCGCCGGCGCGCGGCGGAACTGGGTGTAGAAGGAGAGCACTTCCTCGATCTGGATGCGCGGCACGCCGGCGTAGGCGGACAGCGCGTCGATGTCCTCCTCGGCGACATAGCCGCGCTCCTCCTGGATGCGGCGCAGGCAGGGCAGCGTCAGCGAGGAATCGAAGCCCGCCGGGAAGCGCGCGCGCAGGCGGTCGAACTCGGGCCGAAGTGATTCGAACAGGCTCACGGCCAGGACCTTTCGCAACACGGCGTGCCAACCCGGCAACCGCCGCGGAACCGGCTCCGCCGGGCCGCTGGCGGTGCCCCCCTGGGGGGGAGCGCCGAAGGCGCAACGGGGGGGGTCATCTGTCGCACTCCCCGCCGATCATGTTGACCGAGCCGAAGGTGGGCACCACGTCGGCGAGCTGCCCGCCTTCGAGCATCAGGTGGGTGGCGCCCATGTGGATGAAGCTCGGCGCGCGGCAGTGCAAGCGCCACGGCTGGCCCTCGCCGGTGCTGACGATGTAGAAGCCGAGCTCGCCGTTGGCGCCCTCCTGCGAGTAGTAGGTCTCGCCGGCGGGCACGCGCGGGCCGTCGATGATCAGCTTGAAGTGGCTGATCAGCGACTCGATCTCCTTGTAGACCAGGCCCTTGTCGGGCAGCGCGCAGCGTGCATCGTCGCTCATCACCGGGCCGGCGGGCAGCAGCTCCACGCACTGACGGATCATGTAGACCGACTCGTCCATCTCGCGCATGCGCACGACGTAGCGGTCGTAGTTGTCGCCCATGATGCCGGTGGGGACCTCGAAGTCGAGCTGGTCGTAGCACAGGTAGGGCGTGTCCTTGCGGATGTCGCGCGCCAGGCCGGTGGAGCGCAGCATCGGGCCGGTGACGCCGTAGGACAGGGCCTGCTCGCGGGTGATCACGCCCACGCCGCGCATGCGGTCGATGAAGATGCGGTTGCGGTCCACGAGGCCGTGGATGCGGCCGACGTAGGTCTCGTACTCGACGAGGATCTCCTCCAGGCGCTTCAGCCAGCCCTCGGGCAGGTCGCGCGCCACGCCGCCGATGCGGCCGTAGCTGTAGGTCACGCGCGCGCCGGTCACGTCGGCCAGGTGCTCGTAGATGTAGTCGCGCAGCGTCATCAGGTACAGGAAGGCGGTCATCGCGCCCAGCTCCATCAGGCCCGCGGCGACGCAGGTGATGTGGTCGGCGATGCGGCTGTACTCGGACAGCAGGGTGCGCAACCAGCGCGCGCGCGGCGGGATCTCCACGCCCATGATCTGCTCGACCGCGCCGCAGTAGGCGAAGTCGTTGATCAGCGCCGAGCAGTAGTTCAGGCGGTCGACGTAGGGGATCAGGTTGTGCCAGGTGTGGGCCTCGCACTCCTTCTCGAAGCCGCGGTGCAGGTAGCCGCAGTGCACGTCGGCGCGCATCACGCGCTCGCCATCGAGCTCGGCGATGATCTGCACCGTGCCGTGCGTGGCCGGGTGCGACGGGCCGATGTTGACGATGACGCGGTCTTCGTGCTCCGGCGAGGGCTGCAGCGCCGAGCGGACCGGGTTGGGGATCTTCATGTCCACGTTGCGTCCCCTCGCCTCAGGCACCCGGCGCGCCGTCGCGGTACGCGACGAGCGGCTGCTCGCGGTGCTTGTCGTAGTCCTTGCGCAGCGGATGGCCCTCGAATCCCTCGTACAGCAGGATGGGCCTCAGGTCGGCGTTGCCCTCGAAGCGCACGCCGAACATCTCGTGGCACTCGCGCTCCATGAACGCCGCCGAGCCGTACAGGCCCGTCAGGCTGGCCACCGTCGGATCGTCGGCGCCCACGCGCGTCTTGACGCGCACGCGCGTGCAGTCGCGGCTGGCGAAGAAGTGCCACACCACCTCGAAGCGCGGCGCGCCGCCCTCGCGGCCGAGCCAGTCGACCGCGGTGACGTCGAGCAGCATGTCGTAGCCGTGCTCGTCGCGCAGCGCGCGCGCGGCCGCCGGCACCTGCTCGCGCGGCAGCTGCAGCACGGGCATGCCGTGCGACAGCACGGCCTCGACGCCGAGCAGCGCGGTGATGCGGGGGGCGGCCATCAGAAGTCCCCCTTCAGGATGACGTGGTGCTGGTTGGCGATCTTTTCCTGCAGCTGCATGATCGCGTCGATCACCATCTCCGGCCGCGGCGGGCAGCCGGGGACGTAGACGTCCACCGGCAGGATCTTGTCGATGCCCTGCACGACCGCGTAGTTGTTGTAGAAGCCCCCGCTGGTGGCACACACGCCGAAGGCCATCACCCACTTGGGCTCGCACATCTGCTCCCACACGCGCTTGAGCACGGGGGCCTGCTTGTGCGTGATGGTGCCCACCACCATCATCAGGTCGCTCTGGCGCGGCGTGAAGCGCGGCAGCGCGGCACCGAAGCGGTCGGTGTCGTAGATGGTGGAGCTGACCGACATGAACTCCATGCCGCAGCAGGCGGTGACGAAGGGGTAGGGGAAGAGCGAGAACTTGCGCGCCCAGCCCACCACCTCGTCCTTCTTGGTGGTGAAGTAGTCGAAGGTGGGCACCTTCGCCACGCCCTCGGCGCGGATCGGTATCGTGCGGCTCGGGGTGTTCATTCGGTGACGGCCTCGATCAGGCGGCTCTTCCACACGTACAGCAGCATCAGCACGAGCAGGAAGACGAAGAGCCCGAAGGTGACGAGCATCCACCCGGTGACCGGCTGCGCGCCCAGCGCCCAGATGAACAGGAACACCGTCTCCAGGTCGAACAGGATGAAGACGATGGCCACCGCGTAGTACTTGATGGGCACCGCCTTCACGTTGAGCGTTTCCACCGGCACCGCGCCGCACTCGAAGGGCTCGAGCTTGAGCGCCGTGGACTTGGGCTTGGGGCCGAGGAAGTGGTTGAGCGCCAGCATCAGGGCGACGTTGCCCAGGATGAACAGCAGCCACAGGCCGAAGGTCGCGTAAGGGGTCATGCGGCGACTCCCTGCCTGACCATCGCGCGGCGCAGGTAGGCGATCTGCGTGGCCAGCGGCAGCTGCTTCGGGCACACGTCGTGGCAGGCCAGCAGCGACATGCAGCCGAACACGCCGTCGTCGTCGCCCACCACGGCGTACCAGTCGGCGTCGCCGCGCGCGTCGCGCGGGTCGAGGCGGAAGCGCGCCACGCGGTTCATGCCCACCGCGCCGACGAAGTCCTCGCGCATGCGCGCGGTGCCGCAGGCGGCCACGCAGCAGCCGCATTCGATGCAGCGGTCGAGCTCGTAGATGCGCTCGGCCAGCTCCGGGTCCATCGGCTGCTCGAGGCGCGTGATGTCCGGCGCCTGGTCGACCATGTGCAGCCAGCCCTCGAGGCGCTCGCTCATGGCGCGCATCCACTTGCCGGTGTTGACCGAGAGGTCGCCGATCAGCTCGAAGAAGGGCAGCGGCGCCAGCGTGATCGTGCTGCCCAGGCTCTTGGTCAGCGTCTTGCAGGCCAGGGCCGGGCGGCCGTCGATCACCATCGCGCAGCTGCCGCAGATGCCGGCGCGGCAGACGAAGTCGAACTGCAGCGACGGGTCCTGCTTCTCGCGGATCTCGGTCAGCGCGATGAACAGCGTCATGCCGTCGGCTTCCTCGATCCCGTAGGTCTGCCAGTGCGGCGTGCTCGCCGGGTCGCGCGGGTTGTGGCGCAGCACGCGGATCTGCAGGTGGCGGCCGGCGCCGCCTGCCGTGCCGCCTCGCGGCACCACCTTGACGACGGCAGTCTGGGTCATGCGCTGAACCTCTCGTCGATCCGCTCGTTGCGCCCGCGCAGGGCCTCGGGCAGCAGGTGCCGGTAGGGCATCAGGGCCTGCTGGACGGCGAAGCGATCGGCGCCGCCCAGGCGCTCGCGCAGCGCGGCCACCTCGGCGATGCGGCGCGCGGTGTCGGGGTGGTCGATGTAGTCCTTGGCGCCGTAGCCGCGCCAGCCGGGCGGCAGCTCCATGGCCATCACGTCCAGCGCCTCGTAGCCGAGCGCGGGCAGGGTGTCGCCTTCGCCGGGCCAGCGTGCCAGGGTGCGCTTGAGCCACTGGGCGTCGTCGCGGCGCGGGAAGTCCTGGCGGAAGTGCGCTCCGCGGCTCTCGGTGCGGGTGAGCGCGCCGTAGGCGATGCACAGCGCGACCTTGAGCATCTTCTGGGTGCGGTAGGCCGTCACGAGCTCGGGGTTGGCGCCCGGGTCGCGGCTCTTCAGGCCGATCTGGCGGCTGCGCAGGAGCAGCTGCTGCAGTTCCTCCACCGCGGCGTGCAGGTCGTCGCCGTTGCGGAAGATGCCGACCTTGGCCGTCATGATCTCCTGCATGCGGATGCGCAGCGCCGAGGCGTCCTCGGTGCCGTGGCCGTCCACCAGCACCTTCAGGTGCGCCTTCTCGCGTTCGAGGAACTCGCGCACCAGGCCCATCGGCACGTTCAGGTCGTTGGCCGCGTCGTCGCAGAAGTCGGCGATGGCCTCGCCGACGATGCGCCCGGCCACCACCGTCTCGGCCACCGAGTTGCCGCCCAGGCGGTTGAAGCCGTGCATGTCCCAGCAGGCGGCCTCGCCGGCGGCGAACAGGCCCTTGAGGCTGGGGTTCTGGCCCAGCGCGTCGGTGCGCACGCCGCCCATCGTGTAGTGCTGCGCCGGGCGCACGGCGATGAAGTCCTTCGTCGGGTCGGTGCCGAGGAAGTTCTGGCAGATCTCGTAGACCTCGCGCAGCTGCGTCTTGATGTGCTTCTCACCGAGCAGCGTGATGTCGAGCCAGAGATGCTCGCCGAAGCGGCTCTTGACCCCCTTGCCCGAGGCGATGTGCTGCTCCATGCGCCGCGAGACGACATCGCGCGAGGCGAGTTCCTTCTTCTCGGGCTCGTAGTCGGGCATGAAGCGGTGGCCGTCGACGTCCTTGAGCAGCCCGCCGTCGCCGCGGCAGCCCTCGGTGACCAGGATGCCCGCAGGGAAGATGCCGGTGGGATGGAACTGCACCGCCTCCATGTTGCCCAGCGCGGCCACGCCGGTCTCGAGCGCCAGCGCGTGGCCGATGCCCTCGCAGATCACGGCGTTGGTGGTGACGCGGTACAGGCGCCCGGCGCCGCCGGTGGCGATCGCGGTGGCCTTGGCGAGGTAGGCGGCGATCGAGCCGTCGATCAGGTCGCGCACCACC
>DASTJE010000063.1:0-3003 GCA_035716845.1 Burkholderiaceae bacterium
CCTTCGCATTGCGAACGCGACGCTCTCCCAGCTGAGCTACCGCCCCATTGTGCTTTGCTCCCCGTGGGCGGGGCCGCTGGAACAAGCCACGGCGCCGGTTTTCGGGGGCGCGCAGTGTACCATGGCGCCCGCGCTGGCCAACCCGCCGGCGTGACTCGCGAGGAGGACTCACCGTGCGCACATTGACTCGCCTGCTGATCGCAACCCTGGCCCTTGGCACGCTCGGCGCACAGGCCGGCGCCCTCGAAGACGGCATCGCCGCGTTCGAGAAGCACGACTTCAACACCGCCGTGCGCCTGATCGAGCCCTTGGCCGACCAGGGCAATGTCGAGGCCGAGTACTTCATGGGCACGTTCTACATGTACGGTCACGGCGTGCCGATGGACCCACCGCAGGCGACCACCTGGTTCAAGCGCGCCTACGGGCACTGGGAAACGCAGGCCCGCGCCGGCAACGCGCAGGCCATGGTCGAGATCGCCACCATGCTGACCTCCGGGCTCGGCGTGACGCGCGACGACAAGGCGGCCGTGGACTGGCTGCGCAAGGCCGGCGATCTGGGCAACGCGGAAGCCTGGGCGGAGCTCGGTGGCCTGTATGTCGAAGGCGCCGGCGTGCCCCGCGACATGGCGGAAGGTGAACGCCTGCTGAAGAAAGCCGCCGCCGCCGGCAGCGCCCGCGCCACCGAGATGCTGCAAAAGCTCGCCGCGCGCACGCAGCCCGGCCAGACCAGCCTTTGACTGAGCCAGCCGGCCGCGTCGAACGCCGCACGCCGTGACCTGACGGCGTGGTTTTTGTCGCGTACCTCGCCGTCGGCGCGCTGGCGGGGCTCGTCGCCGGCATGCTGGGTCTCGGCGGTGGCGTGGTCATCGTGCCGGCGCTGGCGCTGGTGTTCCCGCTGCTGGGTATCCCGCCCGCGGTGCTGATGCATCTGGCGATCGGCACGTCGCTCGCGGTGATCGTGCCGACGTCGATGTCCTCCACCTGGGCCCACTACAAGCGCGGCGCGGTCGATGGCGCACTGCTTCGCCTGCTGCTGCCGGGGCTGGTGCCGGGCGCGCTGCTCGGCGGCTGGCTGGCGGACAAGCTGCCGAGCGCACTGCTGGCGCGCATCTTCGGCGTGTTCGTGATCGGCATCGCGACGCAGATTTTCTTCAACGCCACCGCGCCCGGGCGTCGGCCGCTGCCGGGCAAGGCGGGGCTGCTCGCGACGGGCAGCGTGATCGGCACCGCGTCGACGCTGCTCGGCATTGGTGGCGGTTCGCTGACGGTGCCGTTCCTGAACTATTGCCGGGTGGACATGCGCCGCGCGGTGGCGACGTCCTCGGCCTGCGGGCTGGTGCTGGGCGTGCTCGGCGCGGCGGCGTTTCTGTGGAACGGGCGCGACCATACAGGCTTGCCGCCGGGCGCGGTCGGTTATCTGTACCTGCCTGCCTTCGTCGGTCTCGCGCTGGCGGCGGTGGCCACGGCGCCGCTCGGCGCGCGCCTGGCGCACAGCCTGCCGGTGCCGACACTCAAGCGCGTGTTCGCGGTGTTCCTCGCGCTCGCCGGGCTGCGCATGCTGGGCGTGCTGTCGTTCTAGAGGCCCGTCCGACACCGCCGTGGGAGCGGCGCCCTCGCCGCGAATGCTGCGGCCAGGCATTCGGCCCGAGGGCGGGCCTCCCACACGAATCAACGCCGTCGGGCGTCAGCCACGCCGGTAGGTGACGAAGCTGTACGGGTAGGCGTTGCGCGCGTCGGCGGGATGATCCTCACGCGCCACCTCAGGCCAATCGGGGCCGAGCGGCGGGAAGTGCGTGTCGCCCGGCAGGTCGGCGTGGACTTCCGTGAGTTCGATGCGCTGCGCATCGCCGAGCGCCTGCGCGTACACCTTCGCACCGCCGATCACCATGGCCGGCCCGCCGTGCGCGGCGGCGCGCGCGTAGGCAGCGGCGAGGCTTGGCACCACCTCCACACCCGGCGGGGCGTAGTCGGCCTGGCGCGTCAGCACGATGTTGAGACGCTGCGGCAACGGCCTGCCGATGGACTCGAACGTCGCCCGGCCCATGATGACGGCGTGCCCCAGCGTGAGGCGCTTGAAGTGCGCCAGATCCGCCGGCAGGTGCCACGGCAGCGCACCGGCGGCACCGATCACCCCGCCGCGCGCGACGGCCACCACCAGCACGACCTCGATCGCTGCCGTCACACCGCCACCGGCGCGCGGATGGCCGGGTGCGGGTCGTAACCCGTCAGCGCGAAGTCGTCGTATTCGAGATCGAACAGCGAAGTCGTCTGCCGGCGAATGTCGAGTCGCGGCAGCGGTCGCGGGGCGCGCGTGAGCTGCTCGCGCGCCTGCTCCAAATGGTTCAGGTACAGGTGCGCGTCGCCCAGCGTGTGCACGAACTCACCCGGCGCGAGGCCCGTCACGTGCGCCACCATCTGCGTCAGCAGCGCGTAGGACGCGATGTTGAACGGCACGCCCAGAAAGATGTCCGCGCTGCGCTGATACAGCTGGCACGACAGGCGCCCGTCCGCTACGTAGAACTGGAACAGCACGTGGCACGGCGGCAGGCGCATGGCGTCCACCTGCGCCGGGTTCCAGGCGCTCACCAGCAGGCGACGCGAGTCGGGATCGCGGCGGATGCGCTCGATGACACCGCCGATCTGGTCGATGTGGCCACCGGCGTAATCCGGCCAGGAGCGCCACTGGTAGCCGTAGATGGGCCCGAGCTCGCCGCGCTCGTCGGCCCACTCGTCCCAGATGCTGACGCCGTGCGCGTGCAGGTAGGCGACGTTGGTGTCGCCGCGCAGGAACCACAGCAACTCGTGGATGATGGATTTGACGTGCAGCTTCTTGGTGGTGAGCAGCGGGAAGCCGGCGCCAAGGTCATAGCGCGACTGCCAGCCGAACAGGCTCAGCGTGCCGGTGCCGGTGCGGTCGGCCTTGCGCGTGCCGCGCTCGAGCACGGCGCGCATGAGATCGAGGTATTGCTGCATGAAGACGGGCGTGGGAGGGCCGGAGGCAGG
>DASTJE010000064.1:0-2624 GCA_035716845.1 Burkholderiaceae bacterium
CCGGCCCCGAGCTTGGCCGGGTTCAGGCGCGCCTCGTAGCCCAGGATGAAGCCCTCGCGCGTGAGGCGGCGCACGCGCTCGAGCACGGCCGTGGGCGACAGGTGCACCTGCTCCGCGAGCTTGAGGTTCGACAGCCGGCCATCGGCCTGCAGGGCGCGCAGGATGCGCGCGTCGATCTTGTCCAGGCCTTCGGGGAGTGCTGGCACGACGAATAAATCTCCACGGTGGAATTGAAATACCGAATCATTCTCTACCCAACGCAGCTTACGCTGGAGGAAATTTTCATACACCGCCCGACCATGCCGCTGCCGCCGCCCACCGACCGCCTGCCCTTCCCGTACCGCGACGAGATCGCGGTCGTCGCCGCCGCGATGGCGCGCCTGACGCCGCTCGACTGGCCTGCGGCGGCCGCCGCTGCGCGCCCTTGGGTGGAGGCGGTGCGCGCCCACCCGGCGCCGTTCTGGGCCATGGAATCGCTGTTGCGCGAGTACCCGATCTCCACCGCCGAGGGCTTGGCACTGATGCGCCTGGCCGAGGCGCTGCTGCGCGTGCCCGACGCCGAGACGGCCATCGCGCTGACCGCCGACCAGCTCGGGCGCGCCGACTTCGACGGCGCCGGCGACGGCAGCGCGCACCCGCTGATGGCCAGCCTGTCGGCCAGCGCGATCGCGCTGTCCAAGAAGTTCCTGCCCGAGGCCGACCAGCCGCCGGGCCTGGTGCAACGCCTGGGCGCGCGCACCGTGGTGGCCGCCACCGTGCGCGCGCTGCAGCTGCTGGGGCGCCAGTTCGTGCTCGGGCGCTCGATCGGCGAGGCGCTGGCCGAGGCCGACGCGCAGCGGCGCGCCCAGCCGCAGCTGAGCTTCTCCTATGACATGCTCGGCGAGGGCGCGCGCTCCGAGGCCGATGCCGAGCGTTACCTGGCCGCCTACCGCGCCGGCATCGAGGCCATCGCCGCGCGCGGCCGCGCCGTCGGGCCCGAGCAGGCCGACGGCATCTCGCTCAAGCTCTCGGCCCTGTACTCGCGCTACGAGGACGCGCAGCGCGAGCGCGTGATGGAGGTGCTGCTGCCGCGCGTGTGGTCGCTCGTCGAGGCGGCGGCGCGGGCCGACATGAACCTCACCATCGATGCCGAGGAATGCGAGCGCCTCGAGCTCTCGCTCGAGCTGTTCGAGTCCCTGGCCGCACGCATCGCCGCGCACTGCCCGCGCTGGCGCGGTTTCGGCCTGGCGCTGCAGGCCTACCAGACACGCGCGCTCGAGACCGTCGACGCGGTGGCCGCCATCGCGCGCCGCCACGGTCTGCGCTTCATGGTGCGCCTGGTCAAGGGGGCCTACTGGGACGGCGAGGTCAAGCGCGCGCAGGAGCTGGGCCTGCCCGGCTACCCGGTGTTCACGCACAAGCCGCACACCGACATCGCCTACCTCGCCTGCGCCGACGCCCTGCTCGCCCGGGCCGACGTGATCTACACGCAGTTCGCCAGCCACAACGCCGGCTCCATCGCGGCCATCCTCCAGATGGCCGCACGCTACGGTGTCACCGCCTTCGAGTTCCAGCGTCTGCACGGCATGGCCGAGGGCATCTACCGCGAGGTGCTGCGCACGCGCCCCGACCTCGCGCTGCGCGTGTACGCGCCGGTGGGCGAGCACCGCGACCTGCTGGCCTACCTGGTGCGGCGCCTGCTCGAGAACGGCGCCAACTCCTCATTCGTGCACCAGCTCGCCGACGATGCGGTGCCCATCGACGAGCTGCTGGCCTCGCCGCTGCGCCCCGAGCGCGCCCCCGGCCAGCCGCTGCCGCGCGAGCTCTACGGCCGTGCGCGCGCCAATTCGAGCGGCGTCGACCTGGCCTGCACGGCGATGCGCGCGCCTCTCGAGGCCGCGCACGCGGCCTGCCGCGTCGAGGCGGTGGCTGCGGCCACGACGGACGACTGCCGCGCCGCGATGGCGCGCCTGGCGGCCGCCTTCCCGGCCTGGAACGCGCGCCCGGTGGCGGAACGCGCCGCGGTGCTGCGGCGCGCTGCCGACAGGCTCGACGATGCGCTGCCGGCGTACTGCGCCCTGCTGGTGCAGGAGGCACGCAAGACCTGGGGCGACGCCGTGGCCGAGGTGCGCGAGGCGGTCGACTTCTGCCGCTACTACGCCGCCCAGGCCGAGGCCGGCGCACTGGCCCCCGCCGGCGGCCGCGGCGTGTTCGTGTGCATCAGCCCGTGGAACTTCCCGCTCGCGATCTTCGCGGGCCAGGTGGTCGCCGCCCTGGTGGCCGGCAACACCGTGGCCGCCAAGCCGGCCGAGCAGACCCCCGCGGTGGCTGCGCGCTTCGTCGCGCTGCTGCACGCGGCCGGCGTGCCCGCCGACGCGCTCGCGCTGTTGCACGGTGCGGGCGAGACGGTGGGGGCCGCGCTGGTGGCCGATGCGCGCACTGCCGGGGTCGCCTTCACCGGCAGCACCGCGGTGGCGCAGGCCATCGCCCGCGCACTGGCGCGCCACGAGGACCCGACCGTGCCGCTGATCGCCGAGACCGGCGGCTTGAACGCGATGGTGGTCGACAGCACCGCGCTGCCCGAGCAGGTGATCGACGCGGTGGTGCAGTCGGCCTTCCGCTCGGCCGGGCAACGCTGCTCGGCG
>DASTJE010000065.1:0-22846 GCA_035716845.1 Burkholderiaceae bacterium
CCATTTCGCGTAGTCGCTCTCGAGGCGCGTCGGCGCGGCGCCGAACAACTTGGAATAGAAGGCGACGCTGGCCTGCAGGTCGCGGACATGGGCGTGGACGTGGAATCGCTTCATCGAGGTCTCCTTGGGATTCAGCAGGCCGTGGCGCGCCGGCGCGTCGCGCCCGGGCGGCAAGCGCGGCCCTGGCAGCAGTGATCGGTGAGGTAGCCGATCAGCGCGTCCATGCGCGCCAGCGCCGGGCGGTAGATGAGGTTGCGGCCGTCGCGCTCGGCCACGGTCAGCCCGGCGCGCGACAGCTCCTTCAGGTGGAACGACAAGGTCGAGGGCGGCAGCTCGAGCAGCGCACCGAGCTCGCCCGGCGTCAGGCCCTGCGGCCCGGCGCCCACCAGGGCCCTGAACACGCGCAGTCGCGCCGGCTGGGCCATGGCCGCGAGTGCGAGGACGGCGTCGTTTTCATCCATTTTTCCAGTATTATGGAAATATCAGGGAGCGTCAAGGCCCTGGCCACTCGCACCGGCGGCGCGCGCTCAGGGCGTGAACGTGAACGCGCGCACGACCACCTCGACGGCCTGTCCGTCGAGCGGCGGCGCGCCGCGGAACAGCCACAGGTTGATGCGCGGCGTCTCGCCACCGGGCTTGGGGATGCCGGTGCGGCGCGTGAAGCTCCAGGCCTGCAGCGGGTTGCCGAATGCGCTGCTCGAGAAGTCGATGCGCGCGCTGGTCCAGCGCAAGGCGTGCGTGCTGCTGCCGTAGCCCGCGTTGAGCCACCAGGCGCGCTGGTGGCCGGCGGTGGTGTAGGGCTGCACCGTGTACTGCACGTTGCTCGCGGCCCCCGCATCGCCCCAGCGCGAGAACTCGATGTCGATCTCGCGGTGGTCGTAGGCGCGCTGGTCGCTCCAGGTGAACAGGCCCAGCACGACGTTGGGGTCGAGCGCGTCGACCGGCGTGTCGAGCTCGAATCGGTAGCTGCCGTAACCCAGCGAATCCTGCGCGATCACCTCGGCGCTGCGCCACACGCCGTCGACCTGCGCGATGCGCAGGTGCAGCCGCCCCTGCTCGTCGACCCACACGTGTTCGGCACTGTCGGAGAACACGTTGGGCCCGGGGCCCCACAGCGCTTGCGCGCTGTCCTTGACGGTCCAGGTGCGCCCGGCGAAGACGATCGTGCGCGTCCCGGCGGCCGCGGCCAGGCTGGCGGTGCCGGAACGGCGCTCGGCCGGCTGGGCCGCGACGGCGCAGGGGGCCGCGGCCAGCGTGGCGGCCAGGGGGCCGAGGATCAGGTCACGGCGCAGCATGGCGGGCTCCCGTCGATCGAGGGAGGGTCACTCTAGGCACCGCCGTGCAGGCGGCCCATCCTGCAAGCGCGGGGGCGATCCCCTGCGTGGGGGGGCGCGGCCGCCCTCAGAACAGCCCGACGATGCGTCCCTCGGGCGTGACGTCGATCTGCACCGCCGAGGGCTCGGCCGGCAGGCCCGGCATCGTCATCACGTCGCCGCACACCATGACGACGAAGCGCGCCCCGGCGGCCAGCCGCACCTCGCGGATGTTGAGCACGTGGCCGCTCGGGGCCCCGCGGCGCTGCGGATCGGTCGAGAACGAATACTGGGTCTTGGCGATGCACACCGGGTAGGCGCCGTAGCCCGCGGCCTGCAGTTCGCGGATCTGCGCGCGCACCTTCACGTCGGCCGTCACCTCCGAGGCGCCGTAGACCTGCGTGGCCACCTGCACCACCTTGTCCCACAGCGGCAGCGCATCGTCGTAGACGAAGCGCAGGTCGCCGGGGATGCGCGCGAGCATGTCCACCACCGTGCGCGCCAGCGTCTCGGCGCCGGCGCTGCCCTCGGCCCAGTGGCGCGCACGCACCACCGGCGCGTCGTGGTGCGCGATCTTGCGCTCGAGCAGCGCCAGCTCGGCCTCGGTGTCGCCGTCGAAGCAGTTGATCGCCACCACGCAGGGCAGGCCGTAGTGCATGCGCACGTTGTGCAGATGGCGCTCGAGGTTGGCGATGCCCTTCTCGAGCGCGGGGAGGTTCTCGCGCGCCAGGTCCGGCACCGCCACGCCGCCGTGGAACTTGAGCGCGCGCAGCGTGGCCACCAGCACCACCAGGTCGGGGCGCAGGCCGGCGCTGCGGCACTTGATGTCGACGAACTTCTCGGCGCCCAGGTCGGCGCCGAAGCCGGCCTCGGTGACGACGATGTCGCCCAGCTTCAAGGCCGCGCGCGTGGCGATCACCGAGTTGCAGCCGTGCGCGATGTTGCCGAAGGGGCCGCCATGCACCAGCGCCGGGTTGTTCTCCAGCGTCTGCACGAGGTTGGGGGCCAGCGCGTCGCGCAGCAGCGCGGCCATCGCGCCCTCGGCGCGCAGGTCGCGCGCGCGCACCGGCTCGCGCTTTCGCGTGGTGGCCACCACGATGTCGCCCAGGCGCTGCTTGAGGTCGGCCAGCGAGGTGGCCAGGCAGAAGATGGCCATCACCTCGGAGGCGGGCACGATGTCGAAGCCGTCCTCGCGCGGGTAGCCGTTGGCCGGGCCGCCGAGGCCCACCGCGATCTGGCGCAGCGCGCGGTCGTTCATGTCCATCACGCGCTTCCAGGCGACGCGGCGCACGTCGATGTCGAGCGCGTTGCCGTGGTGCACGTGGTTGTCGATCAGCGCGGCGAGCAGGTTGTGCGCGGCGCCGATGGCGTGGAAGTCGCCGGTGAAGTGCAGGTTGATGTCCTCCATCGGCACCACCTGCGCGTGGCCGCCGCCGGCCGCGCCGCCCTTCATGCCGAACACCGGCCCCAGCGAGGGCTCGCGCAGGCAGATCACGGCGCGCTGCCCGATGCGGTGCAGCGCGTCGCCCAGGCCCACGGTGGTGGTGGTCTTGCCTTCGCCGGCCGGCGTCGGGCTGATCGCCGACACCAGCACCAGCTTCGCGTCGGGCCGCTCGTCGAGCGTGGCCAGCCAGTCGAGCGCGATCTTGGCCTTGGTGCGGCCGTAGGGCACGAGCGCCGCGTCGGGAATGCCCAGGCGCGCGGCCACTTCGTGGATGGGCTGCAGCGTGGCGTGCTGCGCGATCTCGAGGTCGCTGGGCATCGGGGCTCCTCAGGGGCCGGGGGGCTTGGGTGGCGCGGGTCGCGGCTTGGGCGGCGCCGGCCGGTGGCCGTCCACCAGGTGCATCAGCGCCAGCCACGGGTGCGTCCACAGCATGCGCGGGCCGGCATGGCGCATCACGTCGCGCACCGCCTCGCGCTGCGCCGGGCCGTAGCAATGGATCCGGCAATTGGCGCAGGTGGGTTTGTCGGGACCGAAGGGGCAGGCGGCCAGGCGCTTGCGCGCGTACTCGAACAGCGCGGCGCAGTCGGCGCACAGGCCCTCGGCGTCGCGCGCCGCGTCGCCGTGGCGGTCGCGGCAGGCGATGCGCATCATCACGCCGATGGTGCGCAGTTCGCGCTGCAGGCGCGGCGTGGCCAGGCGCGCGGCACGGCGCGCCGCACCGTCCGACAGGGGCGGCGAAGAATCCGGAACCATGGGTCCATGGTGCGCGTCGCCGCGCCGGTGCGCTCTGCGGTGCGTCAAGCCTCGGCCCGGGTGCGGCGCCTAAGCTGCCGCGCACGATGAAGCGTGTCTGGTGGGCGCTGCCGGGCCTGTCGCTGCTGGTCCTGGGCGCGCATTTCTACCGTGCCGGCCAGGCATGGGCGGTGCTCGTCTGCGGCGTCGCCGTGCTGCTGCTGGCCTGGCCGCGCGCCGCTGCCGTGCGGGCGGTACAGGCCGTGCTGCTGCTGGGCGCGCTCGAATGGGCCTGGACCGCGGCCGTGCTGGCGCAGCAGCGCATCGCGCTGGGGCGACCCTGGGGCCGCATGGCCGCCATCCTGGGTGGGGTGGCCCTGCTGACGGCCGCGGCAGCGTTCGTGCTGCGGCATCGGCTGCCGCCGCGCCGCCCCGCCGGGCCGCCGGGGCAGTCCTCGTGAGCGGCATGGGCCCGCGGGCCGTGCGCCGCGTCGGCGGCGCGTGCCATTGAGCCGGGTCAACTTCGCAGGCGAAATCGCGGCCCGGCGCTGCCGTCCTTGTGGCGTCGCAATGGCCATGTCGGCACTGTGGTCACAGTGGTGGCGAGGCGACGGCGTTCACGAGACGCGGCCGCTGCAAATGCCCACAACACACAGGATGTCACCATGAAGCTACCTCTGTCTGCCTTGGCCTCTGCGACGGCGCTGTTCGTGATCTCCGGCTGCGAGACGCCCCAGCCACCCGCCCCCCCCAACACCCTGGTGGCGGCCAAGGTGGCTGCGGCGCCGAACCTCGCCGCGCTCGCCGGCGACGCGGCGTGGGCGCGCGCCCAGCCGCTGTCGTTCAGGATCGGCGACGGTGTCAACTTCGCCGACGGCAAGGGTGCCACCGACGTGACGCTCAAGGCCGTCTACACGGCCGACATGTTGTACATGCTGATCCAGTACAAGGACCCGACCAATTCGGTGCGCCGCGGCCCCTACCAGAAGCAGGCCGACGGCAGCTGGCTGCAGCTCAAGGACCCGGCCAACAAGGGCGGCGACGACAACGTCTACTACGAGGACAAATGGGCCTTCCTGTGGCCGGCGAGCGAAGTGCGCAACTTCGACAAGCAGGGCTGCACGGTGGCCTGCCACCTCGGCGAAGGCAAGCCCTACGGCAACAAGTACACGCGCAGCGAGGGCGAGATCCTCGACATGTGGCACATGAAGGGCATGCGCACGGCACCGATGGGCTTCGTCGACGACCAGTACACCGACCACACCCGCTACGACGCCCAGAAGAGCCCGAACGCCGGCCGCAAGGGCGACCCGGGCGGCGCCGAGTACAACGCCTTCCCGCTCGAGAACGGCAAGCCCAAGTTCATGAACAAGGACGGCAAGGCGGCCAACGCCGGCGGCACCTACTTCATCCGACGCGGCGACGAGGTGGCCTTCGACGACAGCAGGTTCAAGCCCGGCGACGAGGTGGCCGCGCACATCAGCAACGTGCTGCAGGGCGACCGTGCCGACGTTCGCATCGCCACCGCGTGGAAGGACGGCGTGCACACGGCGGTGATCAGCCGCAAGCTGGTGACCGGCAGCAAGTTCGACGTGCAGTGGAACGACCTGAGCAAGCGCTACGCGTTCGGCTTCGCCGCCTTCGACAACGCGCAGGTGCGGCACGCCACCAGCGACGAGCCGATGTTCCTGGTGTTCGGCAAGTAGGGCCGTCCGGTCGTCCGGCGGCCAGGAGGTGACAGCGATGCGAAACCCGACCCTGCGCTCCGCGCTTCTTGCAGGAGCTGCTCTCGCAATCCTCGGGGCCGCCGTGCCCGCGGCTGCCCAGGCCCGCAAGGACCTGGGCCAGCGCGAGTTCGAGGCCAAGTGCGCCGTGTGCCACGGCCTCGACGCCAAGGGCCGCGGCCCCTACGCGGAGTCGCTGAAGCGCCCGCCGCCGGACCTGACGACGATGGCGCGCCGCAACGGCGGCCTGTTCCCGGTGACGCGCACGTACGCACAGATCGAGGGGGCCGGCGGCGGCCACGGCCCGCGCGAGATGCCGGTGTGGGGGCTCGACTACACGATGCAGGCGGTCGAGCAGATGCCCGACCTGCCTTACAACCAGGCGCAGTTCGTGCGCACCCGCATCATGGCCTTGCTGGAGTACCTGAACCAGCTGCAGCAGAAGTGATGCCGCGGGGGCGGGCGCGAGCGATCAGCCAGCCGCCCCCGCGTCGTCCTTGCTCTCGTACTGCGAGGGCGTGACGCCCGCGCGCGCCAGGAAGCCGCGCAGGTGCACGATCGCCGAGGCGGCCATCGTGCTGCCATGGTGCGGGCGGTGCACGATCTCCTCCATGCGGTGGAGCGTCACGCGCACGCGCGCGCCCGACAGCGGATCCATCGCCGCGCCCACGTGCTTGAGCAGCGACTCGATCTCGCGCCAGTGGATGTTGTGGCTGGGCGGATCCTGGAAGATGGTGCGGATCAGGTGGGCGTGATGGCGGCTCATGGGACGGTCCTCCGCGCGCGGTGCCGCTGCTCGTGGGCTCAGAGCCTGGAGACGCGGCCCTCGCGCACCAGCGGCGTGTACAGCGCGAGGTCGGCATCCATGCGGGCACGCAACTGCTGCGGCGTCGACGGCAGCAGCTCGAAGCCCAGCGGCGCGATGCGTTCGCGCACCGACGGCGAGTCGATGGCGGCCACCAGGTCGCGCTGCAACTGCTCGGCCACCGGCGGCGGCACGCCCGCGGGCGCGACCACGCCCGCCCACGGGTGCATCTCGATGGGCGGTGCCCCCACCTCGGCCAGCGTGGGCAGGTCCGGATGGTCCCGCAGACGCCGCTTGGCGGCCACCGCGAGCGCGCGCAGCTTGCCGCGCTGCAGCAGGCCGGCCACGGTGTTCATCGAGAAGGTGGTGAAGTCGACCTCGCCGGCCGCCACCGCAGTGAAGAGCGCGCCCGCGTCCTTGAAGGGCACGTGCAGCAGGCGCACGCCCGCGGCATGGGCCAGCGTCTCGACGGACATCTGGCTCGCGTGGCCATTGCCCAGCGAGGCGTAGCTGACGCGGCCGGTCTCGCGCCGCGCGGCCTCCAGCAGCTGCGGCACGCCCTTCCAGCGGCTGTCGCCGCCCACCAGCACCACGAAGGTGGCATGGAACAGCAGCGTCAGCGGCATCACGTCGCGCGCCGGGTCGTAGGGCAGCTGGTCGTTGATCAGCGGGTTGACCACCATCGTCGCGGTATCGGCCACGTACAGCGTGTAGCCGTCGGGCGCCGTGCGGCGGATGTCGGAGAAGGCGAGGATGCCCGAGGCACCGGGCTTGTTGTCGATCACCACCGGCTGGCGCCACTGCCGCTGCAGGTTGTCGGCCACGCTGCGCATCACGACGTCCGGGCCGATGCCCACGCCATACGGCACGACGATGCGCACCGGGCGCTCCGGAAAACGGGCCTGGGCGCGGCCCGCAGGCGCGGCACACAGCGCCGCGGCGGTGGTCAGGACCTGGCGTCGCGAAAGGCGCATGTCGATCAGAGTTCCCACAGGCGGCCCAGCACGGCACCCGAGGCGAGCAGCACGGCGTAGAGCAGTTCGAGCTTGAAGGTGCGGAAGAGGATGAGGTTGTAGGGCAGGCCCGGCGCGCAGCGCGCGAAATCGCGCCGCAGCGCCCAGGCCGCCGGCAGCAGCAGCAGCGGCAGGTTGAGCAGCCAGCTGCCGCCCAGCCAGGCGATGAGCGGCGTCAGCGCGAAGGGGCCCAGCAGCAGCACGGCCGTCAGCCCGTGGGCCGCGGCGCGTCCGAACACCACCGGGAAGGTGCGGCGCCCGACCTGCGCATCGTGGGCGACGTCGCGCTGGTTGTTGACCGCCAGCGCGGCGGCGGCGAGCGCGCCGATCGCCGTGGCCGACACCACCGTGGCCGCGCCGAGGCTGCCGGTGAGCACCCAGTCGGTGCCCATCACCGCGACGAGGCCGAAGAAGACGAACACCGTGAACTCGCCCAGCGGGGTGTAGGCGATCGGCCTGGGGCCGCCCATGTAGGCGAGCGCCGCGGCCAGCGAGGCCACGCCGATGGCCAGCACCGGCCAGCCGCGCAGCGCGACCAGCCACAAGCCGAGCAGCGTGGCGGCCACGGCCACGGCCACGATGGCCCCCCTTACCGCGCCCACCGTCAGCCAGCCATGGGCGGTGGCGCGCGGCAGGCCGACGCGCGTGCCGCTGGCCTCGGCCCCGCGCACGGTGTAGCCCACGTCGTTCTGCAGGTTGGTCACCACCTGCACCAGCAGCGACGCGGCCAGCACGATCAGCGCCACCGTGCCGTCGAGCGCGCCGGTGCGCAGCCAGCCCAGCGCGGCGCCCACCAGCACCGGGCTGATGGCCACCAGCAGGCTGCGCGGGCGCACCGCCGCGAGCCAGGCGGCCGCGGAGCCTGCGCGCACGGTGCGCACGGACATCTGGTTGACGCTCACCGTGTCGGCCCCTTGGTGCCGACGTGGATCGCGGCGATCCCCAGGCTCAGGTTGCGGTAGTGCACGTCGCGAAAGCCCGCACGCTCGATCAGCGCCTGGAAGGCGCGCTGGTCGGGGAAGCGGCGGATCGACTCGACAAGGTAGGCGTAGGCCTCGGGCGCACGCGCCACCCAGGCCCCGAGGCGGGGAATCACGGTGAAGGAGAACAGGTTGTACAAGGGCCGGATGAGCGCGTGCGGGGTACTGAACTCTAGACAAAGGAAGCGCCCCCCGGGCTTGAGAACCCGCAAGATCTCGACCAGGGCGTCGTCCAGGCGCGTCACATTGCGGATGCCGAAGGCGATGGTCAGCGTGTCCACGCTGGCGTCGGGCAGCGGCAGGCGCTCCGCGGTGCCGGCGATCCAGCGCACGTGCGCGAGCGCCGGCGTGCCGCGGCCGCGCCCGGCGGCCATCATCGGCACGCTCGGGTCCACCACCGTGACCAGGCGGTCGGGCGCAGCCAGCCGTGCGGCCACGTCGCCGGTGCCGCCGGCCAGGTCGACGATCACCTGTCCCGCCCTCGGCGCGGCCAGGCGCGCCAGCGTGCGCTTCCACAGGCGGTGGATGCCCAGGCTCATCAGGTCGTTCATCAGGTCGTAGCGCGAGGCCACGGCGCTGAACACGCGGCGGATGCGCCGCTCGCGCTCGGTCTCGTCGACCGTCTGGTAGCCGAAGGTGCGGGAAAGCTCGCTCATGCGCGGGAAATCAGTAGCGTCCGTGCTGCTTGTAAATGTAGTTGCTCAGCTCGCTGGCCTGCGCCGCGAGGCGGTGCTGATTCTGGTGCACGCGGCGCACGATGGCGCGCATCACCCTGTAGACGGCGTGCGGGTCGTGGTCGAGCAGGGATTCGAACTGCGTGCGCTCGAGGCCCAGCACGCGGCTGGCGCCGCGCGACACCACCGACGCGTAGTGCACGTTGTCGTCGAGAAAGCTCAGCTCGCCCACCGCGTCGCCGGGCCCGAGCGTGAACAGCACCACCTCCTCGGGCGTGCCGGCCCCGCGCGCCACCGCGAGCGCGCCCTGCACCAGCAGGTACAGGTGGGCGTCGCTGCGGCCCTCGGCCACCAGCACCTCGCCGTCGGCGAGTTCGCGCAGGGTCATCCGCTCGGCCAGCGCGGCGCATTGCGCATCGCTCAGTTCGGCCGCCAGCTTGTTGGCGCGCAGGGCGGTGTAGACGGGGGTGCTCATGGCAGTTCTCCTTGGGGCTTCGGGTCGGTGGACGGGGCTTCGCCGTCGGGCGGCAGAGTGTCGGCGCGCTGCACGAACGCGTCGACCAGGGTGTCGGCCGCATGGTCGAACACCGGATGGGCCAGCGCGCCCAGCACGGCGGTGTCGAACTCGTAGCCGAGGCGGAAATCGATGCGGCAGCCCCAGGCGGCCAGCGGCGTGAGCTGCCACTCGCCGTGGAAGCGCCGGAACGGCCCTTCCTCCAGGCCGATGGACATCCACGTCGGCGCGCGCTTGGGGTTGCGGGTGACGAAGGAAAAACGCAGGCCGCGCCAGGCCACGTCCAGGCGCGCGCGCACGAGCTCGTCGCTGCGTTCGAGGATGGTCGCGCCGGCGCACCAGGGCAGGAAGGCCGGGTAGTCCTCGGCCGCCTCGATGAGGCGGAACATCCGCCCGGCCGGATGCGACACCAGCGCACTGCGGTGCACGTCCATCGTCAGCGCGCCCCGGCCATCGCGGCGGGACGGTGCCGCATCGACACCAGGTCCTGCTGCTCGAGTTCCTCGAGCGCCGTCTCGATCCCGCGCAGCTCGCGCTCGGACTCGGGCAGCAGCACGTCCTGCAGCGCACGGGCGCGCCGCACCGAGCGCCGGTACTCCTGCGACAGCCGCTCCAGGTTGCCCGCGGTGGCCGCGAGCGGCACCGCGGCGTCGAGCAGCGCCGCGAAGGCGCGCCGGCAGGCGGCCAGTTCGGGCGAGGGCCACAACGCAGGCTCGGCGGTGGGCGCGCCGCGCGGCCACGAGGCCTGCTGCAGGCGCACGCCCATCAGGTTGTCGGTACGCCGCTCGAGGCGCGCGTCCTCGGGCCAGCGGCCCTCGGGCTGCAGCTGCAGCTCCTCGAGGCCGTGGCGCCCCAGCGCGGCCGCCAGCGCGTCCATGGCGGCCTCGTGCGCCGCCGCCAGTGCGCGCGCCTGCGCCGCGTGCCGCGCGAGCTGGCGCAGCATCTCGCCGGCCAGCAGCAGGCACTTCTCGTCCAGGAAGACCCAGCCCTCGCGCATCGCATGGCGCTCGTCCCGCAGGTCGAGCAGCGCGGCGCGGGTGGGGCTGCGCTCGGTCACTGGACTACCCTCCGCGCTGCGCGCTGCGGGGCGAGCGCTTGGGAGCGGCGCGGCGCGCTCACGCCGACCCCGCGGTCGTGGCCAGGTGCTGCGCGATCTGTGCATCCGACAGACGCGACAACTCGGACACCGGCAAGCCGGCCAGCAGCTGCCAGCCGATGGCCATGCTCTGCTCGAGCGTGCGCGGCGCGTCCTGGTGCACCAGGCGCTCCTCGAAGGCCTGGCCGAAGGCGAGGTACTGGCGGTCGGTGGCGGCCAGGCCTTCCTCGCCGACCACGCTGGCCAGCACGCGCGCCTGCATCGCGCGCGCGTAGGCGGCATAGAGCTGGCTCGCCAGCGCGGGGTGGTCCGGGTGCGTGTACTGGCCGCCGGTGCCGTCCTTCATCAGCCGCGACAGGCTGGGCAGCACGTCCACCGGCGGGTACACGGCGCGCCGGTCCAGGTCGCGCGACAGCACGATCTGGCCCTCGGTGATGTAGCCCGTCAGGTCGGGGATCGGATGGCTGATGTCGTCGGCCGGCATCGTGAGGATGGACAACTGCGTGAGCGTGCCGCGCATGCCGCGGATCGTACCGGCGCGCTCGAACAGGGTCGCCAGGTCCGAATAGAGGTAGCCCGGAAAGCCCTTGCGCGCGGGGATCTCGCCCTTGCTGGACGACACCTCGCGCAGCGCCTCGGCGTAGTTGGTCATGTCGGTGAGGATCGCCAGCACGTGCTTGCCGCACTCGAAGGCCAGGTACTCGGCGGCCGTGAGCGCGAAGCGCGGCGTGAGCAGGCGCTGGGTCGACGAGTCGCTGGCCAGGTTCAGGAACAGCGCCGTGCGCTCCAGCGCGCCGCCCTGCTCGAGGCTGGCGCGGAAGAACTCGGCACTGTCGTGCGGCAGGCCGATGCCGGCGAACACGATGCAGAAGTCGTCCTCCGGGGCGGCGGCGTCGCGGCGCGTCGCCGCGTGCGCACGGCGCAGGCGGGCGTGGCGCGCGATCTCCGCGGCCAGGCGGTCGTGCGGCAGGCCGCCGCCGGAGAAGATGGGCAGCTTCTGGCCGCGCACCAGGCTGTTCATCAGGTCGATCGTCGTCACGCCGGTCTCGATGAAGTCGCGCGGGCCGGCACGCGCCACCGGGTTGATCGGCACGCCGTCGATGCGCTGGCGCCGCAGCGCCGCGATCGGCGGGCCGCCGTCGATCACCTGGCCCACGCCGTTGAACACGCGGCCGAGGATCGAGGGCGCGAGCCCGAAGGCCGGCGGCTCGCCGAGGAAGCGCAGCACGGTGTCGGGCAGGGTCAGGCCGGCGGTCGATTCGAGCACCTCCACGGTCATGAACTGCTCGTCGAGCGACGCCACGCGGCCGCGCCGCGCGCGCCCGTCGCGCCCGATCACCTCGACCGCCTCGTGCAGCCCGACGTCCAGCGTGCGGCGCAGCACGAGCAGCGGCCCCTCCAGGCGCGTGGCGGCGCCCTCAGCGGTCAGTCGCATCGGCGGCCTCCGGGTCGACGGCGGGGCTCAATGTGGCGAACTCGCGGTCCACGCGCGCCTCGAGCTCGGCCAGGCGCGGCAGCGCGTCGTCGCCGATCTCCTCGCCCATGCGCTGCAGCGCCCGCAGGCAGGGCAGGCGCGCGAGGCGCTCGGGGTGCACGCCGGTGCCCACCGCGGCCTCGGCGCGATCGACGAAGCGCGCCACCAGCCGCATCATCGCGCCCTGGCGCGCCGGGCTGCAGGCGTGGTCGATCGGCGAGAAGGCCGACTGGCGCAGGAAGGCGTCGTTGACCAGCTCGGCGCACAGCAGCGTGAGCTGCTGGCGCAGCGGCAGCGCGTCGCGGCCGATGATGCGCGCCATGCGCTCCAGCCGCGCCTGTTCGTCGAGCAGCGTCAGGAAACGCTTGCGCAGCGCCAGCCAGTGCGTGTTGCCCTGCTGCGCCCACCACGGCGCGAAGCTGCGGGCGTCCTCGGCGTAGCTCTGCAGCGGGTGCACGGCCGGGTAGAAGCGCGCCTGCGCGCGCTTGACGTCGAGCGCCCAGTACGCGCGCACGTAGCGCTTGGTGTGGCTCGTGACCGGCTCGGAGAAGTCGCCCGAGGGCGGGCTGATGGCGCCGATCAGCGTCACCGAGCCGCGCCCGGCGCCCAGCGTCTCGACCACCGCCGCTCGCTCGTAGAAGTCCGCCAGCCGCGACGACAGGTAGGCCGGGTAGCCCCCTTCGCCCGGCAGCTCGCCGAAGCGGCCCGACACCTCGCGCAGCGCCTCGGCCCAGCGGCTGGTGGAGTCGGCCATCAGCGCCACGTCCAGGCCCTGGTCGCGGAAGTACTCGGCCACCGTCACCGCGCTGTAGATCGAGGCCTCGCGCGCGGCCACCGGCATGTTCGAGGTGTTGGCGATCACCACCGTGCGGTCCATCAGCGGGCCGCCGGTCTTGGGGTCGGCCAGTTGCGGGAACTCCTCCAGCACGCCGGCCAGCTCGTTGCCGCGCTCGCCGCAGCCCAGGTAGACGATCACGTCGGCGGCACTGCCCTTGGCCAGCGCCTCCAGCAGCACGGTCTTGCCGGTGCCGAAGCCGCCGGGGATGGCGGCCTTGCCCCCCAGCGCCACCGGGAACAGGCTGTCGAGGATGCGCTGCCCGGTGACCAGCGGCGCGGCGGCCGGCAGGCGCCGCCGCACCGGCCGCGGCACGCGCACCGGCCAGTCGTGGCCCATCGCGAGCGTGCGCTCCAGGCCGTCGGGCGCGCGCAGCGTGCACACCGCATCGGCCTCGCCGTGCTCGCCCTCGGCCGCCACCGCGAGCACCGTGCCCTGCACGTCGGGCGGCACCAGGCAACGCTGCACGCGGCCCGACGCCGCGCGCGCCTCGCCGAAGGCCTGGCCGGGCGCGAGCGCGTCGCCCGGCGCCACGCGCGGGGTGAACGCGAAGCGCTGCGGCGCTGCGCGCCGCAGGCCCGGCGCCACGAACGGCGACGCCTGCCCGGCCAGCGGCCGCAGCAGGCCGTCGAAGATGTGGCCGAGCAGGCCCGGTCCGAGGCGGATGGCCAGCGGCAGCCCGTCGCCCTCGACGGCGACGCCGGGCTTGAGGCCGGTGGTGTCCTCGTACACCTGCACCAGGATCTCGTCGCCGTCGAGCCGCACCACCTCGCCCAGCAGGGCCTGTTCGCCCACGCGCACCGCCTCGCGCAGCGCGAACGGCGCGCTGCCCTCGGCCACGCGCGCGCGCAGCACCGGGCCGCTGATCCAGCGCAGCAGGGCGCGCGTCATCGGGCCTCCTCGCCCGCGTCGAGCAGGCCGACCAGGCGGCCGCCGATCTCGTCGCGGTCGGCCAGCAGGCCGGCCAGCGTGGCATCGACGACGTTGCCGCCGCAGCTCACGCGCAGCCCGGCGTCGATGCGGGCGTCGGGCTGCCATTGCGCCGTGCGGCCGGGCTCGCGCGCGATCTGCTGCAGGCAGCGCTCGCGCTCCGCGGCCGGCCAGTCGGGCGCCGACGTCAGCGTCCATGCCGCGCCCGGCAGCGTCGCGCGCGCACGGCCCAGCACGCCCTGCACCCAGGCCGAACGCGTGTCGGCACGCCGCCAGCGCTCGCGCAGCACCTCGGGCAGGCGCTGCCAGCCCAGCGCGAGCAGGGCCTCCAGCCGGCGCTGGGCGTGCGCGCGGCGCTGCGTGGCCAGCTCGGCCTGCGCCGCCTCGAGTGCCGCGCGCGCGCGCCGGCGCTCCTCGGCCAGCGCCTCGCGGGCGTGCTCGCGCGACTGGCGGCGCGCGCGCGCCAGCAGCTCGTCGGCCTGTGCCGCGGCCTGCGCGCCGATGGCGTCGCACTGCGCCGCGCGGTCCTGCGCCACCAGGTCCAGCAAGGCCGCGGTGCGCGCACCCAGCGTCATGGCGCGCTCTCCACGCCGTGCGCCTCCAGGCCGAGCTGCGCGCGCAGGCGCGCGCCGAGGTCCGGCAGCGCCGCGGCGCCCTGCGGGTCGGGCAGCACCACCACCAGCGGCGCCAGCGCCTGCGTCGCGCGCGCCAGCACCGCGGGTTCGACACGCGCGGCCAGCGCTGCCGACAGCAGCACCAGCGGCGCCTTCGTGCAGGCCTCGGCGAGCGCGGTCGTCTCGTGGCCGGGTGCGGGCACCTCGACCGCCACGCCGGCCAGGCGCCAGCCCGCGGCGCTGATCTCGTCGCCGAGGTACAGGGGCATGGCGCCCTCCAAGGGGGTCAGCGCCGCAGGCGCAGCGGCGGGTGTCATGCCAGTCGGTTGAGGATCAGGATCGACACGATCAGGCCGTAGATCGCGATGCCTTCGGCCAGGCCGACGAAGATGAGCAGGCGGCCGAACAGCTCGGGCTTCTCGGCCAGCGCACCGATGGCGGCGGTGCCGACCTTGGCCACCGCGAAGCCCGCGCCCAGCGCGGCCAGCGCGGTCGACGCCGCGGCCGCCGCCAGGCCCCAGGACAGCACTTCGGGCGCCAGGCCTTGCGCGGCCGCCTCCGCCGCGAAGGCCGGCGTGAGCGCGGCCGTGAGGAGCAGGGCGCCCAGGCCGGCCAGGAGCGGGAGCGCGAGCGCGGCGATGCCGAATTTGGTGGCGGTGGTCACGTGGAACTCTCCTGCGGGGTCATCGAAGGGGGCGGGGGCAGGGGCCGGAACACCCGGCCCTGCGCCTCGAGGAAGCGGGCGAAGAACTCGAACAGCACCAGGCGCGTGGTCTGGATCGAGACCACCAGGCCTTCGAGCGCCATCACCACGAGGTTGCCCAGCACCAGCACGAGCGCCTGCGTGGCCGTGCTCGTGGCCGCGCCCATCAGCGCCACGATGGCCGACGAGAGCCCG
Organism: Burkholderiaceae bacterium; assembly: GCA_035716845.1. GTDB lineage: Bacteria > Pseudomonadota > Gammaproteobacteria > Burkholderiales > Burkholderiaceae_C > CADEEN01. The sequence continues at coordinate 15,047 of DASTJE010000065.1, forward strand.
GCATGGGCGAGCGCGAACGCACCCACGCGGGCGAACGACAGCGTGTTGATGAGGATCTGCAGCAGGCGCTCGGCCAGTTCGCCCAGCGCGACGAGCGCGGCCGACGCGCGGCGCGCCTGCCAGGCATGGCCGGCGCAGCACAGCAGCGCGCCGGCGGCCGCCAGCGCCAGCGACGCGCCCGCCCAGGGGCCGAACGGCGCGGCGACCAGGCCCAGGTAGGCGATCACGAAGCCGAGGTCGGTGGCCAGCCAGGCGCCCAGTTCGCCACGCCAGTGCGCCTCCAGCGCCGACAGCAGCAGACCGAGCGCGAGCAGCGCCGCGCCGCCGGCCAGCGGCACGGTCAGCACCGCGAGCGGGTCGTCCAGCGGCGCGAGCCACAGCGGGTGCAGCAGGTGCAGGCTGAACACGCTGCCGAACAGCAGGCCGAACAGCGCGGCCGACACGCCCCCGGCGATGAACAGGCGCGCGAGCGGGAAGCGCCGGCGCAAGGCGAACCCCACGGCCGCGATCACCAGGCCCTGGCCGACGTCGCCGAACATGTAGCCGAACATCAGCGGCACCGCGACGGCCAGCAGCGTGCTCGGGTCGGCCTCGGTGCCCGAGGGCATGCCCATCGCCCGCGCGAAGACCTCGAACGGCCGTGCCCACCACGGGTTGGCCAGCAGCATCGGTGCGCGCGCGCCGGCCGGCGGCGCCGCCAGGCGCAGCAGCGCGCGTGCGCCGCTGGCGTCCACCGCCGCTTCGAGCGCGGCCGCGTCGCGGCTGGTCCAGCCGGTGATCCAGCACAGCAGCGGCCCGGACTCCAGGCCATGCACGTTGTCGAGCACCCATTGCAGGCGGTGCACGTCGGCCAGCGCCCTGTGCAGGCCGTGCGCGTGGGCCGCGGCGTCCAGCGCGCGCCGTGCGCCAGCGGCCTCGTCGGCCAGTGCGCGCTGGCGCGCGGCGCACGCCTCGTCGCAGGCCGCGGCATCGGCGCTCAGCCACTGCGGCGGTTCGAGCCACTGCCCCTTGGCGGCCAGCACCTGCGACGCGAGCGCGTGCTGCTGCTCGGGCGTGCCCAGCGTCAGCAGGCACTGCGTGCCTGCCGGCTCGACGTCGCTCTCGAAGGCGTGCGCCAGCAGCGTGTGGGCGAGCCCTGCCAGTTGCGGTGCGCTGCCGGGCGGGAACACCGCCAGCCGCACCTGCAGCGTCGGCCCCGCCTGCGCGGCCTGCGCGAGGTCGAGCGTGCTGCGCTGGGCCTGCAGCTGCGCGAACACCGCGCGCCAGTGCTGCAGCCGCGCCGCCTCGGCCTCGGCGGCCTGCAGGCGGCGCACCAGCGGCTCGGCGTCGCGTGCCCAGGCGCGCAGCACGGACAGGCTGCGCTGCAAGGCCGACACCGGCGGCTCGGGCAATGCCGAGGCCTCCAGGCGCATGCGCGGCCAGAACGCCCGGTAGCGCGCGGCGAGTTCGGCGAACTGCGGCAGCAGCGGGCGCAGGTCGGCGAAGGCGGGGGGCAGCGATGCGCCGTCGCGCGCTTCGAGCTCCACCGCGCCGGTGGCGGCCAGCGCCTCGAGTGCCAGCGTCGTGTCGTCGCGCGCCACGAGCATCTCGAACCAGCGCGCGGGGCGCGGGCGCAGCGGACTGCGGGCCGACGCGTTCATGCCGCCACCGCCCGCTGTGGAAACGCGGCGCGCCGCACCAGCTCGCCGCGCAGGCGCTCGCCTTCGAGGGCGGCGAGCACCAGCTCGATGAAGGCCATCGACGGTTCGGCGATCGCGCGCCGGCGCAGCGCGACGAGGCGCTGCTGCAGCGCGCGCCGCAGCGCCCAGCCATCGGCGCCGGGGGCCGCGAAGTCGGCGCCGTGACGGCGCAGCAGCGCCAGCAGCGCCGGCTCGTGGGGGTCGGCCGTGGCGGCGGGCCGCACGCGCTGCCAGTGCGCGCACCAGGCCGCCCACAACGCCGCGGGCCCGCCGGCCGCGGCGTCGACGAGCGCGCGCCGCTGCGCCGCCGCCGCCGGGCGCGATGCCGCGGCGTCGTCACGCGGGCGCCCGGCCGGCGGCGTGCCGCCGCGCGCCAGGTGCAGCGCGAGCGGCAACTCGGCCAGCACCGCGCACCAGGTCACCGCCGCGTGCCAGGCCGGCGGCATCCACGCGGCCACCTCGTCCACATGGCTGCGCCAGCGCCGCCCAAGCGCGGCCTCGATCGCGTGCACCCCGGCGCCGGGCGTGAGGCCTTCGACCCAGGGCGCCAGCGCACTGGCGCGCACCAGGTCGAGCACCGCAGAGAGGTCGCGCGTCGTCTCCACGCGGCGCCACAGGGCCTCGTCGGCACGGCGCCCCCAGCGCGCCGCCAGGCGGGCATGCGCGTACTCGAGGCTGCCGGCGCCGATCATGGGCTGGCCCCGTCGGGCGTGGTGAGCGCGCACGCGAGCGCCTGCACCGCGGCCTCCAGGCGCTCGCGGGCCGCCGCGTCGGGCTCGTCGTGCGCCGGCAGCCGGCGCGCGGCTTCGGCCAGCGCGTCGAGCTCGGCCTGCACGCGCTGCTGCATGAGCGCATGCGCCCGTGCCACACGCTCGCGCCGCCGCTCCTCGAGCGCACGGGCACGCTGGCGCGCGGCCTCGGCCACCTGCGCGGCCTGCAGCCGCGCGGCCTCGATGGCCGCGCGCGCGTCGCGCTCGGCCGCCAGCACGCGGCTCATCGCGGCATCGACCTCGGAGGGGGCGCTGCTCGGTTCTGGTTGGCGCATCACGACCATGGCCCGCGCGCGCGGCGCGGTGAGTGCCTCGGGCAAGACCGAGCGTGCGGCCAGCCCGGCCTGCTGCGCTTGACCATCATCAACTCGACTGCGCGCGCGCATCGCGCGGCGGCCCCGTGCCGGGCGTGGCGGGCTTGCCGCACGCCCGATTGAGCGTGCGCAAGGCGGCGGCGAAATCGCGCGGCGGCGTGCCGGCCGTCGCTAACCTACTGGCGCGAGCGAGGGGCCCACCGCCACCACAAGGAGATCAAGATGCCCGCCCGAACCCGACCATCCGGCCGCCCAGCAGTGCGCGCCATCCTGGCGCTGGCCGCGTTGTGCCTGGGCACGGCGCTGTCGTGGGCCGCGCCGGCCGCCAAGGACGCGACCCCCAAGGTGCTCACGAGCAGCGCCCCCGCGCCGAGCGCGCAGGCCCTGAAGGCCACGGCCGCCGAGTCGGCGGCCTGCCTCAAGTGCCACGAGCCGGTGAAGAAGTTCCGCGACGACGGCAAGCACCAGACCGTGGGCTGCTCGTCGTGCCACGGCAACCTCGCCGCGCACAGCGCCAACGAGAAGACGCGGCCCACCACGACGACCAACCCGTCGGCCTGCGGCACCTGCCACAAGCCCCAGTTCGACACGCTGTACACGATGAACTGGAACAAGACGGCGCGCAACGAGAAGAGCCAGGCCACCGGCTTCTCGCCCAACCCGTCGTGGGAAAAGCTGATGACGCCGCACGGCTTCACGCGCGAGCACAACCTGCCGCGCTCGCACGCCTTCGCGCTGTACGACCAGCTGGTGGTCGACCGCGCCTTCGGCGGCCGCTTCAAGAACAAGCTGGGCTGGGAGTTCCTCGGCCAGGCGGGCGGCAACTTCAAGATCTGGGACTACCTCGAGGACCAGTACCCCGGCCAGGACCACAAGGCCTTCAAGCCCGGCACCGCCGCGGCCGCCAACCCGGTGTGCATGAGCTGCAAGACGGCCGACCACATCCTCGACTGGGCCTTCATGGGCGACCCGGTGCCGGGCGTGAAGTGGAGCCGCACCTCCAAGGTGGTGGACTTCGTCAAGGACGTCAACCACTCGCTGAACTGCATCTTCTGCCACGACCCGCACAGCGCCGGCCCGCGCGTGGTGCGCGACGCGCTGCTGCAGGCCGTCTCGCGGCCCGAGAAGGACACCGTCTGGCACGCCGACCGCAAGGGCGCCAAGATCGACATCCGCGAGCTGGGCACGCGCGGCTACACGCGCAAGGTGGGCCTGTTGTCGCGCCCCGACAGCAAGCTGATGTGCTCGCAGTGCCACGTCGAGTACAACTGCAATCCGGGGACCGACCTCGAGGGCAAGCCGGTGACGATGGCCGACGGCCGCACCAACCACTTCCCGTTCAAGAAGGTCGCCGACATCGCCAGGCACTACACCGACCTGAAGTTCCGCGACTTCAAGCACGGCATCACCGGCGCGATGCTGTGGAAGGGCCAGCACCCCGACGCCGAGGTCTATTACGGCTCGGCGCACCAGAAGGCCGGCGCCGATTGCGCCGACTGCCACATGCCCAAGGTGAAGGACCCCAAGACCGGCAAGATCTACACCTCGCACTGGCAGACCAGCCCGAAGTACTACCTCAAGGAGACCTGCCTCACCTGCCACGACAAGTGGACCGAGAAGCAGGCCGAGTACGCCATCGAGTCGCTGAAGAACCGCTACAACGGCAAGCTGCGCAAGGCCGAGTTCTGGCTCACGCGCATGATCGACAAGTTCGAGGAGGCGCGCGCGGCCGGCGTGGACGAGGGCGTGCTCGAACAGGTGCGCGGCAAGCACTACGAAGCGCACATCAACTGGGAATGGTGGACCGCCTCCAACGGCTCGGCCTTCCACAACCCCGAAGAGGCCACCGAATCGCTGAACAAGTCGATGGTGATCTCGCAGGAAGGCATCAAGCTGCTCGATGACGCGATGGCCGCGCGGCGCGCGGCCGCGCGCGCGCCGGCCGCGGCGCCGGCCTCGAAGTGACGGCGCTCGCCACGCGGCGCGCGCTGGGCACCGGGGCCGTGCTGCTGGCCGGGGTGCTGGCGCTGGCCTGGGCCTGGCGGGCGCCGGGCCTGGCGCCCGCGGCCGCCCCGCCCGCGGAGCCGGCCGAGCGCGCCGGCGAGGCCGCGCCGCCGACGCAGCTGCTGCAGCGCCAGGTGCGCGAGCACCCGCGCGACGGCCGTGCCTGGGCCCTGCTGGGCTACGCGGAGCTGGAGGCTGCGCGCTACCCCGAGGCCGCCGCGGCCTTCGAGCGTGCGGTCGAGGCCTCGCCCAAGGTGGCGCTCGACCCCGCGGTGTGGTGCGCCTGGGCCGACGCGCTGGGCATGGCGCAGGGCGGCTCGCTCGACGGGCGCCCGAGCGAGCTGATCGCGCAGGCGCTCAAGCTCCAGCCAGCCCACCCGCAGGCGCTGGAGATGGCCGGCAGCGCCGCCTACGGGCGGCGCGACTTCCGCGCCGCGCTGCAGTACTGGCAGCGCCTGCTGCCGCAGCTGCAGGCCGGCACGCAGCCGCACGAGGAACTGACGCGCGCCATCGCGCGCACCGAGCGGCTGGCGGCCACCTCGCTGCGCTGAGCGCGCTCAGGCGGGGATCGCCGGCTCGACCAGGAGTGCGAGCTGGGCGAGCGATTCCTGCCAGCCCAGGTGGCACATCTCCAGCGGGATCGCCTCGGGCACGTTCTCCTGCACGATCGACAGGTCGGTGCCGCAGGACACCGCCCGCAGCGACACCGTGACCTGCATCTGGCCCGGCAGGGCCGCGGCGTCGAACTGGTCCGTGTAGCGGATGGTCTCGAAGGGCGTGAGCTCGACGTAGGTGCCGCCGAACGAGTGGCCGTGGCCGCTGGCGAAATTGCGGAACGACATGCGGTGCGTCCCACCCACCCGCGCCTCCAGGTGGTGCACCTCGCAGGTGAAGCCATAGGGCGGCAGCCACTTGGCCAGCGCATCGGGCTCGAGGAAGGCGCGGTACACCACCTCGGGCGGCGCGCGCAGCACGCGGTGCAGTCGAACGGTGCCGGTGGCCATGGGCTACTCCTCGTCGTCGGGGCGAGCGCGCATTCTGCGCTGCGGGACCTTCGACGCCGCGTCGGTGGCCACGCGATCATCCTGGCCTCTCGCACGGCGTCGTGTTCGCGCCCTGACCAGTACTAGACATTGACGGCTCCATTGACGGCTCGCGTCCCGGAGCGGGTGGTTGGGGTGGCCTGTGGAGCGAAGTCGAGGAGGAGCGCTCGCGCCAGCGAGCGCGGGGGACATGAGCGGAACAGGCCACCCCAATCGCCCGCGATCGCCACGGCACGATCGGCCGCTCTGGACCGGCACCGGCCGGAGGCTCTCTTTCGATGCAGCGCGACCCGGCCTCAGGTCTTGAGCCGGCGACCGAGCCGCTGCTCGACCTTGGCGACCTTGGATTCGAGCCGGCTCTCGTTGCCGGCGCGGTAGTCCATCTTCAGGTTCATCGAGATGCGCGGGCAGTCGGCCTGCAGGGTGCGGAAACACTCGCCGACGACGCGCATCACCGTGTCCCAGTCGCCCTCGAGGATGGTGCCCATCGGCGTCAGACGGTAGGGCACGCCGCTGCGGTCGATCACGTCGAGGATGCGCGCGACGTGCTCGCTCAGGCTCTCGCCCTTGCCGGCCGGCGCCATCGCGAATTCGAGCAAGACCATGGTCAGGCCTCCTTGGGGGTGGTGCCGATCGGCGCGGCTACCGAGCCGGCGCCGCCGCCGGCCGCGTGCGGTAGAAGGTCAGCGGCTCGGCCTTGAGGGCCTTGAGCACGTGCTTCCTCATCGCGCCCACGACGTGCATCTCGCAGGGCTTGCAGTCGAAGCGCAGCGTGAAGCGGTCGTTGCCGTGCACCAGCGTCAGCGGCTCGGCGCGCACCGTGCCCTGCACGCCGGTCACGCCCTTGGCCTGCTTGGGGCACAGGCTCAGGCTGAAGCGCACGCAGTGCCTGGTGATCATCAGGCTGGCCTCGCCCAGCTCCTCGTGGCTCTCGTAGGCGGCGCCGATCACCTTCACGCCGTGGCGCGCGTAGAACGCCGCGGCACGGGCGTTGTAGACGTTGGCCAGGTAGGTGAGCGTGTCCTCGGGGTAGGGCACGGGCGGCTCCGCCGGGGCCGCGCGCGGCAGGCGCTCGAAGGCGGCGGCGCGCGCGGCCTCCAGCGCGGCCACCGCCTCGCGGCGCAGCGCGTTGAGCACGCCGACGGGCACGAACCAGGGCTGGGCCAGCGCCAGGCGCACGCGCCGCGCCTCGAAGATCGTGCCGCCCAGCCTGGCGAGCTGTTCCTTCAGCGTGGCCTCCGCGCGGGCCGCGTCGCGCGCGGGCTCGTGCGCGTGGACGGTGCGCACGCTCGCCGCATGGCCGTCCTCGTCCTTGAGCGCCAGCTCGAAGCCGTCGGCCGCCTGCGCCAGCGTCACATCGATCAGGATGCGGCGCTCGGCCGAGGGCCGGGCCAGCAGGCGCTCCCAGGCCATGTCGCGGTTGCGGCTCACGGCGGTGTCGCGCCGCAGGTCGAACCGGTGCGTCAGCCCGGCCACCGTCTGGCCGGGCCCGAGGTTGGGCACGATGCGCCACTGCGTGCCGCCGAGCGGCGTGGCCACGTTCACCGGCACGCCCTGCAGCTCGCCCTGGCGGTCGACCCAGGTCAGCGCGTCGCCGTTGTGCAGCGCCACGGTGGCGTCGCCGGTGTCGAGGTCGAAGTGGTCGGTGCCCACGCGCAGCACGTGGCCCACCGGCAGGCCGGCGTGCTTGGGCGTGTCGAAGGCGCCGATGTCGGCCTGCCGCCCGTTGACGAAGTAGTCGGTGCCGCCGCGGTTGAAGCCTTGCCGCGGGTCGGGCGTGAACGTGAAGCGGCAGCGCCCGCTCGCGGCGCGCGCGAACTCCGGGCGGCGCTCGAGCAGCGCGTCGACGAGCTGCCGGTAATGCGCGGTGACGTTCTTCACCGTCGCCATGTCCTTGTAGCGGCCCTCGATCTTGAAGCTGCGGATGCCCGCGTCGACCAGCGCCTCCAGGTTGGCGCTCTGGTCGTTGTCCTTCAGGCTGAGCACGTGC
>DASTJE010000066.1:0-2756 GCA_035716845.1 Burkholderiaceae bacterium
CGCAGTCGTCCACGTCCATCCCGCGGGCGCCCTGGTCGCCCTGGTGGGCAACCCCAACTCGGGCAAGACGGCACTGTTCAACCTGCTCACCGGCAGCCGCCAGAAGGTGGCCAACTACGCCGGCGTGACGGTCGAGCGCAAGGAAGGCCGCCTGACCGGCGAGTCGAAGCGCCCGGTGCGCGTGCTCGACCTGCCCGGCGCCTACAGCCTCTACCCGCGCTCGCCCGACGAGCGCGTCACCGCCGAGGTGCTGGCCGGACAGGCCACCGGCGAACGCCGCCCGGACCTCGTGGTCTGCGTGGTCGACGCCACCAATCTGCGGCGCAACCTGCGCCTCGTGCTGGCCGTGCTGCGCCAGGGCCTGCCGGTGGTGGTGGCGCTCAACATGTCGGACCTCGCCGCACGCCGCGGACTGCCGGTGGACGCCGGGCGCCTGGCGGCGCAGCTCGGCGTGCCGGTGGTGGCCACGGTGGGCGTGCAGCGCGAAGGCGACAAGGCCCTGCGCGAGCTGATCGCCGACCGCGAGCGCTGGCCCGCCGCGCCACCGCCGCAACCGGATGCGAGCCATGACGAGGCGCGCCTGGCCGCCCTGCTGGAAGGCCTCGGGCTGGCCGAAGCCCACCCGGACACGACGACCGAGCGCATCGACCGCGTCGTGCTGCACCCGCTGGCGGGGCCGCTGCTGCTGGCCACGGTGCTGTTCCTCGTGTTCCAGGCCGTCTTTGCCTGGGCGCAGGCGCCGATGGACCTGATCCAGGCGGGCGCCGACGCGCTCGCCCGCACCGTGACCGAGGCGCTGCCGACGAGCGGCGCGGGGCGCTGGCTCGCCAGCCTGCTGGCCGACGGCCTCATCGCCGGCGTCGGCGGCGTGCTGGTGTTCCTGCCGCAGATCCTGATCCTGTTCTTCTTCATCCTCGCGCTCGAGGAGTCGGGCTACCTGCCGCGCGCGGCCTTCCTGCTCGACCGCCTGATGGGCAGCGTGGGGCTGTCGGGCCGCTCCTTCATCCCGCTGCTGTCGAGCTTCGCCTGCGCCATCCCGGGCATCATGGCCACGCGCACCATCGCCGACCCGCGCGACCGCATCGTGACGATGCTGCTCGCGCCGCTGATGACCTGCTCGGCACGCCTGCCGGTGTACACGCTGCTGATCGGCGCCTTCGTGCCCGCGCGCACGCTGCCCGGCGGCATCGGCCTGCAAGGGGTGGCCTTGTTCACCCTCTACGGCGCCGGCATCCTCGGCGCCTTCGCGGTGGCGTGGGTGCTCAAGCGCCTGACCGCGCGCGGCGAGGTGCGCATGCTGATGATGGAGCTGCCGAGCTACCACTGGCCGACGCCGCGCCACCTCGCCGTCGGCCTGCTGCAGCGTGCCCGGATCTTCCTGCGCCGCGTCGGCGGCGTGATCCTGGTGCTGACGCTGGCGCTGTGGTTCCTGGCCAGCTTCCCGGCGCCGCCGGCGGGCGCCACCGGCGCGCCGATCGAGTACAGCCTGGCGGGCACGCTGGGGCGCGCGCTGGCCCACCTGTTCGAGCCGATCGGCTTCAACTGGCAGATCAGCATCGCCCTGGTGCCCGGGCTCGCGGCGCGCGAGGTGCTGGTGTCCTCGCTCGGCACGGTCTACGCCCTCGGCGGCGACGACGTGGCCGCCACGCTCGGCCCGGTGATCGCGCATGGCTGGGCCCCCGCCACGGCCTACGCCCTGCTGGCGTGGTTCGTGTTCGCTCCGCAATGCCTGTCGACGCTGGCCGCGGTGCGACGCGAGACCGGCGGCTGGCGCGTGCCGGCCTTGCTGGCGGCCTACCTGTTCGCGCTCGCCTACGCGGCGGCCTTCGTCACCTACCGCGCCGCCCTGGCGCTCGGGGCGGCGTAGGCGCCGCGGCACGGTTCGATCCGTGTTCGCCGCGCGCGGGAAAACGCCGGGCGCGCGGGGCTCGCCCGACCCTGCGACAATACGCACCATGGCCAAGACTCCCCCGACCACCAGCAAACTCTCTGCCGGCGGCCTGCGCTATGCCGTCAAGCCACCGGGGTCTCCGTTCCTGGGCACCGGCAACACGCGATCGTGCTTCCTCTGCGGCAAGCACCGCCAGCCGGCGCAATTGCAGAGCAAGCGCCTGCTCGGCCGCACCGAGATGGTCTGCGCGCCGAGCTGCAACGCCGTCGAATAGGCGCGCGCCACACGCGGCGCCGCCGCGCCGCCCGACCACGGCGCGCGGCGCGGTTGCGCCGCGTCAGGCCCCGATCGCGACCGCACGACCATGATGGGCACGGCGCAGCCGCGTGGCTGCGCGGAGGCCTTCCATGACCGATGCCCCGATCCACTACAAGCCGCTGACGCAGTCCGTGTCGGCGCGGCTGGCGACCCTGCGCGCCAGCACGCCGGATGTGACGAAGGCGTTCTCGGACCTCGGCCGCGCCGCCACCGGCGACGGCGCGCTCGACCGCAAGACCAAGGAACTGATCGCCCTGGCGCTCAGCGTGGCCGCGCGCTGCGATCCCTGCATCGGCTTTCACATGCAGACCCTGGTGAAGCTGGGCGTGACGCGCCAGGAAGTCGACGAGACGCTCGGCGTGGCCACCTACATGGGCGGAGGACCGTCGCTGATGTACGCCGCCGCCGCCATCGCGGCCTTCGACGAGTTCAGCGCCGCGCACTGAACGCCGGCACCGCGGGGCGGCCGCGCGCGCTCGGTGCGACGCGGCGCGGCGTGGCGCAGAGGCGCGACCAGTCAAGCATGTCACGCATCGGGCGTCTTCCG
>DASTJE010000067.1:0-6957 GCA_035716845.1 Burkholderiaceae bacterium
CGGCTTCGGCTTGGGCCGCAGCGGCGAGGCCCGGGCCGCCAGCCCCTACGACCTGCCGGCGCCGTTCCGCGGCGCGGGCAGCGTGTCGCTGCTGCACATGACCGACTGCCATGCGCAGCTGCTGCCGCTGTACTTCCGCGAGCCGAGCCTCAACCTCGGCCTGGGGGCGCTGCACGGCCGGTGGCCGCACCTGGTGGGGGCACACCTGCTGAAGGCGGCGCGGCTGGCGCCGGGATCGCGCGAGGCGCATGCGTTCACCGCGGTCGACTTCGAGCGCGCCGCGCGCCGCTACGGCAAGGTGGGCGGCTTCGCGCACCTGGCCACGCTGGTCAGGCAGTTGCGCGCCTCGCGCCCGGGTGCGCTGCTGCTCGACGGCGGCGACACCTGGCAGGGCTCGGCCACCGCGCTGTGGACCCAGGGGCAGGACATGGTCGATGCCTGCCGCCTGCTCGGCGTGGACGTGATGACCGGACACTGGGAGTTCACGCTCGGCGCCGAGCGCGTCAAGCAGATCGTCGAGGGCGACTTCAAGGCGGCCGGCATCGACTTCGTGGCGCAGAACGTGCGCACCACCGACTTCGAGGACCCGGTCTTCAAGCCGTACGTGATCCGAGAGGTCAATGGCGTGCCGGTGGCCATCGTCGGTCAGGCCTTCCCGTACACGCCGATCGCCAACCCGCGCTACTTCACGCCGGAGTGGAGCTTCGGCATCCGCGACGAGGAGCTGCAGAAGGCGGTCGACGAGGCGCGCGCCAAGGGGGCCAGCGCCGTGGTGGTGCTCAGCCACAACGGCATGGACGTCGACCTCAAGATGGCCTCGCGCGTGCGCGGCGTCGACGCCATCCTGGGCGGGCACACGCACGACGGTGTGCCCGTGCCCGTGGTCGTCAGGAACGCCGGCGGGCACACGCTCGTCACCAACGCCGGCAGCAACGGCAAGTTCCTGGGCGTGCTCGACCTGCAGGTGCGCGACGGGCGCGTGGCCGACCTGCGCTACCGGTTGCTGCCGGTGTTCGCCAACCTGCTGCCGGCCGATCCGGCCATGAACGCGCTGATCGCCAAGGTGCGTGCGCCGCACGAGCGCCAGCTCGCGGAAGTGCTGGCGACCAGCGACGGGCTGCTGTACCGCCGCGGCAACTTCAACGGCAGCTGGGACCAGCTGCTGCTCGACGCGCTGATGGCGGTGCAGGACGCGCCGATCGCCTTCTCGCCGGGGTTCCGCTGGGGCACCAGCATCCTGCCGGGCCAGGCCATCACGCGCGAACACCTGATGGACCAGACCGCCACCACCTATTCCTACGCCACCGTCACCGAGATGAGCGGGGAGATGATCAAGACGGTGCTCGAGGACGTGGCCGACAACCTGTTCAACCCGGATCCCTACTACCAGCAGGGTGGCGACATGGTGCGGGTGGGCGGCTTGACCTACGCCATCGAGCCCGGGGCGGCAATGGGCTCGCGCATCAGCGACATGCGGCTGGACGGGCGGCCGATCGAGGCCGGCAAGGCCTACAAGGTGGCCGGCTGGGCGCCGGTGGCCGAGAGCGCGCGCAGCGCCGGCCTCAAGCCGGTGTGGGAGGTGGTCGAACCCTGGCTCAAGGCCCAGAAGCGGCTCGCGCCGCGGCGCACCAACCTGCCGCGCCTGATCGGGGTCGCGGGCAATCCCGGGATTCTTTGAGCCGGCGCTAGAGACCCCACTCCAAAGCGGCCTTGGGTTAGCCCGCTGGCGGGCGTCGGCGGAGCACACTAGCCTCGCGCGGTTTCGATCTTGGAGTGTTCCGCATGAGCCCCGTTGCCCCCGACACCCTGGCCCTGCAGCGCCTGTACCACTGGGAGCGCAGCGCGCCCGACCGAGTCGTCTTCACCCAGCCCTACGAAGGGGCGGCCAAGGGGGCGGGGCCCGTGCGCACCTGGACCTGGAAGCAGGCGGCCGACGAAACGCGCCGCATGGCGGCCCACCTGGCGTCGCTGAACCTGCCGCCGAAGAGCCAGATCGCGCTGATCTCCAAGAACTGCGCCCACTGGATGATGGCCGACTGGGCGATCTGGATGGCGGGCCACATCTCGGTGCCGCTGTACCCGACGCTGGCCGCCGAGACCATCCGGCAGATCCTGGCGCACAGCGAGTCGAAGCTGCTGTTCGTCGGCAAGCTCGACGAGTGGGAGCACATGCGCCCGGGCATCCCCGAGGGCCTGCCCTGCATCAGCTTCCCGCTGTCGCCCGAGGACGCGAAGCAGCGTTTCGCGCAGTGGGACGACATCGTCGCCCGCAGCGCGCCGATGAGCGGGAACCCGACGCGCGAGGCCGACGAATTGGCCACCATCATCTACACCTCGGGCACGACCGGCATGCCCAAGGGCGTGATGCACACCTTCGGCGCCTTCGCGCTTGCGCTCGACGCCGGCCTCAAGCGCGTGCCGCTGGACCACGAAGGGCGCATGCTGAGCTACCTGCCGCTGTCGCACATCGTCGAGCGGGCGCTGGTCGAGCATGGCCTGCTGGCCACCGGCATGCAGGTCTGGTTCGCCGAGAGCCTGGACACCTTCACGATCGACATGCAGCGCGCCCGGCCGACCGTGTTCTTCTCGGTGCCGCGGCTGTGGGTCAAGTTCCAGCACGGCGTGCACCACAAGATGCCGCCGGCCAAGCTCGAGCGCCTGCTGAAGCTGCCCATCATCGGCCGTCTGGTGGGCAAGAAGGTGCTGCGCGCGCTCGGTCTCGACCAGTGCAAGTTCGCCGCCGGAGGCGCCGCGCCGATGCCCGTCGAGCTGGTGCGCTGGTACGCGCGCCTGGGCCTCGAGGTCAACGAGGGCTACGGCATGACCGAGAACTGCGGCGCCTCGCACATCACCCTGCGCGGCAAGCCGACGCCCGGCACCGTGGGCCTGCCCTACGAGGGCGTGCAGTGCCGCATCGACGCGGCCAACGGCGAGATCCAGGTCAAGAGCCCGTGGACGATGACGGGCTACTTCAAGGAGCCCGAGCAGACCCGGGCCATGTTCACCGACGACGGCTACCTCAAGACCGGCGACAAGGGTGCGCTCGACGGCGGCGGCAACCTGAAGATCACCGGCCGCGTCAAGGACCTGTTCAAGACCAGCAAGGGCAAGTACGTGGCGCCCGCGCCGATCGAGGACCGCCTGGTGATGAACGACTGGGTCGAGGCCTGCGCGGTCACCGGCGCCAACCTCGGCCAGCCCCTGGGCATCGTGATGCTCAATGCCGAAGGCGTCGAGAAGGCGCGCAGCGGCGACGGCCGTCAGGAGATCGAGGCGTCACTTTCGGAGCACCTGGCCGCGGTCAACGCGCAGCTCGACCCGCACGAGCAGATGGACTGCCTCGTCCTCGTGACGGAACCGTGGACGGTCGACAACGGCTTCATCACGCCGACCTTCAAGGTCAAGCGCAACCGCATCGAGGAGATCTACGGCCCCCACTACGAGCAATGGTCCGGGGCGCGCAAGAAGGTGATCTGGTACGCCGGCTGAACCCGCGCCGGCTCAGCCGGCGGCGAACAGCGGCGTGTCCTGCGCGTCGAGCACCCGGACCTGGACCGGAATGCCCCGGCGCACCGATTCGGTGACGACGCAGAAGTCCTCGAACTGCTGCAGGCAGCGGTCGAGGTGCTGCACCGCGGCGCCGACCAGGCGCGCCGCGTTGGGCACCTTGCCGCCGCCCAGCGGCGCCGGGCGTGTCCAAGCGCACCTTGAACTCGTAGCCGGAGAGTTGCTCGAGCTCGAGTTCGAAACCCACAGGCTCGGTCATCGCGTCACTCCAGTTGTGCCAGCGCCTGTTCCAGGCGGCTGCGGACCTCGACGGCCAGCGCACCGACCTCGGGCCGGTCCACCAGCGTCAGCACGGCGTGCGGGTCCATCGCCTCGACATGCACCGCCCCCGTGGCGTCCTGCCGCACGACCACGTTGCAAGGCAGCAGCGCGCCGATCGCGGGCTCGGCGGCGATCGCGCGGCTGGCGAATTGCGGGTTGCACGCGCCGAGGATGCGGTAGGGCGGCATCTCGGTGCCGAGCTTCTTCTTCATCGTTGCCGCCACGTCGATCTCGGTCAGCACGCCGAAACCGACCTTGGCGAGCTCCTCGGTGATGCGTGCGACCGCGGTGTCGAACGGCAGGGCGACGATCTTGCCGAAACAGTAGCGCGTGTCCATCTTGATGCCGGCTCCAGAGGTTCGATGCCGATGTGCCCGAGCCGCCACTTCTCGCAGGTCGGTTCCGTGCCGCGCACCTTCCTCCGGCGAATGGAGTGCTTCTCGGAACCGATCCTCGCCAAGCGCGTCCGCGGGCCCTTGTGGGATCCGCTGACATTGCGCGACAGGATCCGCGGCAGCGCATTGATCACTGTCACCCCAGGCCATCGCGGCAGCGCCGAGCGCCGCGACAGGGTCGAGCGCGGGCTCGCTGCTGCCGGCCGCCCGTACCGCGCGTCCGGCGCGCAGCGCGGTTGCGGCGCGGAGATTCAGTCCAGCGTGACTTCGCTGCGCACCGCGCCGGCCCGGTCGGCGCGCGCGCTCAGCGCGAGCCGGGTGCCGCGTGGCGCGCGCACCACCCATTCGGCCACCGCGCGGTCGGCCGTGATCTCGCGCGTGGGCAGGAAGGCGAGCTGGGAAGCCTTGGGCGCATGGCCCTCGAGCTGCGGCCCTTCGACGCGGTGCTTGCCGTTGACCAGGCTGACGGCCGGGTCGCCCTCGGGCAGGTGGATCTCGAACATCACGCCGCGCACGGCCTTGCGCTGCAGCGCGAGCCGCGTGACGTAGGCCGGCAACCAGCCGCTGTTGGCCACCGAGTAGCGGATGCGCCAGGTGTCGGGGCCGAGCGCGCGCACCTCGGTGCGCAAGCTTTCCAGGCGCGGCAGCGACAGCGCGATCTGCGTCATCCAGGCCGGGAAGCGCGCCGCCTCGCGCTCGCGCAGGTGCGGCGGCGGGTTGCGCCAGAAATTCATCTTGTCCCAGCCGCCGATCTCGACCTCGCCGAGCTGCGGGTGCTGGAAGGCGCGCCAGTCGACGTAGGCCTGGCCGGCGCACTCGCGGTCGCTCCAGGCCAGCAGCTTGAGGTCGTCGTCCACCGGGTGGTCGCGGTACCAGTCGATCCACTTGTAGCCGGTGATGCCCGCCTCCTTGTTGGGCGACCACAGCTCCACGACCCAGAACAGCGCGCCCAGGTGCTCGTACATCCAGTCCTGCGTGCCGGTGATGACCTCCTTGGGGTGGTACTTGAAGTCGTGCCAGATGCTGATGGCCGGGTAGCCGGTGAGCTTCTCGCCGAGCGCCGAGAAGCGCTTGATGCACCACAGGTCCTCCGGGACCATGTCGTCGTCGCTGGATGCGCCCATCGGGCGCAGGATCACGCCGCTGTGCGTGTGGTAGCTGATCGCTGCGCCGATGTTGGGGTGCTTGACGACGAAGTCGACCATCGCTCGCACCTCGGGCTCGCTGGTCGGGTAGGGGCCGGCGCCCACCTGCTCGTGCTCGCCGCGCCAGTTGGCCGGGAAGTTGCGGTTGAGGTCCAGGCCCTCGAGGTCGCGGTTGACGGTGATCGTCAGTCCGTCCCAGTGCGTCAGCGTGCCCTCGGGCATCAGGCGGAAGTACTCGCCGCCGAACTCGCCCGGCTCGCGCGGCACCATCAGGCGTGGCTCGGTGGGATGCTTCTTGTAGCCGCCGTGAGGGTCGCGGATGCGCATCGTGAGGATGCGGCCGTCGCCGTCCACGTCCTCGATCGTCAGGCCCTCGACGTGGTCCTCCTCGAAAGGGTAACGGCGCGTGGACGAGCGGATGTGGCGCGGCCGGTCGGCCAGCGCGAGCTCGGCGCCGTCGGGGTTCAGACGCGGACAGACGTAGACCGCGCGCGTGTCGAGCAGCTGCGTGACCTCGCGGTCGCGTCCGTAGTTCGACAGCAGGTGGTGCAGGTAGTACAGCGCGGTGGTGCTGGCCGTCAGCTCGGCGGCGTGGATGTTGCCGTCGACCCAGAACGCGGGCTTGTCGGTGTCGGGCCCGGTCTCGACGTTGGTGAGGGTGGCCAGCCAGATGTCGCGCCCTTCGTAGCTCTTGCCGATCGACTGCACCGAGACCAGCCCGGGCGCCGCGGCGGCGTAGTCGAACAGCAGCCGCGTCAGCTCCTCGTAGCGGTAGAAGAGGTCGAAGCGTGGAATGGGCAGGTCGGCCATCGCAGTTATCGAAAGGAGCGGGAAGGCGACGATTGTGGCGCGCTCCGGCATGAAAAAGGCCCGCCGAAGCGGGCCCCCCAGGCATTGCGCTGCGCCTGGCGTCAGGGGAACGCGAAGGTCGGCACCGTCGTGTCGGCCGTCAGCGTCAGGTCGTAGGTCAGCGGCGTGGTCACCGCGGGCGTCGTCGCCTCCAGACGGTACTTGCCGGCCATCGCGCCGTCGCTCGTGAAGGTGAACGCTGCTGCGCTCGCCGCGTAGGCCACGCTGGCCGGCGCGGCGGTCGGCAGACGCAGGCTGTACACGCCGCTGGCGGCGTCGGCGTTCGCGTGGGCAACTTCCATCTTTGTGCCGCCGCTCAGCGATTGCACCGCGCGCACCGAGGCGCTGGTGTTGGCGCCGCTGCCGCCCACCGTCACGGCGCCCGAGGCCGCGGCGCTGGCGGCCGAGGCGGGCGGCGCCAGGCGCACCGTCTCGCTGCCGATCGTGGTGGCGCCGGCCGCGCTGACCGGCACGCCCGTCATCACGGCATTGACGCGCCCGGTCGAGGTGATCACCAGGTCGTAGTTGCCGGTGGGGATCGGGAACAGCTCGAAGCGGCCCGTGCTGTCGGGTGGCGTGCTCCTGACCGGCACGCCGCCGACCTGCGCCGACACCGAGGTCGACACGCCGCTGGCGGCCATCGCGGCGTCGACCCAGCCGACGATCTTCGACGAGATGATCGGGATCACCGACAGCACCGGCTTGAGCAGGTACTGGCCCGAGTTGCCCGCCTTCACGAA
>DASTJE010000068.1:0-3450 GCA_035716845.1 Burkholderiaceae bacterium
CCCTCCTCGAGCAGGAAGGTCGACTGGCGCACGTACTGCTCGAGCATGCGGTTGCCGATGAAGCCGTCGCACACGCCGGAGACCACCGCCGTCTTCTTGATCTTCCTGGCCACCGCCATCACGGTGGCGAGCACGTCCTTGCCTGTCTTTGCGCCGCGCACCACCTCGAGCAGCTTCATCACGTTGGCCGGGCTGAAGAAGTGGGTGCCGATCACGTCCTGCGGGCGCTGCGTGAAGCCGGCAATGCGGTTCACGTCGAGCGTGCTGGTGTTGCTGGCCAGGATCGCGCCCGCCTTGGCCACCCCGTCGAGCGCGCGGAACACCTGCTCCTTGACGCCCATGTCCTCGAACACTGCCTCGATCACCAGATCGGCGTCGCGCAGCTCGTCGTAGGCCAGCGTCGTCTTGAGCAGCGCCATGCGCTGCTCCACCTTGTCCTGCGTGGACTTGCCCTTCCTGACCTGGGCCTCGTAGTTCTTGCGGATGGTGGCCACGCCGCGTTCGAGCGCCTCCGGTTTCGTCTCGAGCAGCGTCACGGGGATCCCGGCGCTGAGGAAGTTCATCGTGATGCCGCCGCCCATGGTGCCCGCGCCGATCACCGCCACGCGCTCGATCCGGCGCGTCGGCGTGTCCTCGGGCACGTCCGGGATCTTGCTGGCGGCGCGCTCGGCGAAGAAGGCGTGCCGCAGGGCCCGGCACTCGGGCGTCATCATCAGGTTGAGGAAGGTCTCGCGCTCGACGCGCAGCCCGTCGTCGATGCTGCGCGCCTTGACCGCCTGCTCGACGCAGTCAACGCACTTGGGCGGCGCCGGCAGGCGGCCCTTGGTCACCGCCTGCACCGTGTTGCGCGCGAACTGGAAATAGGCGTCGGCATTCGGGTGTGCGGCCTTGAGGTGGCGCACCAGGGGCAGCGGCCGCCGCTCGGCCACCTCGCCGGCCAGGGCGATCGCCGCCGCGACCACGTCGCCCTCGACCACGCGGTCGAACAGTTTCTGGCCCGGCAGCGCGCCGAGCACATCGCTCGTCACCGGCTCGCCGCTGACGATCATGTTGAGCGCCGTCTCCACGCCCAGCACGCGAGGCAGGCGCTGCGTGCCCCCGGCGCCGGGCACCAGGCCGAGCTTGACCTCCGGCAGCGCGACCGGCACGCCCCTGGCCGCGACGCGGTAGTGGCAGCCCAGCGCCAGTTCGAGCCCGCCGCCCATGCAGGCGCCGTTGACCGCGGCGATCACCGGCTTGCCCGCCGCCTCGACCAGCTTGATCAGCGACAGCAGGTTCGGTTCCGCGATCGCCTTGGGCGAGCCGAACTCGCGGATGTCCGCGCCGCCCGAGAAGGCCTTGCCGGCGCCGGTGAGGACGACGGCGCGCACCGCGGCGTCGCCCTGCGCGCGCAGCACGCCCTCGGCGATGCCGCGCCGCGTGTCCAGGCCCAGGCCGTTGACCGGCGGGTTGTCGAGGGTGATGACGGCCACATCGCCGTGCACCGCGTAGCTGGCACTCATGACGGACACCTTCCGGTTCAAAAGCGAACGATCGTTCGAAACGTGCGTCGGATTCTAGGCAGGGCGCGACGCGGAGCCGTGTCGCTGCCGTGACAGCCTACACCCGCGGCACCTCACACCTCGAGCCACTCCTTGCGCACCGATGCGTCGGCGCGCAGCGATGCCGGCGTGCCGCCGAAGACGATCTGGCCGTGGCCCATCACGAGGCAGCGGTCGGCCACCTCGAGGGCGATGGTCAGCTTCTGCTCGACGAGCAGCACGGCAACGCCGCGGCGACGCAGCTCGCGCAGGTACTCGGCCACCAGTTCGACGATCTTCGGGGCGAGGCCTTCGGTGGGTTCGTCGATCATGATGAGTTCGGGATCGCCCATCAACGTGCGGCACAGCGTGAGCATCTGCTGCTCGCCGCCCGAGAGCACGCCCGCCTCGGTGTGCTGCCGCTCCTTCAGGCGCGGGAACAGGCGGTACATGTCGTCGAACGACCAGCGGCCGCTGCGCCCTGCGCGCTTCTGCCCCAGCATCAGGTTCTGGTGCACCGTCAGCCTGGCAAAGATGTCGCGGTTCTCCGGCACGTAGCCCAGACCGCGGTGCGCGATCTCGAAGGCCTGGCGCCCCATCAGTTCCTCGCCGCGCCACAGCACGCTGCCGCTGCCGTCGACCAGTCCCATGATCGCCTTGACGGTCGTCGAGCGCCCCGAGCCGTTGCGCCCCAGCAGCGCGACGATCTCGCCGGGCTGCACGTCGAGGTTGACGCCGTGCAACACGTGGCTCTTGCCGTAGAACGCGTGCAGCTTCTCGACCTTGAGCATGGCGATCGTTCCTAGCGCGCGGCCGTCGCGGCCTGGGCCTCGGCCAGCACCGAGCCGAGGTAGGCCTCCTGCACCCGGGGGTCGGCCCGCACCGCGTCAGGGGTGTCGAACGCGATCACCTCGCCGTAGACCAGCACCGCGATCTTGTCCGCCAGCCCGAACACCACGCCCATGTCATGCTCCACGGTGAGCAGCGTCTTGCCCTGCGTGACCTCGCGGATGAGGTCGACGAAGCGCCGCGTCTCGCTCTTGCTCATGCCGGCAGTGGGCTCGTCGAGCAGCACCACGTCGGCCCCGCCGGCGATCGTGACCCCGATCTCCAGCGCGCGCTGCTCGGCGTAGGTGAGGTTCATCGCCAGCACGTCGCGACGCCGGTCGAGCTTGATCATCTCGAGCACCTCCTCCGCGCGGTCGTTGGCGTCGGCGAGGTCGGCCAGGAACTTCCAGAACGCATAGCGGTAGCCCAGGCTCCACAGCACCGCGCAGCGCACGTTCTCGAACACCGTCAGGCGGGTGAACAGGTTGCTGACCTGGAAGCTGCGCGCCAGCCCCATGCGGTTCACCTGGTAGGGCTTGAGGCCGTTGACGCGCCGGCCGTTGACCAGGATGTCGCCGCTGGTGGGCGCCAGGCGCCCCGAGATCAGGTTGAACAGGGTGCTCTTGCCGGCGCCGTTGGGCCCGATGATGGCCACGCGCTCGCCGCGTTGCACCGCCAGCGTGGCGCCGCGGATGATCTCCGTCTTGCCGAAGCTCTTGCGCACGTCGCGCAGTTCGACCGCCGCGCCCACGCTCATGTCAGGGCCTCCCGGCGCTTGATCTCCCTCTCGATGTCCTCCTGCAGCTCGCCCCATTCGCGCACGAAGGCTCGTCGCGTCAGCTCGAACAGCGCCACGCCGGTGACGAGCAGGAAGGCGGCGCCGAACCAGCTCTCGGCCGTGTCGGTGGCGAGCGTGACGCCCAGGAAGCGCAGCGACGGGCCGAGCGCCTCGTTGAGCTGGAGGTGGTAGACCATCTCGATCATCATCGAGGCGCCGGCCAGGGCCACGAGGCCGGTGCCCGCGAGGGCGAGATAGGCGGTCCAGATCTGCCGCAGCTTGCCGAAGGCGGCCACGCGCAGGTTCATCATCACGAGGCTCGCC
>DASTJE010000069.1:0-15596 GCA_035716845.1 Burkholderiaceae bacterium
TGTCGACTACATCCAGGTCGCGCGCGACACCATCCGCCGCATCGGCTACGACAACACCGAGTACGGCATCGACTACAAGGGCTGCGCGGTGCTGGTGGCCTACGACAAGCAGAGCAACGACATCGCCCAGGGCGTCGACCACGCCAGCGACGACTACCTGAACACCGGCGCCGGCGACCAGGGCCTGATGTTCGGCTACGCCTGCGACGAGACGCCCGAGCTGATGCCCGCGCCGATCTACTACGCGCACCGCCTCGTCGAGCGCCAGGCCCAGCTGCGCCGCGACGGCCGCCTGCCCTTCCTGCGCCCGGACGCCAAGAGCCAGGTGACGATGCGCTACGTCGACGGGCGCCCGCACTCGATCGACACCGTCGTGCTGTCCACGCAGCACAGCCCCGACCAGAGCGAGACAGCCACCAAGCTCAAGGCCAGCTTCTACGAGGCGGTGATCGAGGAGATCATCAAGCCGGTGCTGCCCAAGGAGTGGCTCAAGGACACGCGCTACCTGGTCAACCCGACCGGCCGCTTCGTCATCGGCGGCCCGCAGGGCGACTGCGGCCTGACGGGCCGCAAGATCATCGTCGACACCTACGGCGGCGCCTGCCCGCACGGCGGCGGCGCCTTCAGCGGCAAGGACCCGTCCAAGGTCGACCGCTCGGCCGCCTACGCCGCGCGCTACGTGGCCAAGAACGTGGTGGCCGCCGGCCTGGCGCGCCAGTGCCAGGTGCAGGTGGCCTACGCCATCGGCGTGGCCAAGCCGATGAACGTGACCGTCTACACCGAGGGCACCGGCGTGGTGGCCGACGCCAAGATCGCCGAGTGGGTCAACGAGGTGTTCGACCTGCGCCCCAAGGGCATCATCCAGATGCTCGACCTGCTGCGCCCGATCTACGAGAAGACGGCCGCCTACGGCCACTTCGGCCGCGACGAGCCCGAGTTCACCTGGGAGCGCACCGACAAGGTCGCGGTGCTGCGCGACCTGGCCGGCCTGAAGTAGTCAGGCCGGACGCACGCAGCGCGGGTCGGTGCGTCGGCGCAGGCAAACTTGGCGCAGCCAAGTTAAGGGGCCTCAGCCCCGGCCTAAGCCAAAGCAATCCACGGCGAAGCCGCACTTCTGACGGGCGACGGGAGTCGCCCGTCGTCGTTTTCATCCACGCCGCGATCCCCCACAATCGCCCCAAGAACCGCGCCGACTTGATCGCCCAGCTCAAGGCCATGGCCCCGGCGCTCCGGCAGCGTTTCGGCGCCCGCAGCGTGTCGCTCTTCGGCTCGGCCGCGCGAGACGAGTTGCGGGGCCGACAGCGATGTCGACATCCTGGTCGAGTTCGAGGGCGCGCCGACCTTCGACGCCTACTTCGGGCTGAAGGATCACCTCGAAGCTGCCCTGGGCCGCGCCGTCGATCTGGTGACGGCGGGTGGTCTCAAGCCGCGTGCGCGCCAGCACGTGGAGCGGGATCTGATCCGCGTCGCGTGACTGGCTGCTCTACCTCGACGACCTGATCGACAGCGCCCAGAAGATCGGACGCCTGGCCAAGGGACGCGATCTGGAAGCGTTGCGGGCCGACGAAGCCGCCTTCGATGCCCTGCTCTTCAACCTCCAGGTCATCGGCGAAGCCATCAAGCGCCTGCCGGACCACGCCCTGCGGCAACTGCCCGAGGAGCACCGCCGCGGGCCCGCGCGATTGCGCGACCTGATCGCGCACCACTACTTCGCCATCGAACCTTCGATCATCTTCGAGGTGGTCCACCGGCACGTGCCCGCCCTGCTGGCGGATGCGCTGGCCCTGCGCGAACGGGCGGACGCCGGCGACTGACGGGTCAAGCCGTGCCGCTGCGCTCCCGGTTCAACGCCAGCAGCCGCCGCAGGATCTCGTCGTCGGGCATCGCGCTCGCGCAGTCCGTCCAGCCGTGGGCCGCGGCCACTGCGGCGTCGATGGTGCCACGCGCCCCGCGGCCGGCCCCGTCACAGCTCGCCGTGCTTGTGGCTGCTGCCGCGCGCCAGCTCCACCGGGTAGCGCGAGGCGTTGAGCTGCAGCTTGGCCTGGGCCGCGGCCACGAGGTCGATGCCCAGTGCGTTCGCGAGCTGGATCAGGTAGAGCAGCACGTCGGCCATTTCCGACGCGACCTGGTCCGACTTCTCCGCTGCGAGGGCGCGGCTCTGCGCCTCGGTCAGCCACTGGAAGTGCTCGAGCAGTTCGCCGGCCTCGACGATGAGCGCGCTCGCCAGGTTCTTCGGCGAGTGGAACTGCTGCCAGTCGCGCTCGGCCGCGAAGCGGGCCAGGCGCTGCGCAAGGTCCGCGAGCGAGTCGGGTGTCGGCGCCGTCATGCGCGCGATGGTAGTGCGCCGCCCTCGGGCGCCGCTCAGTACGTCACCGCCTCGCCGTAGCGCGGGTCCTCGTGCAGTGCCCAGTAGGCGGCCTGCAGGCGCTCGGTCACCGGGCCGAACTGGCCGAGCGGGCGCCGCGCGATGAGCTCGCCGTCGAGCTGGCTCACCGCGATCACGCCGCCGCCGGTGGACGACAGGAAGATCTCGTCGGCATGGCGCAGCGAATCCACCGTCAGCGCACGCACCTGCACGTCGCAGCCCTCGCGCGCCGCCAGTTCGAGCACGGTGCGCCGCGAGATGCCCTCCAGCACCCCGGTGGCCGGCGTCACCACGCGCGGCGCCGGGCCGTCGAATACCGCGAACAGGTTGAAGCCCGGGCCCTCGGCGACGTGGCCCTCGCCGTCGGTCAGCACCACGGTCTCGCCGCCGCGCTCGTAGGCCTCGAACAGGCCGAGCACGAAGTCGAGCCAGTGGTAGTTCTTGATGCGCGGGTCGACGCTGGCCGGCGGGATGCGCTGCGGCGTGCCGACGACGAGGTTGACGCCGCGGCGCTGTCGGTCGGGGTCGGCGATCCAGACGAAGGGGATGGCGAAGGCCATGAAGCGGTTGGCACAGGTGCGCGGGTCGCGCGAGCCCGGCGCGGGCCGGCCGCGCGTGCACAGCAGCTCGACGTAGGCGTCGCGCAGCCCGGCGCGGCGCACGCACTCGTGCATCACCTCGCGCATGCGCGCACGGTCGAGGCCGGGGTCGAGGTGCAGCGCCGTCAGGCTGGCCTGGAAGCGGTCGAGGTGGTCGTCGAGGCGGAAGAAGCGCCCGCGCCAGACATGCGCCACGTCGTAGGTGGCGTCCGAGTGCAGGAACCCCCAGTCGAAGATCGAGATCCTGGCGTCCTCGGGGGCGACGAAGGCACCGTCGACAAAGGCGCAGCCGGGCAGCATGGTCCGATGCTAGCGACGATGCGATGATCCGACCATGATCCGCGTCACCTCCGCGCGCGACTTGCTGCCGTACAGCGCCGCCCTGCTCGCGCTGCTCGCCGCCTCGGCGGTGGGCGCGCACGACGCGCCGACCTGGGCCATGGAGGTGGCCCCGGTGGCCGTCGTGCTGCCGCTGCTGTGGGCGAGCGCGCGGCGCTTTCCGCTCACGCCGCTGCTGTATGCGCTGATCTTCCTGCACGCGCTGGTGCTGATGCTCGGCGGCCACTACACCTACGCGCGCGTGCCGCTGGGCTTCTGGATGCAGGACGCCTTCGGCCTGGCACGCAACCCCTACGACGGCATCGGCCACTTCATGCAGGGTTTCGTGCCGGCGATCGTCGCGCGCGAGCTGCTGCTGCGCCGCACCGGCCTGCGCCAGGGCGGCTGGCTGGCGGTGGTCGTCGTGCTCGCCTGCCTGGGCGTCAGCGCGATCTACGAGCTGATCGAATGGGGCGCCGCGGTGGCACTCGGCCAGGGCGCCGACGAGTTCCTCGGCACCCAGGGCGACCCCTGGGACACCCAGAAGGACATGGCCTGGGCCGGCCTGGGCGCGCTGGCCGCGCTGGCGCTGCTCGGGCGCTGGCACGACCGGCAACTCGGCCGCCTCGCGCAGGCCACGGCGCCGGCATGAGCGGGCCGCCCGCCGGCATTGCGCCGACGGCGCGGCCGGCCTGGTGGCCCCGCCGGGGCGACTGGGCCGGCGGTCTCACCGCCGCGCTGGTGATGGTGGCGGTGGATGGCAGCTGCGGCCTGATCGCGCTGGCGCCGCTCGGGCCCGCTTTCGCGCTGACCGGCTTCCTGTGGGCGGTCTATGCGGTGCTGATCGCGGGCCTGCTCACCCCCCTGGCCGGCGCGCGCGGGCCGCTGCTGTGCGGGCCCAGCACCGCGCTGGCGCTGCTGGTCGCGGGGACGCTGGCCACGCTGATGCAGCACCCCGCCTTCGCCACCGGCGGCCAGCCCGATGCAGGGCGGCTGCTGGCCTTCGTCGCCCTGGGCATCGCCCTGTCGGGCGTGCTGCAGCTGGCGATGGCGGCCACCGGGCTGGCCGGGGCGATCCGCTACGTGCCCTACCCGGTGCACGCCGGCTTCATGAACGCGATCGCGGTGCTGACCGCCTCGGCCGTGCTGCCGCACGCGCTGGGCGTCGCGCCGGCCACGCTCCAGCAGGGCGTCGCGGCGACGCTGGCCCAGGCCCATCCGGGCACGCTGGCGGTGGCGCTGCTCACGGCGCGGCTGGCGCTGCGCCCGTTGCCCGTGCTGCCGCGCGTGCCGGCCTACCTGGCCGCGCTGGTGCTGGGCACGCTGGCCCACCACGCGCTCGCCGCGCTGCTCGGGCGCGACGCGATGGGGCCGCTGCTGGGCGCCGTGCCGCTCGCGGCACCGGACGGCGCCGTGTGGGCCGCCATGGGCGACATGCTGGGCGACGGCACGCTGCGCCGGCAGGCCGGCGCGCTGCTGCAGTTCGCGCTCACCGTGGCCCTGATCGGCAGCCTGCAGACCCTGGTGTCGGTGTCGGTGGTGGGCGGCATGGTGCAGCGGCGCCTGTCGGGCGAGCGCGAACTGCGCGCCCACGGCGTGGCCAACGTCGTGGCCGGCCTGGCCGGCGCACTGCCGAGCTCGGCGGCGGTCGGTCGCAGCGCCGTGGGCGTGCGCAGCGGCGCCAGCAGCGCGGGGGTGCGCGTCGTCTTCGCGCTGGCGCTGCTGTTGCTGGTGGGCTTCGGCGGGGCGCTGCTGCGGCTGCTCCCCCTGGGCGCCATCGCCGGCATCTTCCTGGCGGTGGCCTGGGCGCTGGTCGACGGCTGGAGCGCGCGGGCCACGCGCGTGCTGGCGCGCGGCCTGCTGCGCGGCGAGGCGCCGGCGCGATCGCTCGCGGCGAGCTACGGTGTCATGCTGCTGGTCGCCGGCACGGCGATCTTCCTGTCGCTGGCGCACGGCGTGGCGCTGGGCGTCGCCGTGGCGATGCTGATGTTCATCCGCAGCAACATCCGCGAGCCGGTGCGCGGCGTGAGCCATGGCGACCGGCGCCACTCGCTCAAGGTGCGCAGCGCGGCCGCGGTGCAATGGCTCAAGGCCCAGGGGCAGCGCATCGCCGTGCTCGAGCTCGACGGGCCGCTGTTCTTCGGCACCGCCGACGCCGTGGCCACGCGCCTGGAAGGCCTGGCGCGCGAATCGGAGCAGATCGTGGTCGACTTCCGCCGCGTGAGCGACATCGATGCCACCGGCGCGCGCATCCTGATGCAGGCCGCCGAATCGGTGCGCCGGCACGGCAAGCACCTGCTGCTGGCGTCGCTGGCGCTGGGCGACGAGCGCACGCGCGTGATCCGCGAGATGGACGTGCACGGCCACCTGTCCGATGCGGACTTCTTCGCCAACGCCGACCAGGCGCTCGAGCAGGCCGAGGACCGCCTGCTCGAGCAGGGCTTCGAGCACGTGGAGGAGGGCACCGAACTGACGCTGGCGCAGACCATGTTCGGCCAGGGCCTGAGCGCCGAGCAGCTCTCGGCGCTCGAATCGATGCTGGCGCTGCGGCATGTCGGGCGCGGCGAGGCGGTGTTCCGGCGCGGCGACGCGGCTGATGCGATGTACGTCGCGCTGCGCGGGCAGATCGGCATCTGGCTGCCGCCCGAGCGCGGCCGCGCGGGCGACCGCGGCCACCGGCTGGTGTCGTTCGCGCCGGGCGTGGTGATCGGCGAGATGGGCCTGCTGGAGAACCGGCCACGCTCGGCCGACGCCATCGCCGAGGAAGACGCCGAGTTGCTGGAGCTCACGCGCGCGGCCTACGAGCGCCTGGGCGCCGAGCGCCCGGATATCCTCGGGCGCCTGTTCGTCAACCTCAGCATGCACCAGTCCGCCCGCATGAGATCGCTGACCGACGCGCTCGAATCGGCGCTCGGCGACCGTTGAGCCCAGCCTCATGAAGTGCGCCGCCTGTGCCAGCGACAACCCGGACGGCCACCGCTTTTGCGGCCAGTGCGGCAGCCCGCTGCCGCTGGCCTGCCCGGCCTGCGGCTTCGCCAACCCGCCGGGGCACCGCTTCTGCGGCGGCTGCGGCGCGGCGCTGGCCGGCGCCGCGCCGGGCGCACCGGCACCGGCACCGGCACCCGTGCCCACACCAGCTCCTGCCCTCGCACCCACGCCGCCGGCCGCAGCCGCCATGGTCGAGGGGCGGCGCCAGGTCACGATCCTGTTCAGTGACCTGACCGGCTTCACCGAGCTGTCCTCGCACATGGACGCCGAGGACCTGCACGGCATCGTGCAGGCCTACTTCGACCGCGCCGAGAAGATCGTCGTCGGCCTCGGTGGCTCGGTCGAGCGCTACGTCGGCGACGCGGTGATGGCGGTGTTCGGCGCGCGCCGCGCGCACGACGACGACGCGCTGCGCGCGGTGCGCGCGGGCTTCGACATCCAGGCCGCGATGCCCGAGCTGGCCGCCCGCTTCGGCCTCGCACTGCGCTGCCGCGTCGGCCTGGCCGCCGGCGAGGTGGTGGTGATGGAGTCGCGCGCCGGCTACGCGGCCGAGGTGACGGTGGTGGGCCAGTCGGTCAACCTCGCCTCGCGCATCCAGTCGCTTGGAAATCCGGGCGACGTGCTGGCCTCCGATGTGGTGCACGAGCAGGTGGAGCGGCGCGTGCGGGCCACCTCGCTGGGCAAGCGCGAATTGAAAGGCATCGACCAGCCGGTGCGCATCTGGCGCATCGATGCGCTGGTGGAGGAAGACGCCGGCGCCCACACACCCTTCGTCGGTCGCGCAGTCGAGCGCGCGCAGTTGCAGGCCAGCCTCGAGCGCGTCCGGCGCGAGCGCCGTGCCACGGGCGTGCTGGTGCGCGGCGAGGCGGGCATCGGCAAGACGCGCCTGCTGGAGGCGTTCGCGCAGATGGCGCGCGACGCGGGCTGGCAGGTGCATGGCGCTCGCTTCCTCGACTTCGGCTTCCGCCGCGGTGCCGAGGGACTGCACGGGCTGGCCTGCAGCCTGCTCGGCATCGACGCAGTCGTGGCCGACGCGACGCAGCGCCAGCGCGCGGCGCAGGACGCCATCGATCGCGGCGCCCTGCCCGAGCACCTGCTGCCGATGCTGTTCGAATTGCTGTCGGCGGGGCAGACCGAGGCCAGCCGCAAATTGTTCGATGCCATGGACGCCGGCCAGCGCGAGCGCGCACTGCGCGCGGCCGTGTCGGCGCTGGTGTCCGAGCGGGCTGCGCGCGCGCCGCTGATGGTGCTGATGGAGGACGTCCACTGGGCCGACCCGCGGGACATCGAGCGCCTGGCCGAACTCGCGCGCACCGCAGCGGCCGAGCCGCTGCTGATGGCGCTCGGCTCGCGCCCGGTCGACGATGCCGTGCGCCTGGCCTGGCGCAGCCAGGGGCAGGAGGACCGGCTCGAGCAGATCGACCTCGAGCCGCTGGACGCCGCGGACATGCGCGCCCTGGGCGGCAGTTTCGCCGGCGTCAGTGCCACGGTGCTCGAAGGCTGCATCGAGCGCAGCGGCGGCAACCCGCTGTTCCTCGAACAGCTGCTGCGGCACGCCAGCGAAAGCGGGCAGGCCTCGCTGCCGGCGTCGATCCGCAGCCTGGTGCTGGCGCGCATGGACCTGCTCAGCCCGGCGGCCAGCAGCACCCTGCAGGCCGCCGCCGTGCTGGGTCAGCGCTTCGAGCTGGCGGCGCTGCGCGCACTGGTGCCCGACCCCGAGGCCGCGTGCGAGGAGCTGGTGCGCGTGCACATGCTGGCCGGCGGCGGTGCCGAGTTGCAGTTCGTGCACGCACTGATCCATGAGGCGGCCTATGCCTCGATGCTCAAGCGCAACGCGCGCGAACTGCACCTGCAGGCGGCCGACTGGTACCTCGCGCACGACCTGTCGCTGCGCGCGCGCCACCTCGACCGCGCCGAAAGCCCGGAGGCCGCGCGGGCCTACCTCGCCGCCGCCGTCGAAGCCATCGAGCGCGGGCGCTACGAAGCGGCGCAAGGCGACATCGCGCGCGGCCTCGAGGTCGCGCGCGAGAGCGGCGACCGCATCGCGCTGCGCCTGCAGCAAGGACAGCTGCTGCACGACACCGGCCGCATCCCGGACTCGATGGCGGTGTACCGCCAGGCGCTCGACGAGGCCGAGG
Organism: Burkholderiaceae bacterium; assembly: GCA_035716845.1. Taxonomy (GTDB): domain Bacteria; phylum Pseudomonadota; class Gammaproteobacteria; order Burkholderiales; family Burkholderiaceae_C; genus CADEEN01. The sequence goes on from DASTJE010000069.1 coordinate 8,409, forward strand.
ACGACGTGCAGCGCGTGCGCGCCTGGATCGGCCTGGCCGCCGGCATGCGCCTCGCAGACGACCTCGACGGCGCACTCGATGCGCTGGCGCGCGCGCAGGCGCTGGCCGAGACCTCGGGCGCGGCGCTGGATGCCGAACGTGCGCGCCTGCACTACCTGCGCGGCGGCGTGTGCTTCCCGCGCGGCGACATCGACGGTTGCCGGCGCGAGCACGGCCTGGCGCTGGAGGCGGCGCGTCGCGCCGGGCTGCCGCGCGCCGAGGCCGATGCGCTGTCGGGCCTGGGCGACGCAGCCTACGCCAGCGGGCGCATGAAGAGCGCCTACGAGAGCTTCGACGCCTGCATGCGGCTGTGCGCGGCACACGGCTTCGGCCGCATCGAGGCGGCCAACCGCTTCATGGTGGCCACCGCGCGCATCTACTTCGCCGAGTTCGACGGCGCGCTGGTCGACGCGCTCGAGTCGGCCGAACTGGCGCGGCGCGTGGGCCACCAGCGCGCCGAGATCGTCTCGCGCCTGACGGCCGGCTGGATCCTGATCACGCTCGGGCGCTTCGACGAGGCGCGCCGCGAAGGCGAGGCCGGTCTCGCGGTGGCGGCGGCGCTCGGGGCCGCGCGCTTCAAGCCCTTCCTGATGGAAGGCGTGGCGCGCGTCGAACGCGCCCTGGGCCAGGCCGAAGCGGCCGAACGCAGCGCGCGCGAAGCGCTGGCGCTGGCACGCGAGGGCAAGCTGATGCGCTTCATCGGCCCGTGGCTGCTGGCCACCCGTGCCTTGTGCGACCGCGATGCGGCCGAACGCCGGGCCGCGCTCGACGAGGGGGCGCAGCTGCTGGCCGAGGGCTGCGTGGGCCACAACTACCTGAATTTCTATGCCCAGGCGATCGACGCCAGCTTCGAGCTGCACGACGCACCGGCCATCGCACGCTGGTGCGAGGGACTCGAACGCTACATGGCCGCCGAGCCTCATCCTTGGGGGGAATTCCACCTTGCGCGCGGGCGCGCCCTGATGGCATGGTTGCGCGACGCCGGCGATGGCGCGGCCCGACGGCAAGTGCAGTCGGTGCGCGACGACGCCGAGCGTCTCGGGTTCCGCTGCCACGTGCCCTCGCTGCAGGCCCTGCTGGGCCCGCCGGGCGCCGCGCGCTGAACCCGCGCCGAACGACAACGCAGCGGGCCGCCACGCGGCCGTCGAGGGAGGCCGGGATGGAACACGATGCCGCGGGCGCGCCGCGCAACCTGATCACCACGCGCGAGGAACTGGTGGCCGCGCTGCAGGCCGCGGCGGTGGTCGAGCACCAGTTCATGGGCCAGTACCTGTACGCGGCCTTCTCGCTCAAGAAGGGGCCCGACGCGAGCTGCACGCCGGCGCAGTTCGAGTTCGTGCGGCGCTGGGCGCAGCAGATCTACATGATCGCGCGCCAGGAGATGGAGCACCTGTCGATCGTCAACACCCTGCTGTCGGCAGTGGGCGGCGCGCCGTGCTTCTGGCACGCGGGCTACCCCACGCAGTCGGCGCACTTCAGTGCCGCCACGCTGCGCGAGCGCCATGCCGCCGAGATGGGGGCGGGCCTGCCCGTGCCCTGCGAGATGCCCTTCGTGCTCGAGCCCTTCACGCTGCGCGCGGCGCGCCGCTTCGCCTGCATGGAGGCGCCGCGCCTGGGCGATCTGCCCAAGGGCGAGGCCGCCCGGGTGCGTGCCTGGGGCTTCCATCTGCCGGGCCAGCCCTGCCCCGTGGTGCCGCCGCTGCAAGGCGGCCATCCGCCGGTGCTGCCGGGCACCGGCGCGGTGACGATCGGCACCATCGAGCACCTGTACCAGCGCCTGGCCATCGGCATCCGCTGGCTCGACCGCACGCTCGGCGGCGGCCTGTTCACCGGCAGCGGCCAGGCCCAGACCCAGCTGCAGAGCGAGTACCAGATGTTCCTGTTCGGCGTGCAGAACGCCGACTCCGCGGTGGCCGCGCTGACGATGGTGATGCAGCAGGGCGAGGGCCTGAGCTCGCCGCCGGGCTTCGACAGCCACTTCCTGAACTTCTACACGATGGCCGAGGAGTACGCGCAGCTGCAGGAGCGCGACCCGCTGTTCTCGCCGCTCAAGCCGCTGCCGCTCGACCCGCGCGCGCAGGACCTGCAGACGCCCGATGCGCAGCGCGCGTCGGCGCTGTTCGAGCAGGGCTACGCCACCTTGCTGCTGATGCTCAGCGGCTACTACGGGCTGTACGGCAGCCAGGTCTTCAACAAGCCGCCGGGCGCGCTCACCGCGGCGCTCGAGTACAACGCCTTCGGCCCCTTCATGACGATGTTCGTGCGCACCATGGCCGAGATCCTGACCGAGATCCCGGCGCGCCCGGTGCCGGGCAGCGAGTGCGCGGCGCCGCGCTTCGAGATCGGCGCCGCCGACCTGGCGCTGCTGCGCACGCCGCCGACGCCGGGCAACGACTACGGCAACCTCGCCTTCTACACCGCCCGTCTGGGCGCGCTGATCGACGGTGCCGCGGCGCTGCGCGCCTCGCCCACGCTGCCGCCGGCGGCCGCCACGCGACTCGAGTTCCTGTGGCAGAACATGCTGCGCCTGCGCGCCAACCTGCAGGACGTGAACGCCAACGGCATCTTCCCGCGCCTGAACCCCAACCTGCCGCCGACGCCGCCGCCGGCGGCGGCCCCCACCCAGGAGACCGCCTCGTGAGCGCGCCCGCCAAGACGCTGAGCCTCGGCTTCGAAGGCTACTTCGCCTGCCGCATCGCCACCGACCCCGACCCCACCGACGAGCCGCGCGGCATGAGCGGCTACACCATGGCGCTGGCCCACGAGGACCCGCTCGACCAGGTGATCCGGCTGCAGATCGACGACGCCTACCTCGAGCGCAATGCGCGCGAGCCGATGCGCGAGATGTTCCGCGATCGCCGCTTCATGCTCGGCGTCAAGGTGCGCAGCGTGAGCGTCGACGGCCAGCCCTGGGCCGCCGGCGCGGGCCTGATCAACGCGCCGCTCACGCTCAACGGCGGCGAGGCGCCGCTCAAGGGCCCGGCCTTCGACAGCCGCAACGCCGTCGCCGGCAACGACGACGCGATGGCCTTCGTCATCTACCCCTTCAACCTGCACGTCGGCAGCGATGGCGGCAAGGTGGGCCTGAGCACGCAGGAGGACCTGCAGCCGCTGTGGAAATTCCCCGGCCCCGAGGCCTACAACGACCGCCTGAGCTGGGTCGAGGTGGGGGCCGCCGAGGTGAGCGAGGCGGTGGGCGTGTACGACACCTACGGCTACTTCCGCGACCGCCGCCGCACCCTGGCCAAGCTGATCGCCGAGGCCGAGCAGGCGTTGGCCCGCGGCGAGGGCGATCCCGCCGCGCTGGAGGCGCGCATCCAGGGCTGGAAGAGCCGGACGCAGCAGCTCGAGTTCTGGGGCGACCGCGTCATCTCCAAGATGGCCACGCGCTGCCTGTGGCGCTGGACCATCAAGGGCAAGAAGACCTTCTTCGGCGACATCGGCGGCACGGTGGACACCACGCAGCCCTGGCCGATCGAGTTCTGGATGGGCGGCTGGGACGGCGACCTGCTGATCGGCTACATGAAGGGCACGCTGAAGCTGCCGTTCACGCCGGCTGCAGCATGAGCATGCCGGGCCGCTCCCAAGCGCTCAGCCCCGAAGCGCGCAGCGCGCAGGGTTGCCGATGACGTCGATCGCGTCACGCCGCACGCCCGCCGTGCTGGCCGTGCTCGGCCTGGCGCTGCTCGCGGTGTGCCTGCCCTTCGCGCTGCTGGGCGAGTTGCCCGGCGAGCGCTGGCTGGCCGCGCTCGGCGACGACCGCACGGCCTATGCCGCGGCGGGCATCGCACTGCTGGCCGCCGACACCATGCTGCCGGTGCCCTCCAGCGTGGTCGGTGCGCTGCTGGGCGCGCAGCTCGGCTTCGGCCCCGGCTTCGCGTGCGCCTTCGCCGGACTGGCGCTGGGCAACCTGCTGGGCTGGTCGCTCGGGCGCCTGTGGCCCGCGCGTCGCAGCACCGCGGTGCCCACCGCACCCAGCCTGCTGCTGCTGGCGGCCAGCCGCCCGGTGCCGGTGCTGGCCGAGGCCGTGATGCTGGCCAGCGGCGCGCTGCGCGTGCCCTTCGTGCCGGCGCTCGCCGCCTCCTGTGCCGGCAGTGCCGTGTATGCGCTGGCGCTGGCCGCCAGCGGCGCGGCCTGGCTGGCCGAGGGCTGGTTGAGCCCGGGCCTGGCGGTGCCGCTGCTGCTGCCCGCCCTGGCCTGGTGGCTCTGGCGTTGGCGCCGCGCGCGCGCATGAGGGCCGCGCTCGCCACGGGCGCCCTGCTGGCCGCGTGCACGGTGCAGGCGCAGGACACCGCTGCGCCCCAGGTCGTCACGGTGACGCAGATCGCTCAGCCGGCGGCCGACTTGGCCGTGGCCACCCGCGTGATCGATGCCGCTGCGATCGCCCGGATGCAGGCCGCCAGCGTGGCCGACCTGCTCGAGCAGGTCGCGGGCCTGCATCTCGACCGCCCGGCCGGTCGCGCCGGCACCGGCTCGCTCAGCCTGCGCGGCGCGGACCCGAACTACACCCTGGTGCTGGTGGACGGCGTCGCCCTCAACGACCCCACCACCTCGCGCGGCGGCGCGGTCGACCTCGGCAAGCTCGGCGTCAACGCGATCGAGCGCATCGAGGTCGTGCGCGCACCGATGTCCAGCGCCTGGGGCTCGGGAGCGCTGGCCGGGGTGATCCGCATCGTGACGCGCCCCCCGGGCGCGGCGCGCGAGGCGCAGGCGACGCTGCGCGCCGACGATGGCGGCAGCGGCGAGGCGCGGCTGCGCCTGTCCGTACCGCTGGCCGGTGACGGTGGCGTGACGCTGGCCGCCTCGGCGGTGGACGATCCGCCCGCCGACGACGGCAGCCACTACCGGGCGCGCGAGGTCGCGGCGGCCGTGCAGCACGGGCCGTGGCGCCTGGACTTCGGCCACGCGCAATGGCGTGCCGCTGCCTTCCCCGACGACAGCGGCGGTGCAATGTACGCCGCGCGGCCCGGCCTCACGCACACGGCCTCGCTGCAGCAGCGCCTCGCCCTGCGCTGGGACCGCGAGCTCGACGGCGCGGGCGTGCTGCGCCTGGAGGCGCAGCGGCTGTCGGCGCGCGCCGACGAGGACGCCCCGGGCGTGGCGCCGGGCGTGCGCGACCCGATGGGCTTGCCCGCCTCGCTCACCCACACGCGCTTCACCCGCGAGGCGCTGAACGCACATTGGCAACGCCCGCTCGATGCAGCCCTCACACTGGCCACCGGCGCCAGCTGGACGCGCGAGCGCGCCCGCACCGAGGGCCGGCTCGACTTCGGCGGCTTCGCGCTGCCCACCGGCTTCGAACGCCGTCGGCACGCCACCGCCATGTGGGCGGAGCTGGCCGCACGCTGGGCGGCAGATTGGCGCGCGCAGGGCGGCCTGCGCGTCGACGCGCCCGCCGCTGCCCCGCGGGTCGTCAGCCCGCTCGTCGGCGTGTCGTGGCAGCCTGGCGGCGGCGCGTGGCGCTGGAAGGCGCATGCCGCGCGCGCCTTCAAGGAGCCCAGCCTGTACGCGCTCGGCCACCCGCTGATCGGCAACCCGGCGCTGCGGCCGGAGCATGCGCGCAGCGCCGGCCTCGGCATGGCCTGGCAAGGCCGCGGCGCGTGGCGCGAAGTGGCGCTCGACGCCTTCGCGAGCCGCTACCGCGACGCCATCGACTTCGACCCCGGCCCGCCGCCGGCGCTGGTCAACCGCGCCGCGCTGCGCACGCGCGGGCTGGAGCTGCGCCTGCGCATGGCGCCGGCCGCGGGCTGGACGCTCGACGCCGATGCCACGGCGCTGTCGGCGCGCGTGGAGCCCTCGGGCGAGGTGCCGCGCGGCCGCCCGCGGCATCTCGGCCACGCCACGCTCGGCTGGCAGGGCGCGGGCGCGTGGTCGTCCCACGACGCCGCACTGGTGCTGCGCCACGTGGGCGCCCGCGAGGACTCGTCGATTCCCACCGGCGCGCAACGGCTCGAGGCGTACACGCGGCTCGACGCACGCTGGCGCTGGCGCGCCGCGCGGGGCATCGAATGGGCCCTCGTCGTGCGCAACCTGGCCGGCGCGCACTGGCAGGAGGCGGTGGGCTTCGCCGGCACGCCGCGGCGCGTGCAGCTCACGCTCAGCCTCGACGGCAGTGACCGACGGTGACGCCTCCACCGGTGTCTGGGTCCGCCAGACAGGCGTGTGCGACGGCACTCGGTGGGCGCGGGCCGAGGAGGGAGAAGCTGGGCCGGTGCCGGCCCCCGCGTCAGGCCGCCGCGGCCAGGCTGGCGCCCTGCGGGTGCGAGGCGAAGTACTCCATCGCCGCCTGCACGCCGCTGCCGGCCAGCGCGATGCCGGCGAGCTTCATCCCCATCTCGCAGCCCGCCAGCGTGGCCAGCAGCGTCAGGTCGTTGCTGTCGCCGAGGTGGCCGATGCGGAACATCCGGCCCTTGACCTTGCCCAGCCCGGTGCCGAGCGAGAGGTCGAAGCGGCGGTGGATCAGCTGGCGCAGCGCATCGGCATCGACGCCGGGCGGCGTGATCACGCCGGTGAGGACCGGCGAGTACACGGCCGGGTCGGCGCACTGGATGGTCAGCCCCCAGGCCTGCACCGCGGCGCGCACGCCGGCGGCCCAGCGCCGGTGGCGCGCGAACACGCGGTCGAGCCCCTCGCCGAGCAGCATGTCCAACGATTCGGACAAGCCGTAGAGCAAGTTGGTGCTGGGCGTGTAGGGGAAGTAGCCATCCTTGCCCATCTCGACCATCTCGTCCCAGCCCCAGAACGAGCGCGGCATCTTCGCCGCCTTGCTGGCCTCGATCGCCTTCGGCGACAGCGCGTTGAAGCTGATGCCCGGCGGCAGCATCAACCCCTTCTGCGATCCACTCACGGCAACGTCGACGCCCCACTCGTCGTGGCGGTAGTCGGCGCTGGCCAGCCCGCTGATGGTGTCGACCATCAGCAGCGCCGGGTGGCCCGCGTCGTCGATCGCACGCCGCACCGCGGCGATGTCGCTGGTGACGCCGGTGGAGGTCTCGTTGTGCACCACGCACACGGCCTTGATCGAGCGTTCGCGGTCGGCCTTCAGCCGCTCGGCGACGCGGTCGGCCGGCACGCCGCGGCGCCAGTTGGGTGCGGCCGGGAAGTGCGGGTCGTCGCCGGTCCAGGCCAGCACCTCGGTCTTCAGCCCCA
>DASTJE010000070.1:0-3723 GCA_035716845.1 Burkholderiaceae bacterium
ACTGCTGCCGCTCCGCCCGCCGCCTGGGTGCCACCGACGTCAAGGTCATCGTGCGCAGCGGCTTCGAGGAGATGAAGGCTTCGCCCTGGGAGAAGGAAGACGCCCAGCACGAGGGCATCCCGATCCTCAACTACCACGTGCCCAAGGCCTTCCTCGTCAAGGGCGGCAAGCTGGTGGGCATGAGCTTCGAGATCGTGCGCGCCGAGTACGACGCCAAGGGCCGCCGCAAGCTGGTGCCCACCGGCCTGCCCGACGCCACCTTCGAGTGCGACGACGTGCTGATCGCCGTTGGCCAGGAGAACGCGTTCCCGTGGGTCGAGCGCGATTGCGGCATCGCCTTCAACGAGTGGGGTCTGCCGGTGCTGGACGCGAAGACGCATCAGTCGTCGTTGCCCAACGTCTTCTTCGGCGGCGACGCCGCGTTCGGGCCCAAGAACATCATCACCGCGGTGGCGCACGGTCACGAGGCGGCGATCTCGATCGACAAGCTGCTGCGCGGCGAGGAGATCGCCCAACGACCCGCGCCGCACGTGGAGGTGCTGTCGCAGAAGATGGGCATCCACGAGTGGAGCTACGACAACGCGATCACCGCCGACCTGCGCTTCAAGACGCGCTGGACCAAGGCCGAGGAGGCGCTGCGCAGCATCAAGATCGAGGCCGAGCTGGGCTTCGACGAGGCGACGGCGTACAAGGAGACGCAGCGCTGCCTGAACTGCGACGTGCAGACGGTGTTCGCCGACAAGCTGTGCATCGAGTGCGACGCCTGCGTCGACATCTGCCCGATGGACTGCATCAGCTTCGTGCCGGCAGGCGAGGAAGCCGACCTGCGCACGCGGCTGAAGGCGCCTTCGTCCAACCTTTCGCAGCCGCTGTATGCGAGCGGGCCGTTGAAGACGGCACGGCTGATGGTCAAGGACGAGGACGTGTGTTTGCACTGCGGGCTGTGCGCGGAACGCTGCCCGACCGGGGCGTGGGACATGCAGAAGTTCCTGGTGACGATGGCCCATGCGGGGCCGGTTTCAGGGTCTGCTCCGAAGAAGTTGAACGTGGCGATGGAGGTTGCACCAAAGTGAAACGCCTGGAAGCCCTCAACGACTTCGTTGTCAAGTTCGCCAACGTCAACGGCTCGGGATCGGCCAGCGCGAACGAGTTGTTCGCCAAGGCGATCCTGCGCATGGGCGTGCCGGTGAGTCCGCGCAACATCTTCCCGAGCAACATCCAGGGCCTGCCCACCTGGTACGAGGTGCGGGTGTCCGAGCGCGGCTGGCTCGGGCGCCGCGGCGGCATCGACATGATGGTGGCGATGAACCCGCAGACCTGGGATGCGGACGTGCGCGAACTCGAGCCCGGTGGCTACCTCGTCTACGACAGCACCAAGCCGCTGCCCGAGAGCGCGTTCCGGCGCGACGTGCACAACGTGGGCATGCCGCTGACCGCGATCTGCAACGCCACCTACAGCGACCCGCGGCAGCGCCAGCTGTTCAAGAACATCCTCTACGTGGGGGCGCTGGCACAGCTGATGGACATCGACCCGGCGGTGATCGAGGCGCTGTTCGCCGAGCAGTTCAAGGGCAAGGAGAAGCTGTTGGCGTCCAACGTGCAGGCGCTGCGCCTGGGGCTGGACTTCGCGCGCGAGCACCTGGCACCCGACGCGGTGGGTCTCAAGGTGGCGCGGCGCGACCGCGTGGGCAACCGCATCTTCGTCGACGGCAACGCCGCCGCGGCACTGGGCGCGGTCTACGGCGGCGCGACGGTGTGCGCCTGGTATCCGATCACCCCCAGCACCGGGGTGGCCGAGGCCTTCCAGGGCTATTGCCGCAAGTTCCGCCACGACCCGGCCACCGGCGCCGCCCACTACGCCATCGTGCAGGCCGAGGACGAGATCGCCTCCATCGGCATGGTCACCGGCGCAGGCTGGAACGGCGCGCGCGCCTTCACCGCCACCTCCGGCCCGGGCATCAGCCTGATGGGCGAGTTCATCGGCCTGGCCTACTTCGCCGAGATCCCGATCACCATCGTCGACGTGCAGCGCGGCGGGCCGTCCACCGGCATGCCCACCCGCACCCAGCAGTCGGACGTGCTCGCCTGCGCCTACGCCTCGCACGGCGACACCAAGCACGTGCTGCTGTTGCCCGAGGACCCCAGGGAGTGCTTCGACTTCACGGCCGCCGCGCTCGACCTGGCCGACCGGCTGCAGACCCCGGTGTTCGTGCTGTCGGACCTCGACATCGGCATGAACCAGCGCCTGTGCCAGCCCTTCGAGTGGGATCCGGCCCACCGACTGGACCGCGGCAAGGTGATGAGCGCGGCCGAGCTCGAGGCCGGCCGCGAGTTCGCGCGCTACAAGGACGTCGACGGCGACGGCGTCCCCTGGCGCACGCTGCCCGGCACGCACCCCACGTTGGGCGCCTACTTCACGCGCGGCACCTCGCGCGACCCGCAGGCGCGCTACTCGGAGGCCGGCCCCGACTACGTCTACAACGTCAAGCGCCTGCTGCAGAAGTTCGCCACCGCCGCGACCCTGGTGCCCGCGCCGGTGGAGCGCCGCGCGACCCGAAAGACGCGCCTGGGCGCGATCTACTTCGGCTCCACCAGTGCGGCGATGGACGAGGCGCTCGACCTGCTCAATGGCGGCGGCATCCCGCTGGACGCGCTGCGCCTGCGCGCCTTTCCTTTCCCGGAGAGCGTGGCCGAGTTCATCGCCGCCCACGACGAAGTCTTCGTCGTCGAACAGAACCGCGACGCGCAGATGCGCACGTTGCTGCTCAACGAACTGAACGTGGACCCGGCGAAGCTGGTGCCGATCCTGCATTACGACGGCACGCCGATCACCGCGCGCTTCATCCACCAGGCGATCACGCGCCATGTGCACGCCGAGATCGTGACGCCCAAGACGAGCAAGGAGACGGTGAAGTGACCTACCTCGCCAAGCCCAAGCTGCACCACCCGACTCTGGAGAAGAACCGCGTGGGCTACACGCGGCGCGACTACGAGGGCAAGATCAGCACGCTGTGCGCGGGCTGCGGCCACGACAGCATCAGCGCGGCCATCGTGCAGGCGTGCTGGCAGATGGACATCGAGCCGCACCGCGTGGCCAAGCTCTCGGGCATCGGCTGCAGCTCCAAGACGCCGGACTACTTCCTCGGTGCCAGCCATGGCTTCAACACCGTGCACGGCCGCATGCCCAGCGTGCTGACCGGCGCAGCGCTGGCCAACCGCGAGCTGCTGTACCTGGGCGTCTCGGGCGACGGCGACTCGGCCTCGATCGGGCTGGGCCAGTTCGCGCACGCGATGCGCCGCGGCGTGCGCATGGTCTACATCGTCGAGAACAACGGCGTCTACGGCCTGACCAAGGGCCAGTTCTCGGCCACCGCGGACCGCGGCAGCCGGAGCAAGAAGGGCGCGACGAACAACGACTCGCCGGTGGACCTCGTCGGCCTGGCGCTGCAGCTCGGCGCGACCTACGTCGCGCGCGGCTTCTCCGGCGACAAGGGCCAGCTCGTGCCGCTGATCAAGGGCGCGATCGGCCACGGCGGCGCCGCGTTCCTCGACGTCATCAGCCCGTGCGTCGCGTTCAACAACCACGCCGGCTCCACGCGCAGCTACGACCACGTGCGCGAGCACAACGAGGCGGTCAACCGCATCGACTTCATCGACCTCGCGCCCGAGGTCAAGGCCGATCCGGCGCCGGGCGAGGTGTTCACGCTGCCGCAGCTCGACGGC
>DASTJE010000071.1:0-16395 GCA_035716845.1 Burkholderiaceae bacterium
CCGCCTTGTGATGCGCATGCGCATGCGCCGTCGTGCCGTGGTGGCCGCATTCATCGCACACGTAGGGCATGCCCGAGCTGCTCGACTCGATGATGGCGGCGATCACGATGGCGGTGGGCAGCGCGAACACGCCGATGCCGAACACCGACACCAGCCCCGCGAACAGCTTGCCCAGCGAGGTGAGCGGCACCATGTCGCCGTAGCCGATGGTGTTGAAGGTGACGCTGGCCCACCAGAAGGTGGCGGGGATGCTCGAGAACACCTGCGGCTGCCGTTCATGCTCGATCTGGTACAGCAGCGCGGCGGCCACGTAGACGAACATCGCCATCAGCGTCACCGACACCATCAGCAGCTCCTTGCGCTTGGACAGCGAGATGCCCAGGCGCTCGAGCGCGGCCTCGAACTCGTACAGGTGCAGGATCTTGAGCAGACGCACCAGGCGGATCACGCGCAGGAAGCGCAGGTCCCACGGCGTCCAGTAGGTGGCCACCGCGATCAGGTCGATCAGCGCCAGCGGCTGCACCATGAAGCGCAGCCGCCCCCACAGCGGGTGCGCCAGGCGGCGCTGCTCGACGCAGGTCCACACGCGTGCCACGTACTCCACCAGGAAGATCGCGGTGGACAGCATCTCGAACTGGTGCAGCGCGGCGTCGAAGGCCGGGTCGATGCGCGGCAGGCTCTGCAGCGTGATGGCCGTCGCGTTGGCGATGATCAGCGTGGCCAGCAGGTAGTTGACCCAGCGCGCCACCCGGTTGCCCGGGTCGGGCGCGTGCAGCACCGCGAAGGTCTGGGCCCGCAGCCGCCGCCACGGGGTGCGGGCGTGCTCTGGCGGCAGGGCGGCAGGGTCCGGGAGCATGGCCGCGGCAGTGTAGGGGCTCGGGCACGCTTGATCCAGTGCAAGCGGGCGGCGTGGCGAGGGCCTAGACTGGGGCCATGCGAGCGTGGATCCGTCGTCACCGCTGGATTGCCGTGGGCTTGGCCGCCCTGATGCTGGCCGGCCAGGTGGCGGCGTCGGCCTACGCCTGCATGCTGCCGGCGGCCGAGGCGCCGCTGCCGCAGGCTGGCGATTGCGGCGAGCATGCCGTTGCCGCGGCCGCTGCGGGCGACCTCGCCCAGCCCCTGCTGTGCAAGGCGCACTGCGAGGCCGGGCAGACCTCGCTCAACAGCGGCGGCGCTGCGGCCAGCGTGCCGCCGCCGGCGCTGCTGGATGCGCGCTGGCTGCGCGTGGGCGAGCTCACGGTCGCCCGCCGCGACATGCCCGCGCCTGCGGCCGTGCAGTGGACGGGGCCACCGTCGGGCACGCCGCCGCTGTACCTTTCGCTGCTCGTCCTGCGCAACTAGCGCGTGCATGCCCCCCGGCGCCGTGCCGTGAGGCCGCGCGCCGGTGTCGCCGTGCCCCCCGGCATGGCCGTGCCCGTTCTTGCTTGCCCTGGGAGAGCCCTTCATGTCGTCCCGAACCCGTCTTGCCCTGCGCGCGCTGCTGTGCGCCGCCGCCGCAGGCTTGCCCTTCACCGCCCCGGCCGCCGGCCTGGGCTATGCCGAGGCGATGGCCCTGGCGCGCGATGGCGCGCCGGGCGTGCGCGCGCAGAGGTCCAGCGTCGATGGCGCGCGCGCTGCGCTGGTGGCCGCCGACACGCTGCCCGACCCGCGCCTGACCGTCGGCCTGGACAACGTGCCCGTCAACGGCCCCGACCGCTGGACCACCACGCGCGATGCCGGCACGATGCAGCGCCTGTCGCTGATGCAGGAGGTGCCCAACCGCGCCAAGCGCGAGGCGCGCGTGGCGATGGGGCAGGCCCGTGTGGAGCGCGAGCGCGCCATGCTCGCCGCCACCGCGGTGATGGCGCAGCGCGACGCCGCGCTGGCCTGGCTCGGCACGTACTACGCCGAGCAGCGCCGGGCGCTGGTGGCCGACTTCCAGCGCGAGAACCGCCTGCTGCAGGACACGCTCGTCGCGCGCATCGCCAGCCCGATGGGGGCGATGCCGGCCGACATGACGATGGCGCGCCAGGAGGCGCTGATGATTGCCGACCGCGGCGACACGCTGGCCGGCGAGGTGGCCAAGGCGCGCGCCGAGCTGCGCCGCTGGGTCGGCGAGCGTGCGGCCGAGCCGCTGGCCGGTGCGCCGGCGCTGCCTGTGGTCGACGCGGCCGCGCTGCGCGCGCGCGTGGCCGAGGCGCCCGAGCTGCAGCCCTATGCGCCGATGCGCGCGATGGCCTCGGCCGAGGCCGCCGAGATGGATGCCGAGCGCCGCGGCGACTGGGGATGGGAGGTGGTGCTCAACCGCCGTCCGCGCTACGACGACATGGTCTCGCTGATGCTCACCTTCGACCTGCCGTGGCAGGCCGGGCGCCGCCAGCAGCCGCTGGCCGACGAGAAGCGCCGCGCGGCCGACCGCATCGAGGCCGAGCGCGAGGAGCTGGCGCGACGCCTCGCGGCCGAGGTGGACGCGATGCTGGCCGAGCTGGCGGCGATGGACGCGATGCACGCCCGCCTGGCCGGCACCGGCACGCAGCTGGCCGCCGAGCGCGTGGCGCTGCTGACCGCCGGCTACCAGGCCGGTCGCAACGACCTCGGCGCCGTGCTGGCCGCGCGCACGCAGGCCGTCGAGACGCGCATGAAGGTGATCGAGCTGGAAGGGCAGCGCGCCGCGATGCGCGTGCGGCTGGCCGCGATGGTCGGCGCCTTGGGACAGGACGCAACGGGAGTGACGCCATGACGACGACGAACCGCAACACCGTGATCGCCGGCGCCGTGATGCTGGCCTTGGGGTTGGCAGCCGGCCTGGGCGGCGGCTGGGCACTTTCGCAATGGCGCGGCAGCGCGGCGCACGGCGCCGGTGCGGCGCCGGCCACCGCCGCCGCAGCGGCCGCCTCGGGCGCCGCCGGCGAGCGCAAGGTGCTCTATTGGTACGACCCGATGGTGCCGACGCAGAAGTTCGACAAGCCCGGCAAGTCGCCCTTCATGGACATGCAGCTCGTGCCCAAGTACGCCGACGAGGCCGACGCCAACGCCGCCCCCGGCGTGACGGTGAGTCCGGCGGCGCAGCAGTCGCTCGGGCTGCGCGTGGCGGTGGCCGACCGCCGCGCGCTGGCCGCCACCATCGATGCCGTGGGCAGCGTGATGCTCAACGAGCGCGACGTGGCGATCCTGCAGTCGCGCGCCGGCGGCTATGTCGAGCGCGTGTATGCGCGCGCGCCGGGCGACGTGATCGCCGCGGGGGCGCCGATCGCCGACGTGCTGCTGCCCGAGTGGCTGGCCGCGCAGCAGGAGTTCCTCGCGGTCAAGTCCACCGGCGACGCCGCACTCACCGCGGCGGCGCGCCAGCGCATGGTGCTGCTGGGCATGCCCGCGGCGCTGGTCGAGCAGGTGGCCGCGAGCGGCAAGCCGCAGCCGATCCAGACGCTCACCGCGCCCATCGGCGGCCTGCTCGCCGAGCTGATGGTGCGCCCGGGCATGACGGTGGGCATGGGCATGAACCTGGCGCGCATCAACGGGCTTTCGACGGTGTGGGTCGAGGCTGCGGTGCCCGAGGCGCTGGCCGCCGGCATCGCGCCCGGCCAGGCGGCCGAGGTGCGGCTGCCGGCCACGCCGGGGCAGGCCATCGCCGGCAAGGTGGCGGCGGTGCTGCCCGAGGCCAACCGCGACACGCGCACCGTGCGCGTGCGCGTCGAGTTGCCCAACCCGGGGCTGAAGCTGCGCGCCGGCATGTTCGCGCAGGTCGGGCTCAAGGGTGCGTCGCAGGGCGAGGCCGTCACCGTGCCGGCCGAGGCCGTGGTGCGCACCGGTCGCCGCGCGCTGGTGTACCTGCTCGACGCCCCGGGCCGCTACCGCCCGGTGGAGGTGGAGCTCGGCCCCGAGGTCGGCGAGCGCATCGTGGTGCGCAAGGGCATCGAGGCCGGGCAGCAGGTGGTGGCTTCGGGCCAGTTCCTGATCGATTCCGAGGCCACGCTGCAGGGCGTCACCGCGCGCGCGGCCACGCCGGCGAGCGCACCGGCCGCGGCCGCGGCTGCCGCCGAGCACCACGTCAACGGCGTGGTCAGCGAGGCCGCCGCCGGGGGCGTGATCACGCTGCAGCACGAGGCGGTGCCGGCGCTCAAGTGGCCGGCCATGACGATGCCGTTCCAGCTCGCGCAGCCCGGCCTGGCCAAGGGCCTGAAGGCGGGCGACCGCGTGCACTTCAGCTTCCGCCAGCAGGGCGACGAGGCGGTGATCACCGCGATCCAGAAGGTCTCGCCATGATCGCCGCACTCATCCGCTGGTCGGTGGGCAACCGCTTCCTGGTGCTGCTGGCCACGCTGTTCCTCACCGCCGCGGGCCTGTGGGGCGTGCGCACCACGCCGGTCGACGCGCTGCCCGACCTGTCGGACGTGCAGGTCATCATCCGCACCACGCTGCCGGGGCAGGCGCCGCAGATCGTCGAGAACCAGGTCACCTACCCGCTGGCCACGACGATGCTGTCGGTGCCGGGGGCCAAGGCGGTGCGCGGCTTCTCGTTCTTCGGCGACAGCTTCGTCTACGTGCTGTTCGACGACGGCACCGACATGTACTGGGCGCGCTCGCGCGTGCTCGAGTACCTGAACCAGGTGCAGGGGCGCCTGCCCGCGGCGGCCAAGGCCTCGCTCGGGCCCGATGCGACCGGGGTCGGCTGGATCTTCCAGTACGCGCTGGTGGACAGGAGCGGACGGCACGACCTGTCGCAGCTGCGCGCGCTGCAGGACTGGTTCCTCAAGTACGAGTTGAAGGCGCTGCCCAACGTGGCCGAGGTGGCCACCGTGGGCGGCATGGTGCGCCAGGTGCAGGTGGTGCTCGACCCGCTCAAGCTCGCGGCCTACGGCGTCACGCAGGGCCAGGTCAAGCAGGCGCTGATGATGGGCAACCAGGAGACCGGCGGCTCGGTGCTCGAGCTGGCCGAGACCGAGTACATGGTGCGCGCGAGCGGCTATCTCAAGACGCTGGACGACTTCCGCGCCGTGCCGCTGGCCAACCGCATGGGCGTGCCGGTGCTGCTGGGCCAGGTGGCCACGGTGCAGGTCGGCCCGGAGATGCGCCGCGGCATCGCCGAACTCGACGGCGAGGGCGAGGTCACCGGCGGCGTGGTGATCCTGCGCTCGGGCAAGAACGCGCAGGAGACGATCCACGCCGTCAAGGCCAAGCTGGCCGAGCTGCAGAAGAGCCTGCCGCAGGGCGTGCAGGTCGTCACCACCTACGACCGCAGCGCGCTGATCGAGCGCGCCATCGAGAACCTCTCGCACAAGCTGATCGAGGAGTTCATCGTCGTCGCGCTGGTGTGCGTGGTGTTCCTGTGGCACCTGCGCAGCTCGGCGGTGGCCATCATCGCGCTGCCGCTGGGGGTGATGACGGCCTTCCTGATCATGCGTTGGCAGGGCATCAACGCCAACATCATGTCGCTGGGCGGCATCGCCATCGCCATCGGAGCGATGGTCGACGCCGCGGTGGTGATGATCGAGAACGCGCACAAGAAGATGGAGGCGTGGCAGCACGCGCACCCGGGCGCGAAGCTCGAGGGCGCCGAGCACCGCGAGGTGATCACCGCCGCCGCGGTCGAGGTGGGGCCGGCGCTGTTCTTCTCGCTGCTGATCATCACGCTGTCCTTCATCCCGGTGTTCACGCTCGAAGCGCAGGAGGGGCGGCTGTTCGGCCCGCTCGCGTTCACCAAGACCTATGCGATGGCGGCGGCGGCCGCGCTGTCGGTGACCCTGGTGCCGGTGCTGATGGTGGCGTGGATCCGCGGCCGCATTCCCGACGAGCGGAAGAACCCGATCACGCGCGGCCTGATCGCGCTGTACCGGCCGCTGCTCGAAGCGGTGCTGCGTGCCCCGAAGACGACGCTCGTGGTGGCGGTGCTCGCGCTGGCCACCACGGCGTGGCCGCTGGCGCGCCTGGGCGGCGAGTTCCTGCCGCGGCTGGACGAGGGCGACCTGCTGTACATGCCCTCGGCGCTGCCGGGCCTGTCGGCGGCCAAGGCCACCGAGCTGCTGCAGATCAGCAACCGCATGATCAAGACGGTGCCCGAGGTCGAGCGCGTGTTCGGCAAGGCCGGCCGTGCCGAGACCGCCACCGACCCGGCGCCGCTCGAGATGTTCGAGACCACCATCATGCTCAAGCCGCGCGAGCAATGGCGGCCCGGCATGACGCCCGAGCGCATCGTCGAGGAGCTCGATGCGGCGGTGAAGATCCCGGGCCTGGCCAACATCTGGGTGCCGCCGATCCGCAACCGCATCGACATGCTGGCCACCGGCATCAAGAGCCCGATCGGCGTCAAGGTCACGGGCAGCGACCTGGCGGCCATCGAGCGCGTGGCGCTGCGCATCGAGCAGGTGGCCAAGGGCGTGCCGGGCGTGAGTTCGTCGCTGGCCGAGCGGCTCACGGGCGGGCGCTACATCGACGTCGACATCGACCGCGCCGCGGCCGCGCGCTACGGCGTGAACATCGCCGACGTGCAGGACATCGTGGCCGGCGCGGTGGGCGGCGAGAACATCGCCGAGACGGTGGAGGGGCTGGCGCGCTTCCCGATCAACCTGCGCTACCCGCGCGAGTGGCGCGACTCGCCCGAGAAGCTGGCCGCGCTGCCCATCGTCACGATGATGGGCCAGCAGATCACGCTCGGCACGGTGGCGAAGATCCGCGTCAGCGACGGCCCGCCGATGTTGAAGAGCGAGAACGCGCGGCCCTCGGGCTGGGTCTACGTGGACGTGCGCGGGCGCGACCTCGCCTCGGTGGCGCACGACCTGCGCGCCGCGGTGTCGCGCGACGTGCAACTCGAGCCCGGCATGAGCGTCGCCTACTCCGGGCAGTTCGAGTTCCTCGAGCGCGCCAACGCGCGGCTCAAGGTGGTGGTGCCGGCCACGCTGCTGATCATCTTCGTGCTGCTGTACCTGACCTTCCGGCGCGTCGACGAGGCGGTGCTGATCATGGGCACGCTGCCCTTCGCGCTCACCGGCGGGGTGTGGTTCCTGTACCTGATGGGCTACCACCTGTCGATCGCCACCGGCGTGGGCTTCATCGCGCTGGCCGGCGTGGCGGCCGAGTTCGGCGTGGTGATGCTGCTCTACCTCAAGCACGCACTGGCCGACCGGCTGGCCGCCGGCGCCAGCGCCAGCCCCGCGCTGGTGGACGACGCCATCCGCGAAGGCGCGGTGCTGCGCGTGCGGCCCAAGGCGATGACGGTGGCGGTGATCCTGGCCGGCCTGGTGCCCATCGTCTGGGGCAGCGGCACCGGCAGCGAGGTCATGAGCCGCATCGCCGCGCCGATGCTGGGCGGCATGGTCACCGCGCCGCTGCTGTCGCTGTTCATCGTTCCGGCGGTGTACGCGCTGCTGCGGCGGCGCGAGGCCGCCGGCGGCAGGCTCGTCGCCGGGGACAGGTGAACCGCGCGTTCAGCGTTCCTGGACGCGCGACAGGTAGTCGAGCAGGGCGACGATGCGGTTGCGCACGTACCACTCGGGCTCGCCGGCGGTGACGGCCTGCGCCAGCGCCTCCTGGCGGTAGCGCTGGCCCCACACCGGCATCGCGCGCGTGCCGTGCGCGCCGATCTCGGTGGCGCTGCGGCCGTCGATGATGTCCCAGGCGAGCTGGTTCGGGAACGCGCCGCCGTTGCGCCTGGCCATCGTCGTCAGGTCGCTCGGCGACTGCGTCAGGAAGCGCCGCATCTCGCCGTTGCCCTTGCCCGAGCTGCCATGGCAGATCGCGCAGTGTGCGTCGTACTCGACGCGACCGTAGTCCATGCGCGGCTGGGCCAGCGCGCCCGTGGCCATGCACAGGGCGCCGAACACCAGCGCCGCGCTGCGGGGAGTGAGCTTCATCGTGATCTCCATGCAGGGCGCCGGAATCTCGGCGCGGGCCCCTGGCCCGGCCCCTGCAGCGGCTTGCACGTCGGGTCCGCGCCGCAATGCCGTTGCGATCACAGTGGACCTTCCGGCCCCCCGTACGATGACCCGGCTCAACAAGCCGGCGGCGTGCGATCAAGCGCGCGCGGCGGCGTCAGTGCAGGTGGCAGGCGCCCGGGCCGTCGGGGTGGCCGCAGCTGCCGCAGGGGCCGGCCATGGCCGGCGTCGGCGCCGCCGCGGCGCCCACCGCGGCGGGCGCCGAGAGCTGCTTGGCGAGCTGGGTGGAGTGGCACTGCGGGCACTCGGGCACGGTGTTCGAACGCACCAGCGCCTCGAAGGCATGGCCGCAATCCTGGCAGGCGTATTCGTAGATGGGCATGACGGACTCCGTGGGCCGGCATTCTCGCGCAAGCGCGCACGTGGCGTCCGCCGCGTCCGCGGCGACAATGGCCGCCGAGCGCATGAACCCCGTCCCGCCCGCCGCCGCAACGGCCGCCCGCCCCGAGCCCACGCACGCCCAGCTCGCGCTGGCCGCCGGCGTCGCCGTGGTGGCGGTCTGGGGTGCCAACTTCACGGTGCAGAAGACGCTGTTCCAAGCGCTGTCGCCCGGCGCCTTCCTGTTCGCGCGCTACCTGCTGATGCCGCTGTGCGCCGCGCTGCTGCTGCTGTACGTCAACGGCGGGCGCTGGCCGGTGCTGCCGCGCGCCGACGTGCTGCGCCTGGCCTGGCTGGGCCTGCTCGCGCACACGCTGCACGTGGCCATGGTGACCTTCGGCATCCATTGGTCCACCGCGTTCTCGAGCGCGCTGATCATGGCCTGCGGGCCGGTGTTCACGCTGCTGATCCTGCACGCGGTGGGGCTCGAGCGCCTGACGCGCGGCCAGGTGGCCGGCGTGGCGATGGCCTGCGCCGGCGTGCTGGTGTTCCTGTCCGACAAGCTGCTGGGCCGCCAGTGGGCCGCCACCGGCGGCGACCTGATGATGCTGTGCTCGGCCTCGCTGTTCTCGTACTACACGGTGATGACCAAGCCGCTGATCCAGCGCCACGGCGGCATCGCGGTGATGGCCTATGCCACGCTGGCCGGCAGCCCGGGCCTCGTCCTGCTCGGCCTGCCCGCGGCGCTCGACGCGCCCTGGGCGACGATGGGGGCCTTCAACTGGACGCTGCTGCTGTGGGCCGCGCTGGTGTCGGCCTTCCTCGGCTGGCTGGTGTGGGGCTGGGTCAACGAGCAGCGCGGCGTGGGCCGCACCGCGCCGCTGCAGTACCTGATGCCGCTGGTGGCCGGCGCCGTGGCCTGGTGGATCGGCGGCGAGCGCTTCACGCTCGCGAAGCTGGGCGGCGCGCTGCTGACGCTGGCCGGCGTGGCGCTGGCGCAGTTCGCGACGCGGCGCCCCGACGACCCGGTGCGCGAGGCGCCGGCGCGGGTGGACTGACGCGTGCCATGGACGACACGCCCGAACTCGACGCGCGCTTCGTGGATCTCGAGGTCAAGCTCGCCTACCTGGAGGATCTGGTCGACAGCCTGAACGCCCTGGTGGCGCGCCAGCAGCAGCAGATCGACGCGCTGGTGCACGAACTCGTGCGCCTGCGCCGACAGACGGCCGCGGCGGACGACCCCGCCGCGCCGCGCAGCCTGCGCGACGAGATCCCGCCGCATTACTGAACGACGCCCCTGTTCAGGGCGCGCTGATCACCATCTCGGCCTGGCGCGCCAGGATCGCGTGCACCGCCGTGGTCGGGTGGATGCCGTCCCAGAACACGTACTGGCTGGCGTTGGCGCAGCGGAAGGGCGGCAGGCCGGGCGTCAGGCAGGGGTCGGTGGTGTTGCTGAAGCCGAAGGCGGCCGGTTGCGCCAGCACCGACTGCAGCGTGCCGTAGGCATCCACGATGCGGATGTCGGCGTCGGGCATCAGCGCGGCCCAGGTCGTGAGCCGCAGGCCGGCGAGGCCCTGGTTGTACGCGCCCACCAGCAGGCCGGCGGCGTACTGCGCCTCGGGGCCGAAGGCGCGCACCGCCGGCGTGGCGCCGATGTCGGGCAGGTTCAGCAGCACCATGCGCCGTGCGCCATAGGCATGCAGCGTGGCCAGCTGCTGCGTCAGGCTGGTCAGCGCATTCGTCAGCACCGCCTGGGCTGCGCCCGGGCCTTGCTGCAGGCCCGCCACCAGGGCGTCGCGCACGTCGTTGGCGCCGACCTCGAGGGCGAACCAGGTTGCGGGCGTGGGCCGCGGGCTGTCGCCGAGGTAGGCCGCCACCTGGTCGGGCAGGTTGAAGCGGCACGGGTAGCCGGCCACCGCGCGGGCGCCGCCCACCGCGTAGTTGCGCGTCTGCGTGCCCGGGTTGGCGAACGCCGGGCGCGCGGCCACGCCGAGCGCCATCGAGCGCGCCAGGACCTCGGCCCAGGTCGCGCCGTTGCTGACGTGGTGGCCGCCCGCGGCATAGACGCCGTCCGGCACCAGCAGGTCGTCGAGGAAGGCGTAGGGCGGCGTGTTGAGCGGCACGCCGCAGCCCGCGCCGGCGGGCGACGACAGCCAGGTGAACGCATTGCCGCTGTCGGTCAGGCTGGTGCCGAAGAAGACGAGCCGATCGGGCACGGCCTGTGCGGCGGCCGTGCCGGCGCACAGCGCGAGTGCGAGCGTGGTGGCCAGCCGCGACAGCGCGGCGCGGCAGAACGAGGCGGACGACATGGACCCTCCTTGGTGGGTGCTGCGGTTGCCGTCACCCTAGGCCGCTGCCGGCGCCGCGCGGTGAGGGTGCTCAATGTTTTCGCGGCGGCATGCGGCTACGGTGCGGCAGCGGAGTCGCTGGAGACCTGTCATGCCCTGCGCACCAATGCTTGCCTCGCCGCCGTTGTTCGACCCCGCCGCGGCCGATGCCGTTGCGCGCGCCGTGCTCGACGCCCAGAGCCTGCAGATCGACTTCTGGCTGCGCTGGCAACGCGCCTGCAGCGAGTGGCAGCAGGAGCTCTTCGACGAGTGGGTCAGCCACTGGGGCGGGGGCGTGCCACTCGACGGCTGATTCCTCACGCGCCGCCCCGCGCGGGGCGCGCGGCCTCAGCGCGGCGGTGGGCTGGCGCGCAAGCCCGCGCACGGGTCGGGCCGCTCGGCCGGCGCGGTGCGCAGCACGGCGTCGAAGGCTGCCACCGGCGTGTGCGGGTCGTCGTCCTCCAGCAGCCCCACCGCGAACACGCGCGGCGCCTCGGCCGCGAGCCAGCGCGGCACGCCCAGGTCGCGCCGCACGTGGCCATTGCCGGCCAGCAGCACGATGCCGCGCGCGCCCTGCGTGCGCAGCAGCTCGGCCATCGCCGCATCGCGCGCGAACTGCGCCTGCGCCATGCGCGGCCACAGCGTGCGCGGCAAGGCGTTGCAGTGGCCGTGGTCGATCTCGCGCTCCTGCGCCTGCTGCCACTCTGGCTCGATCGGCCGCTCCAGGCCGAGCGCGGCGCGGCGCTCGGCCGGCAAGGCCGCAGCCAGGCCCTCGCGCACGATGCGCCGCGCCTCCTCGGCCGCGAGGTTGGCCGCCAGCAAGGGCAGCTCGTGCTCGAGCGCGAGCTCGACATAGGGGCGGTAGAAGGCCCAGTCCCAGCCCTGGCCCGGGCGCAGGGGCCGCGGCGCGGCACGGTCGATCAGGTGCTGCGCATCGCGCGGCCGCTCGCGCCGCGCGCGCTCGATGTCGGCCTGGCGCGGCAGGTCGAACTGCTCCATCGCGATCGCCGGCCGCCAGCCGCGCTCGACGGCGCGGCGCAGGATCGCCAGGCGCAGGCGGTGCTGGGCGGCGTTGTCGTGCACCTCGCCGAACAGCACGATGGTGTCGCCGTCCAGGCGTGCCGCCCAGGGCGGGTCGTCATGCGCGGGCAACGACGCGCAGGCGGCGAGCGCAGCGAGCAGCAGCGCCGCTAGGCCGGCCCGCAGCCCGCGGGCGACGGGCGTTCGCGCGCAGGGATCGGGGTGTTCGTTGACGGGCATGGCCGGCGTTTGCGTGAGTGGCGGGAGTATCGGGCCCGCGGCGCGGCTGGCACACTGCGCGCGCCGCCGCCTTCGCTCGCGTGCGCACGAACCCTGGGAGCCGCGCCCATGAACGCATCGTCCACCTTTACCGCCGTCGATGGCGACGGCTACGAGCAGACCATGGGCCGTTGGAGCCGGCGCCTGGCGCCGCAGTTCCTGGCCTTCGCCGGCTGCCGCGACGGCGAACGCGTGCTCGACCTGGGTTGCGGCACCGGCGCGCTCGGCGTGGCGCTGCTGCAGGCCTGCAATCCGGCGCGGGTGCAGGGCGTGGACTTCTCGCCCGAATACGTCGCGCACGCGCGGCGCGCGCATACCGATGCGCGGCTCGCCTTCCGCGTCGGCGACGCCTGCGCGCTGGACGAAGCCGACGCGAGTTACGACCGCGTGCTCGCGCTGCTGGTGCTGCACTTCGTGCCGCGCACCGCCGACGCCGTGGCCGAGATGCGGCGCGTGGCGCGCCCGGGCGCGGTGGTGGCCGCCGCGGTGTGGGACGCGCGCGGCGGCTTCGTCGCCAACCGCGTGTTCTGGGACACCGCCGCCTCGCTCGACCCCGTGGGCGGCGGCGCCGCGCGGGCACGCAACTACACGCGCCCGCTCACGCGCCCGGGCGAGCTGGCTGCGGCCTGGCGCGCCGCGGGACTGCGCGAGGTGCAGGACACGCAGCTTGTCGTGCGCATGGACTTCGCGTCGTTTGCCGATTACTGGGGCCCCTACGTCGGCCGCGAAGGCCCGGGCGCGCAGTACGTGGCCGGACTCGATGCCGAAGCGCGCGGGCGCCTGGAGGCCGCGGTGCGCGCGGCCTACCTCGACGGCGAGCCCGACGGCCCGCGCAGCTACGCGGCGCTGGCCTGGGCGGTGCGCGGCGTGGCGCCCACTGCATAGTCAGGATCGCTTGTGCGCCGGATCGAAGAGCAGCCGGACGACGAATGCCGGCAGGGCGAACCACTGCGCCGCACCTGCCAGCAGCACGACCCGTTGCAGCCATGGTGACGTGCTGGCCGCACACAGGCTTGTCGCGCGGCACAGCGCAGCGCTAACGGGTGCAGGCAAGTACGCCGCGATCAGGAGTCCGTCGCGCGGCGCACCGGGTCGCCAAGTGGCAAACAAGGCAAACATCGCCAGCACAAAGAGGACGCAGCACACCAACCCGACCTGGAAAGGGAGGCGGGCTCCACGGCGTGTTGCTGGGCCGTTCATCCGGGCATCGTTCAACCTGAGGTGCCGCTGGCCGCCTGCACGAAGACCGTGTACGCGATCGCCGCCACGTACAGGCTGCCGAACACCCGTTTGTTGTGGCGCGCGAGCCAGAGCGGCAGGTAGATGTCGAAGTTGTCGTGGCGCTCGGCGGTGTAGCGGGCGGCGACGTCGGTGAGCGGGCAGCGCATGCGGTTGAACACGAGCACCGCGACCTCGAGCGCGACGAAGCCGACCAGGCCCCAGGCCAGGGCCAGCTCGCCCCGGTACGCGCACAGCGGGATGGCCACGATGGAGCCGGCGAACACCGCCCACACCAGGGTGTGGACGAGCTTGATGGTGCGCAGGGTGGTGGAGGGCTGCATGGCGGACGGCGGTCTAGGTGTCGGGCCGCTTGGCCGGGGCGAGTGCACCCCCGCCAATCACGAAGGCGCCGCCGGCCACTCAGGAGAGCGCCACGCCGGCGTGCCACAGCACGAACAGCGCGACGTTCACGGCGACCGTGGCCCAGAAGGCGGCCACGAACGCCGGCTTCGCGGTCTTGTGGCGCAGCAGTTGCTGCGCGAGCAGTGCGCCGGGCCACCCGCCAAGCAGGGCCAGGGCGTGGAGCGTGCTCTCCGGTGTGCGCCAGCGGCCCGCAACGGCGGCGCTCTTGTCGAACGCGTACAGCAGGAACGTGGCGAGGCTGCCGGCGGCATAGACCAGCAGGGCCGGCGGCTTGAAGCCCCAGCGGAGGGCGACGTAGACGTACAGGACCGCGAAGAGCGGAAGGACGACGAGTCGCGGCAGCGTCCACGGTGCGGGCGACTCCGGCCTCGGCGCCCGGGTGGACGGGGCCGCTCGGGGCGCCGTCGGGTACTGGACGCGCATGGCGCGCTTCCTGCCGTGGCGGGCCGGCTCGACCTCGAACGTGAGCCGCTGGCCCGCCACCGGCCGGCCCGTGCCGGAGGGAAAGGCCTTGATGTGGACGAAGAGCTCATCGCCGCCCTGGTCGGGCTCGATGAAGCCGAAGCCTCGATCGTCGTTCCAGGACTTCAATCGGCCGGCAAATCGCATGGAGGGGAGTGGCGTGGTGCGACGCGCCGCATTGTGCGGCGCGCGCGTCCCAGATGGGACCCCAAGATCGCAATCCAGTCGCGCAGCCCGGAGCACGCCGATGCGCGCCCGTCAAGCGAACATCACAGCAGCGTCAGCAGCGAGCCCGGCAGCACCGCCGCGACGATCGCCGGCAGCAGGCACAGCGCGCTGGCCGCGATGGCCGCGCCGCGCGGCGGCGCGCTGCCCTCGGCCGCGGCGGCCACCGGCGCCATGAACATGTACTGGATCACGCGCAGGTAGAAGTAGATGCCCAGGTAGCTGCCCACCAGGCCGGCCACCGCGATCTCGGTGTGGCCGGCGGCCATCACCTCGCGGAAGATCTGGAACTTGGCCACGAAGCCCGGCAGCGGCGGGATGCCGGCCAGCGAGAGCATGGCCAGGCCGATGGCGATGGCGGCGTAGGGGCTGCGGTGGAACAGGCCCTTCAACTGCTCGAGCGTGTCGCGCTGCACGTCGTCGGCGTGGCGCGGCAGCAGCGCGAAGGCCAGCACCGTCATCACGCCGTAGGCCAGCAGGTAGAACCACACCGACGCGAAGCGCCCGGGCCCGGCGCCGAGGAAGGCGAGGTACAGGTAGCCGGCGTGCGCGATGGACGAGTAGGCCATCATGCGGCGCAGGTTGGGCTGGCGCATCGCGGCGAGGTTGCCCCAGACGATCGACACCAGCGGCAGCAGCGCGAGCAGCCCCACCATCGGGCCCGCCAGCGCCGTGTCGCCGAACAGGCGCAGCGCGGCCAGCAGCACGCCGGCCTTGACGATGGCGGCCATGTAGCCGGTCACCGGCACGTGCGCGCCCTCGTAGGCGTCGGGCGCCCAGGTGTGGAAGGGCACCACCGCGCCCTTGAGGAAGAACGCCAGCAGCACCATCACCGCGCCCGTCGTGGCCATCGCGTCGTGTCCGCCCAGCGCGCCGGCAAAACCCGCCAGCGCGAGCGTACCGCTGTGCCCGTACAGCAGCGACACGCCCATCAGCAGCGTGGCGGTGGCCGCACCACCGAGCACCGTGTACTTGAGCGCGGCCTCGGCGGCGGACGTGCGCGCGATGCCCATCAGCACCAGCGCGTACACCGGCAGCGACATCAGCTCCAGGCCGAGGAAGAGGGTGAGGAAGCTGTCGGCGCCCAGCATCAGCGTCAGGCCGTACAGCGAGGACAGCATCAGCGGGTACAGCGGCCCGCCGTCGCCCAGGTCGTCGTGCGCCAGCAGCAGCACCGGCAGCGCCAGCGCCAGCGCCACCGCCTTGCCGTAGGAGGCCGCGGGCGTCACCGAGAGCTGGCCTTCGAAGGGCGTGCCCGCGAAGCCGGCCAGGCCGAGCACGGCGGCGCAGGCCGCGGCCGCGCCGACGAAGCCGATCGACAGCGCCGCGGCGCCGCGGCCGTGCTCGCCCACGATGGCCTGCACCAGCAGCACGACGATGCCGACGAGCAGCAGGTTCTCGGGCAGCATGCCCGTCAGAAGGGCGCTCAGGTTCATGGCGTGGTGCTCCGGGGGGCCTCGGCCGTGGCCGCGGCGGGCAGGCGGCTCTTCTGCACCAGTTGCTGGTAGGCGCGGGCGGCAGGTTCGGTCTTGCGCAGCGCGTCGCCCGGGAACAGCCCGAGCCAGAACACGGCGGCGATCAGGGCCACGAGGATGGCCTTCTCGCGCGGCACCAGGTCAGCGATGGCGCCGTGGTCGCTGCCGGGCAGGCGCACCTCGCCGAACAGGAACCTGGCGGCGAAGCGCAGCATGTACAGCGCGCCCAGCACCACGCCGCTGATGGCGATGACGGCCGGCCAGAGCGCGAAGTCCGCACCCTTGAGGTGCTGCGCCCAGGCGGCGTTGAAGCTGCCCAGCAGCACCAGGAACTCGCCGGTGAAGCCGCTGGTGGTGGGCAGGCCGATCGAGGCCAGCGTGAGGACCATGAAGGCCACCGAATACACCGGCAGCGCGCGCGCCAGGCCGCCGTAGGCCGCCAGGTCGCGCGTGTGGCAGCGCTCGTAGATCATGCCGATCATCAGGAACAGGCCGGCCGCGGTGAGCCCGTGGCTCACCATCTGGATGATGGCGCCCTGGATGCCCAGCAGGTCCAGGCTCACCAGGCCCAGCATCACGTAGCCGAGGTGGCTGATGGAGCTGTAGGCGATGATCTTCTTGATGTCGTCCTGCACCAGGGCCAGCCCCGCGCCGATCACGATGCTGGCCACCGCGAGGACCATGACGAGCGGCGTGAATTCGAGCGTGGCGTCGGGGAAGAGCGGGAAGCCGAGCTTG
>DASTJE010000072.1:0-21603 GCA_035716845.1 Burkholderiaceae bacterium
TGGGGCCTGCTGCTGATCCTGCTGTTCTCGGTGCAGCTGGGCTGGACGCCGGTGTCGGGGCGCATCAGCGTGCAGTACTTCTTCGAACCGGTGACGGGATTCCACCTGGTGGACGCCTGGCTGTCCGGCGAACCGGGCGCCTTCAAGTCGGCCGCCACCCACCTCGTGCTGCCGGCCATCGTGCTGGGCACCAACCCGCTGGCCATCATCGCGCGCATGACCCGCTCGGCCATGCTCGAGGTGCTGGGCGAGGACTACATCCGCACCGCGCGCGCCAAGGGCCTGTCGGCCGCACGCGTGGTGGGCCTGCACGCCTTCCGCAACGCGTTGATCCCGGTGGTCACCGTGATCGGGCTGCAGGTCAGCGTGCTGTTCACCGGCGCCATCCTCACCGAGACGATCTTCTCCTGGCCGGGCGTGGGCAAGTGGATGATCGAGGCCATCGCACGGCGCGACTACCCGGTGCTGCAGGGCGGCCTGCTGCTGCTCGGCGGCGTGGTCATGCTCGTCAACCTGGTCGTGGACGTGCTGTACGGCGTGATCAACCCGCGCATCTCCCGCACGTCATGAGCACGCCCGCCGACGCGCTGCCGTTGCCGCAGGAGCTGGCCCCGCCCGGGCCCTTGCGCGAGTTCTGGGGCTACTTCAGCGCCAACCCCGGCGCGGTGGCCGGCCTCGTCATCGTGCTGGCGGTGATGACGATGGCGGCACTCGCGCCGTGGATCGCCCCCTACCCGCCCGATCTCACCAACAACCAGGCCTTCCTCAGGCCGCCGTTCTGGCAGGAGGGCGGCTCCACCGCCTACCTGCTGGGTACCGACGCGATCGGGCGCGACATCCTGTCGCGCCTGATGCACGGTGGCCGCCTGTCCCTGGTGATCGGCATCGCGGTGGTGGCGCTGTCGATCGTGGTGGGCATCGTGCTCGGCCTGCTGGCCGGCTTCTGGCGCGGCGCCATCGAGATCGCGATCATGCGGCTGATGGACATCATCCTCACGCTGCCCAGCCTGCTGCTGGCCATCGTGATCGTGGCCATCCTCGGGCCCGGCATGATGAACGCGATGCTGGCCGTGTCGCTCGTGGTGCTGCCGCACTACGTGCGCATCACGCGCGCCGCCGTGATCGGCGAGACGGCCAAGGACTACGTGGTGGCCGCCCAGGTGGCCGGCGCCGGACGTCTGCGCCTGATGTTCCGCGAGGTGCTGCCCAACTGTGCCGCGCCGCTGATCGTGCAGGCCTCGCTGGGCGTGTCCACCGCCATCCTCGACGCAGCGGCGCTGGGCTTCCTCGGCCTGGGCGCGCAGCCCCCGGCCGCGGAGTGGGGCACCATGCTCGCCGATGCGCGCGAGTTCGTGCTGCGCGCGTGGTGGGTCGTCACCTTCCCGGGCCTGATGATCCTGATCACGGTGCTGGCCTTCAACCTGCTGGGCGACGGGCTGCGCGACGCGCTCGACCCGAAGCTCAAGCGCTGAGCCAAGGCCCCTGGACATGCCGCTGCTCGAGATCGAAGACCTGCACGTCGAATTCCCCGGCCAGGGGGCGACGATGCATGCGGTGGACAGCGTGAGCCTCTCGCTCGACGAGGGCGAGGTGCTGGGCATCGTCGGCGAGTCCGGCTCCGGCAAGAGCGTGACCATGCTCGCGCTGATGGGTCTGGTGCCGTACCCGGGCCGCGTGCGTGCACAGCGGCTCGCCTTTGCCGGACGCGACCTGCTCGCGCTGTCGGCGCGCGAACGCCGCACGCTGACCGGGCGCGACGTGGCGATGATCTTCCAGGACCCGACCACCAGCCTGAACCCGTGCTTCACGGTCGGCTTCCAGCTCACCGAGACGCTGCGCCTGCACCTGGGGCTGGACCGCCGCGCGGCGACCCAGCGCGCCACCGAACTGCTCGAGCTGGTGGGCATCCCGGCGGCGTCGAGCCGGCTCAGGGACTTCCCGCACCAGATGTCGGGCGGCATGAACCAGCGCGTGATGATCGCCATGGCCATCGCCTGCAACCCGCGCCTGCTGATCGCCGACGAGCCGACCACCGCACTGGACGTCACCATCCAGGCCCAGATCCTCGACCTGCTGCGCACGCTGCAGAAGGAGCGCGGCATGGCGCTGGTGCTGATCACGCACAACATGGGGGTGGTCGAGGAGATGGCGCAGCGCGTGTGCGTGATGTACGCCGGCCAGGTCGTGGAGGAACGCAGCGCGCAGAGCCTGTTCGCGGCGCCGCAGCACCCCTACACCGCGGCGCTGCTGGCGGCGATGCCCGAGCGCAGCGAAGGCGCCACGCAGCTGGCCAGCATCCCGGGCACGGTGCCGGGCCTGTACGACCGCCCGGCCGGCTGCCTGTTCGCGCCGCGCTGCGGCTACGCCACCGAGCACTCCCGCGCCGAGCGCCCGCCGCTGCGCGATTGGCAGGGCGGCCGCGTGCGCTGCCACCACCCACTGGGCGACCCGCAGCGCGAGGCCCGCATCGCGCTGCACGGCCGATTGAACCTGGCGGCGGACGCCGCCGGCGCGCTGCAGCCATGAGCACGAGCGCGGCACCCCCGGTGGTCGAGGCTCGCGATCTGCGCCGCGTCTACGAAATCAAGCGCGGCTGGCTGCGCGAGCGTGCGCGGCTGCAGGCGGTGGGCGGCGTGTCCTTCAGCGTCGCGCCGGGCCGCACGCTGGCGGTGGTGGGCGAGTCGGGCTGCGGCAAGTCCACCCTGGCGCGCATGGTCACGCTGATCGAAAAGCCCAGTGCCGGGGCGCTCACGCTGCGCGGCGTCGACGCGGTGGCCCCGCCCGCCGACGCGCGCACGATGCTGCGCCGCTCGGTGCAGCTGGTGTTCCAGAACCCCTACGGCTCGCTCAACCCGCGCCACAAGATCGGCGACATCCTCGCCACGCCGCTGGCCATCAACACGCCGTTCTCGGCGGCCGAGCGCCGCGAGCGCGCGCAGGCCATGCTGGCGCGCGTGGGCCTGCGGCCCGAACATGCGCACCGCTACCCGCACATGTTCTCGGGCGGCCAGCGCCAGCGCATCGCGATCGCGCGCGCGCTGATGCTCGATCCGGCACTGCTGGTGGCCGACGAGCCGGTGTCGGCGCTCGATGTCTCGGTGCAGGCGCAGGTGCTCAACCTGCTGCACGAACTGCAAAGCGAGCTGGGGCTGGCCTACCTCTTCATCTCGCACGACCTGGGCGTGGTGCGCCACATCGCGCATGAGGTGATGGTGATGTACCTGGGCCTGGTGATGGAGCAGGCCCCCAAGCGCAGCCTGTTCGCGCGACCGCTGCATCCCTATACGCGCGCGCTGCTGGGCTCCACGCCCGGCCTGTCCGGCCTCGCGCGCGCGCGGCGCATCGTCCTCAAGGGCGAGCTGCCCTCGCCGCTTGCGCCCCCGGCGGGCTGCGTCTTCAGCACGCGCTGCCCGCACGTGGCCGAGCGCTGTCGCGAGGAACGCCCGTCGCTGCGCCCGGTCGACGACCACCAGGTCGCCTGCCACCATGCCGAGCGCTTGGCGGACTGAGCGCGACTGATCCAGCTCAATCCAGCGGCGACGGAGCAGCCTGCGGGATCGCTTACGATGCCCGCTTGGCTCCGATTCACAAGAGAGGACTCTCCATGCACTTCGCTCGCACGCGCGCTGCCACCGCGGCCGCCCTCGCCCTGCTCGCCGCAGGCAGCCTGTCGGCCAAGACCCTCGTGTACTGCTCCGAGGGCAGCCCGGAGAACTTCTACCCCGGCATCAACACCACCGGCACCTCGTTCGACGCCAACAGCCAGATCTACAGCCGTATCGTCGATTTCGAACGCGGCGGCACGAAGGTCGTGCCCGGCCTGGCCGAGAAGTGGGACATCTCCGCCGACGGCCTGACCTACACCTTCCACCTGCGCCGCGGCGTGAAGTGGCACTCGAACAAGAACTTCACGCCGTCGCGCGACATGAACGCCGACGACATCCTGTTCATGTTCGAACGTCAGTGGAAGGAGAACGACCCGTACTTCAAGGTCACGAGCCCGAACCACTCCTACTTCAACGACATGGGCATGCCCAAGCTGCTGAAGTCGGTGGACAAGGTCGACGACTACACGGTGCGCATCGTGCTCAACCGCCCCGAAGCGCCGTTCCTGTCGAACCTGGCGATGGAGTACGCCGGGGTGCAGAGCAAGGAATACGCGATCGCGATGCTCAAGGCCGGCACGCCCGAGAAGATCGACCAGGAGCCGATCGGCACCGGGCCCTTCATGCTCGTGCAGTACCAGAAGGACGCCATCATCCGCTACAAGGCCTTTGCCCAGTACTACGGCGGCAAGGCCAAGATCGACGACCTGGTGTTCGCGATCACGCCCGACTCGTCGGTGCGCTGGGCCAAGCTGCAGAAGGGCGAGTGCCACGTGATGCCCTACCCCAACCCGGCCGACCTGGACTCGATCCGCAAGGATCCGAACGTCACCGTGCTCGAGCAGCCCGGGCTCAACGTCGGCTACCTCGCCTTCAACACGACCAAGAAGCCCTTCGACGACGTGCGCGTGCGCAAGGCGGTCAGCATGGCCATCAACAAGAAGGCCATCATCGACGGCGTCTACCTGACGACGGGCGTCGCCGCCAAGAACCCGATTCCGCCCTCGATGTGGTCGTACAACGATGCCATCAAGGACGATCCGTTCGACCCCGAAGCCGCCAAGAAGCTGCTGGCGCAGGCCGGCTTCCCGAACGGCTTCGCCACCGACCTGTGGGCCATGCCCGTGCAGCGCCCGTACAACCCCAACGCGCGCCGCATCGCCGAGCTGATGCAGTCCGACCTGGCCAAGATCGGCGTCAAGGCGGAGATCAAGAGCTTCGAGTGGGGCGAATACCGCAAGCGCATGCAGGCCGGCGAGCACCAGATGGGCATGCTGGGCTGGACCGGCGACAACGGCGATCCCGACAACTTCCTGCACACGCTGCTGGGCTGCGACGCGGCCAAGACGAATGGCTCGAACGTCGCCAAGTTCTGCTACAAGCCCTTCGAGGACCTGGTGATCAAGGCCAAGTCGGTGTCCAAGCCGGCCGAGCGCACCGAGCTCTACAAGAAGGCCCAGGTCGTCTTCAAGGAGCAGGCGCCCTGGTTCACGATCGCCCACGCGGTGCAGTTGAAGCCGGTGCGCAAGGAAGTCGTCGACTTCAAGCTCAGCCCATTCGGCCGCCACACCTTCTACGGCGTGGACATCAAGCAGTAAGCGCCATCCGTTGAACGACGAAGGCCGCCCGAGGGCGGCCTTCTGCTTCACGGGGCCGGATGCGACCGGCTCAGGCCTTCGCGATCACGCCGCAGGCGATGCGCGCGCCGGCGTTGCCGGTGGGCTGGGTCTTGTAGTCGTCGGGCTGGGCATGCACGATCAGGCCGCGGCCGACGATGTCGGTGGCGCCACTGCCGATGCCCAGGCCCGAAAGCGTGACGTGCACGTCGACGCGGCCGCTGGCGTCGGCCTTCAGCGAGGGCAGGTCGCCGGCATGGTGCTCGCCCACGCCGTGCGCGCCGTGCGGCTTGCCCAGCGGGTTGAAGTGCCCGCCGGTGCTCATGCCGTCGCCGCTGCTGCAATCGCCCTTCTCGTGGATGTGGAAGCCATGCTCCTGGCCCGGCTTGAGGCCCTCCACACGCACGTGCAGCATCAACTGGTCGCCACGCTGGTGGAACATCGCCATGCCGGCCGTGCCATTGCCGCGCGTGGGCTCGAGCTTGGCCATCGCCGACGGGCCGCCGTGCGGGTGGCCGTGCGCGCCGTATGGGCCCGCGCCGGCACAGCCGGCGAGCGCGACAGCGGCGGCCAGCGCCGCCAAGGGAAAGCGAAGTTTCATCGGTACCTCCTGAGGATGGTGGGCGGATGCTAGCGCCGCCCGGCGGAGGACGCAGCCGAGGCGGCCGATGGCACCGGCGGCGCCACCAGCAGGGCCTCGATGCGACCTCCGACGCAGCCGCCACCGGGTGCACGCTCGCAGGCCGGCGTCGCGGGCCGCGGCAGGCCGCGCTTCGAGTCGCCGGGCCGCTCGAGCAACAGCCACAGCAGGGTCGACGACGTGGCCAGCGTCAGCAGCACCAGCAGCAGGCGGCGCCGCCAGGGCATCCGCGGCAGTTCCACCGTGGGCGGCTGGGCTTTTGGTGTCTGGTGCATGTGCCGCAACCCTGCCGGCTCAGCGCCGCTGCAGCTTGGCGAACGCCGCGGCCATCGCCCCCTGGGGCTCGGGCTGGCCACGCTCCTGCGGCGCCCGCTCGTCGCGTCGCGGCGCGCGGAATCCCCCCCCGCCGCCCTCGCCCGGGCGCGCCGCCCCCGCATCGCTGCGCATCGTCAGCGCGATGCGAGCGCGCGCCAGGTCCACCTCGAGCACGCGCACCTTGACGATGTCGCCGGTCTTGACCACCTCGCGCGCATCCGCCACGAACCGGTTGGCGAGCTGGCTCACGTGCACCAGGCCGTCCTGGTGCACGCCGAGGTCGACAAAGGCACCGAACTGCGCCACGTTGGTCACCGTGCCTTCGAGCGCCATGCCGGGCTTCAGGTCCTTCAGGTCCTGCACGCCTTCGTTGAAGCGCGCCACCTTGAAGTCCGGCCGCGGGTCGCGCCCGGGCTTGTCGAGCTCGGCCAGGATGTCCTTGACGGTGATGGCGCCGAAGCGCTCGTCGGCCAGGGCCTCGGGCCGCAGCTTCCTGAGCACGTCGCTCGCACCCATCAACGAGGCGATCGGCCGCCCGGTGGCGGCGATGATCTTCTCGACCACCGGGTAGGTCTCGGGGTGCACGCCCGAGGCATCGAGCGGATTGCGCCCGCCCGGGATGCGCAGGAAGCCCGCGGCCTGCTCGAAGGTCTTGGGCCCCAGGCCCGGCACCTGCAGCAGCTGCGCCCGCTCGGCGAAGGGACCGTTGGCATCGCGCCAGCGCACGATGGCGCCGGCCACGCCGGCCGACAGGCCCGACACGCGCGTGAGCAGCGGCACGGAGGCGGTGTTGAGGTCCACGCCCACCTTGTTGACGCAGTCCTCCACCACCGCGTCGAGCGAGCGGGCCAGGCCGTGCTGGTCGACGTCATGCTGGTACTGGCCCACGCCGATGCTCCTGGGCTCGATCTTCACCAGTTCGGCCAGCGGGTCCTGCACGCGGCGCGCGATGCTGACCGCGCCGCGCAGGCTCACGTCCAGTTCGGGCAGCTCCTGGCTCGCGAACTCGCTGGCCGAGTACACCGACGCGCCCGCCTCGCTCACCACCACCTTGTCGATGCGGTGCTCGGGCGCGGCGGCGTGGACGCGCTTGATCAGGTCGGCGGCGAGCTGGTCGGTCTCGCGGCTGGCGGTGCCATTGCCGATGGCGACCAGGTTCACGCCATGCGTGGCCACCAGCCGGCCCAGTGCGTGCAGCGAGCCCTCCCAGTCGCGCCGGGGCTCGTGCGGGAAGACGGTGTGCGTGGCCAGCACGCGGCCGGTGTCGCTGACCACCGCCACCTTGACGCCGGTGCGGATGCCGGGGTCGAGCCCCATCACCACGCGCTTGCCCGCCGGCGCGGCCAGCAGCAGGTCGCGCAGGTTGTCGGCGAAGACCCTGATCGCGGTGGCCTCGGCGGCCTCGCGCAGGCGGCCGAACAGGTCGCGCTCGAGGCTGAGCGAGAGCTTGACCTTCCAGGTCCACGACACGCACTTGCGGATCAGGTCGTCGGCCGGCCGCGCGGCGTGGCGCCAGCCCAGGTGGCGGGCGATGCGGCCTTCGGCGAGACCCGGTTGCCCAGGCTCCGGCTCCTCGGGCAGCGCCAGGCGTGCGTCGAGGATCTCCAGCGTGCGGCCTCGGAACACCGCCAGCGCGCGGTGCGAGGGCACGCGCGAGATGGGCTCGCTGTAATCGAAGTAGTCGCGGAACTTGGCCACCTCGGGCGCGTTCTCGTCGCGGCCCGCGGCGAGCTTGGAGACGAAGAGCCCCTCGCTCCACAACCACTCGCGCAGGCTGCCTACCAGGGCCGCGTCCTCGGCCCAGCGCTCGGCCAGCAGGTCGCGCACGCCGTCGAGCACCGCGAGCGCGTCGGCAAAGCCGGCATCCGCGTTGACGAAGCCCGCAGCCTCGGCCAGCGGCTCGAGCGTCGGGTCGGCGAACAGCCGGTCGGCCAGCGGCTCGAGCCCCGCCTCGCGGGCGATCATGCCCTTGGTGCGGCGCCTGGGCTTGAACGGCGCGTACAAGTCCTCGAGCTCCTGCTTGGTGGGCGCGGCGACGATCGCTGCAGCCAGCTCGGCGGTGAGCTTGCCCTGCTCGGCGACGCTCCTGAGCACGGCGCCGCGGCGCTCCTCCAGCTCGCGCAGATAGGCCAGGCGCGCCTCCAGCTCGCGCAGCTGCGCATCGTCCAGGCCCTCGGTGGCCTCCTTGCGGTAGCGCGCGATGAAGGGCACGGTGGCGCCGCCATCGAGCAGGCCCACCGCCGCGGCCACCTGACCGGGACGCACCTGCAGTTCGGAGGCGAGCTGGCGGCAGATCTTGAGGGCGATGTCGGCGGCGTTCGGGGGCGCGAATTCCAAGGCAGTCACGAGAGCGGAAGTGGACAAAGGGCGCGAGTGTGGCACAGCCGGTCGCGGCGCCCGGAGGCCCCGACGTGGCATGCTCGGAAAGCCCCACGCCGACCCGCGAATGGCCCTCAACGTCTCCTTCCACTGCCGACTGGCGCGCATCGAAGGGCGCGTGCAGGGCGTCGGCTACCGCGAAAGCTGCCGCCGTGAAGCCGATCGCCTGGGTGTGCGTGGCTGGGTGCGCAACCGCGCCGATGGCAGCGTCGAAGCGCTGATGGTGGGCGACGAGGCGGCGCTTGCCGCCCTGACGGTCTGGCTGCAGCACGGGCCGCCAAGTGCACGCGTCACGCGCGTGCGGATCGGCGATGCGCCGCGACCCGCGACCGTGCCCGCGCAATTCGAGGTACGCCCGTCCGCGTGAGTCGCGGCGTGGTGGAGGACGAATTCATCTGTGGCGGCTGTCGGCCCTTCAGCGACATTCACCTGGCTGAACAGGCCACCGCGAAGCAGTCGCTCGCGCCGGGGCGCAATCTGCGCGGCCAGCCGTGGCACAACGCCAGCAGCGACATCACCACGGGGTGGTCCTTTACACCCTTCCTTCGTCTGCCAGCGCACAGACCCTGGCGCGAAGAAGCCGGAGACTGACCACAGGATTCCATCCTTGA
Source organism: Burkholderiaceae bacterium (assembly GCA_035716845.1). Classification (GTDB taxonomy): domain Bacteria; phylum Pseudomonadota; class Gammaproteobacteria; order Burkholderiales; family Burkholderiaceae_C; genus CADEEN01. The sequence goes on from DASTJE010000072.1 coordinate 9,167, forward strand.
AAGGCAAGGCCATGAGCGTCGCACGAATCACAGAGATCAGCAGCGTCAGCGGAGAGAGCTTCCAGCACGCGATTGAACAAGGCGTCGAGCGCGCCAACAAGACGCTGAAGAACGTGAAGGGCGCCTGGGTGAAGGATCAGGAAGTGACGATCGACAAGGGCAAGATCACGGGATACAAGGTGATCCTGAAGGTCACATTCGTCCTGTCGGACTGACCAGGGTTCTCGATGACCCGGAACGCACAGATCACCGGCAACGTCGAGTACCGCGAAGGCGACGGCGCCAACCTCGTCATCCGACCGGGCCCGGTGGAGGTGAACACCACACCCACCGACGCCACGCTGAGCTGGGCCGACGGCGAGACCCGTGGCTCCGCAGCCATGCCCATCGGTGACTTCCACACCTATGTCGCCAAGGGCCTGATCGAACTGCGCGACTGACGGCTCGTTGTGATCACTGCAGCGGCGCACCTTGTGGGCAAGGTCGTTTCGAACGACCTCGGGGTCGACCTGTGACGGTCCTGCGGCGGTCGGAGGTGCTTGGATTTGGTGACCGTGACGCCACGCAATGCTGCTTCGGCAGGCCCTTCAGCGCTCACGAGCGCTCGTTGGTGACCAGCCGGTGACTACGTCCTCAGGTTTGGCCCTGATTCCGATGGCGCCGCGCTCCTGCGGCTGCGGTTTGGCGCTGCAGCCTGGGGCCGGGGTGCGTGTGACGGCCGGGGCGGCTCAGGTGGCGAGTCTTGCCCTGCCTCGCGCGCCCGGCCCCTGGGCGGCGGCTGCGGATTCAGCCCCCAGGTGGGTGAGGGTCTTTGGCCACGATGATCTTCAGTTCCCCGGCGCCGCAGTTCGGGCAGTGTTCCATCGGCAGCTCAGTTCTCGGATCCACCGCAAGGCGCTGGATCAGGCCGTCCCGGACCGGTCGTTGGCGAATACCTGCTTGTGGCCGACACCGGCCCTCCAACACCACGGCGCCCCTTCGCCCTGCGGATGCACGACGCAGGCGCGCCGTCAAGGCGCGAGTTCCGTCGCCACCTCGGTGGTGGCCTGCGTCATCAGCTTGTGCACCGGGCACTTGCCGGCCACCGTGAGCAACTCCTGGCGCTGCGCATCGGTCAGCGGCCCCGACAGCGCCAGCGTCGCCTTCAGGCGATAGGTGCCCTGGCGCTCCTGGCTGTCGTCGCGCTCCACCGTGACCTGGACGTCCTCGAGCGGAATCTGCTTGCGGTTGGCGTACCACAGCACCGTCATCGCCTTGCAGGCGCCGAGCGCGCTGTCGTACAGGTCGTGCGGCGTGACGCCGGCGTCCTCGCCGCCGTTGGTGGCTGGCTCGTCGACCGTGAACGCATGGCCGCGCACGCGCACGGTGTGCATCATCTTGCGCGAGCGGTCGCGCGTGATCGTGATCGTCATGCCGGCCTCCCGTCCGCGACGCGGCCGGCCAGCGGGTAGGCCGGGTCGTTGTAGCCCGGCGTGCTGGGGTGCCCCGGCGCCACGAGCGAGTCGACCAGGGCCTCGTCGGTGGCGTCGATGGTCACGTCGAGCGCGCCCAGGTACTCGATCCACTGCGCATAGGTGCGCGGGCCGGCGATCACCGAGCTCACCGCGCGGTTGGCCAGCACCCAGGCCACGGCGAAGTGCGACAGCGCCACGCCCTTGCGCTCACAGTGCGCGCGCAGGGTCTGCGCGATGGCGAGCGACTCCTCGCGGAATTCGGTCTGCAGCATGCGTTTGTCGCCGCGGCCGGCGCGCGTGCCTTCGGCCGGTTGCATGCCCGGCGCGTACTTGCCCGACAGCACGCCGCGGGCGATGGGGCTGTAGGGCACCACGCCCAGGCCGTGGTGGCGGCAGGCCTCCAGCACCTCCACCTCGGGCTGGCGGTTGAGCAGGTTGTAGTACGGCTGGCACGCCACCGGCGCCGGCATGCCGAGCTGACGCGCCAGGTGCACCATCTCGGCGATGCGCCAGCCGCGGAAGTTGCTGACGGCCCAGTAGCGGATCTTGCCCGCGCGCAGCAGCGCGTCGATGGCGCGCAGCGGTTCCTCCAGGTCCATGCCGTTGTAATCGCAGTGCAGGTAGTACAGGTCGACGTGGTCGACCCCGAGGCGCTGCAGGCTGGCGTCGCACTCGCGCAGCACCCAGGCACGCGAATAGCCCTGCTCGTTGCGCCGGTCGCTCATCTTGTTGCCGACCTTGGTGGCCAGCACCCAGTCGTGGCGGTGCGCACGGATCAGCTCGCCCACCATCGCCTCGCTCTTGCCGAGCGAGTAGACGTCGGCGGTGTCGATGAAGTTGACGCCGTGGTCGCGCGCGTGGTCGGCGATGCGGCGCGCCTCCGCCAGCTCGGTCTGGTCGGCGAACATCATGGTGCCCAGGCACAGCTCGGACACCTGCAGGGGGCTGCGGCCGAGGTTGCGGTAACGCATCGAAGGACTCCCGTGGGTTGAAGCGTGGATCAGGCCGTCCCGGGCCGCACGCGGGGCGGCTCGGCCGGCAGCAGGGTCAGCACCGCGGCCGTGACGAGCGACACGCCCGCCATCACCACGAAAAGGGTCGCGAACCCGGCGGCCTTGACGGCCGGGCCGAGCGCCCACACCGCGCTCGAGCTGATGGCCAGCGACACTGCCAGCCGCACGCCCGCCACGCGGCTGCGCATGCGGTCGTCGACGTAGCGCACGATGGTGGCGTCGGTGAAGGGAATGGCACCGAAGATGAAGATCATCGAACCCAGCAGGGCCAGCCAGGCCCACCAGCCCGAGGCCACCGCCGCCAGCCCCAGCATCGGCACCTGGGCCAGCACGATGGCCAGCCACAGCGGCTTGAGCGGCCAGCGGTCGATCAGCCGCCCCACGACCACCTGCGCCAGCGACGCCACCGCGTACACCGCCCCCAGCACCAGGCCCAGGCGCGACGGATCCTGCGCCAGCGCGCCAACGCGTTCGCCCAGCATCTGGCCGTTGCCGTTGGTGGTGAGGTTGAAGATCAGGCCGCCCGCGGCCGACGCCATCGTCATCACCACCAGCACGCGGGTGAGTTGCCCGGGGGGCAGGCTCGCCTCGGCACGCCGCGCGCGCCGCGCCGGCGGCTCGTGTTCGCGCGGCGCCCAGCGCCAGAACACGAAGCCCATCACGATGCAGGCCAGCCCGGGCACCGCGAAGGCGGCGCGCCAGCCGGCCACGTCCACCAGCACGCCGGTGACCACGGCCGCCGCGGCGATGCCCAGGTTGCCCGACAAGCCGCTGATGCCGATGGTGGCCCCCGGGTTGCGCGCGTGCTGCACCAGCATCGGGATGCCCACCGGGTGGTAGATCGACGAGAACACGCCCATCACGGTGAGCGCCCCCGCGATCTGCCACGGGCCCTGGGTCGCCGCCACCGCCAGCGCCGACACTCCCATGCCGAAGTAGAAGACCAGCATCATCGGGCGGCGGCCCCACAGGTCCCCCAGGCGCCCGGCCGGCAGCGAGCCCAGGCCAAACATCAGGAAGGCCCCCGCGCCGTAGGGCATCAGGTCCTCCCAGCGCGCGAGGCCGAAGTCCCGCGCGATCGCCGCCACCGCGGTGGCGAAGATCAGCAGGAACAGGTGGTCGGCGGCATGGCCCAGGTTGAGCAGGACGGCCAGCGAGCGCGACATCATGCGTCGATGCTACCCGGCGGCCGTGCGCCGCCCCTCCCGCGGCCTACTTCTTGCCCAGCCCCATGGCCTTGGCGGTCTCGCCGTAGACGCGGATGCGCTCCTTCATGAAGGCGTCCATCTGGTCCGGGCCGATGTTGATGAGCTCGAAGCCGCTCTTGGCCGCCAGTTCCTTCATCTCCGGGTCGGCATTGAGCGCGGCGAACAGGTCGGCCAGCTTCTTGCGCGCCTCGGGCGGCGTGGCCTTGGGCACCGCGATGCCGCGGATCGCGCCGTCGGACCAGTCGACCCCCAGCTCCTTGAACGTGGGCACGTCGGGCAGCAGCGGGTGGCGCTGCGGCATGGCCACCGCGAGCGCACGCACGCGGCTCTTGTTGTTGATCGCGAACACGGTGTACGTCATCGCGCCGTCGATCTGGCTGCCGAGCACCGCATTGGCCAGGTCGCCGGTGCCCTTGTACGGCACGTAGGTGGTCTTGATCTTGAAGCCCAGGTTCAATCGCTCGTGCGCCACGTGGTTGGCGCTGTTGAGCGCCGAGCCACCGAGGTTGAACTTGCCGGGGTTGGCCTGCGCGGCCTTGAGGAAGTCGCCGAAGGTCTTGAACGGGCTCGCCTCGGGCACCACCAGCGCGTCGGGCGTGAAGTGGTACCAGAAGATCGGCACCAGATCCTCGGTCTTGTACTGGACCTGGCCTTCGAGCGGCTGCAGCACCACGTGCGGCAGGTTGATGCCGTAGATGTTCAGGCCGTCGGCGGGCAGCGTATTGGCGCTCGACCACATGATGGCCCCGCCGCCGCCGGCCTTGTACTGGACGATGGTGTCGATGGCCGGGCACTTCTTCTTCAGCACCACCTGCTGGTGGCGCGCCGAGATGTCGCTCTCGCCGCCGGGCGGGAACGCCTGCCAGTAGTTGAGGTTCTTCTCCGGGCAGGCCTGGGCGAAGGCACTGCCGGCGGCCGCGACGAGAGCCGCGGCAATCACGAGACGCGAGATGGACATGCGTGCTTCCTGGATACGGATGACGGCTGGAGCCGCAGTGTCGCGCCGGCGCCCCGCACTGCCAATGCGGGCCGCCCCGGGGCCCAATGCGGCCCGCCGCGCCGCGGCGGCGAGCGCATGTCCCTACTGCGGCCAGACGAGGTCGAAGTACTCGAGGATCAGCACCGCGCGCTCGCCGACCTGGAAGCCCTCGGCCTCGGCACGCTCGGCGAACTCCTGCCGGTGCGCCACCAGCCACCAGTGCAGGCTGCGGTCGCCCTCGCCGTTCTCGAACGCGAACTCGTCGTCGATCTCGTTGAAATGGCGGCGCTCGACGTGGCGGGTGCGCACGATGGCCTGGGGCACCCCCTCGCCGTCGAGCACGACCACGTGGTCCCCGGGGCGCGGCAGTTCGTCGCCCTCGATGTCGAAATCGCGCTCGAGCGTGGCGTGCGCGCGCTTGGTGCCGCTGCGCACCAGCGCCGCGAGTTCGTCGGCCACGGCGCGCGTGCGGCCGAAGGCGGTGGCGGAAAAACCGGGCACCTGCACCTGGCCGGCGCGCTGGTAGGCCAGCCAGAAGGCCTCGATCTCGTCGCGGCGGCCCGGCCGTGGGGCGAGCGGCTTCATGCGCCCTCGCGCAGCGCGGCGCGCAACTCGCGCCCGATCTCCGGCCGCGCCGCGAACGGATCGCTCGGGTTGCGGCCCTGCAGGATGTCCTCCAGGCGCGTCTGCACGCCGCCCAGCGCATGCGGGTGGCTGAAGACGTAGAAGCGGCGCGCGCGCAGCGCGTCGAACACGAATGCGGCCACCTCGGCCGCGCTGACCTTGCCCGAGGTGACGGCCTTGCTGCTCATCGCCTGCGCGATGCGCTGGCTGCGCGTGGGCCGCGCGTCGGCGGCCGTCCCGTCCGCCGGCCGGTTGCGGTGGCTCTGGTGGATGCCGGTGGGCACGAAGTACGGGCACAGCACCGAGGCGCTGATCTGGTCGGTGACGAGCGCGAGGTCCTGGTACAGCGTCTCGGTGAGGCTCACCACCGCATGCTTGCTGACGTTGTAGACGCCCATGTTGGGCGCGTTGAGCAGGCCCGCCATCGAGGCGGTGTTGACGACGTGGCCCTCGTAGGCGGGGTCGGCCTTCGCGGCAGCGAGCATCGGCGGCACGAACACGCGCACGCCGTGCGCCACGCCCATCAGGTTGACGCCCAGCACCCAGTCCCAGTCGCGCGCGCTGTGCTCCCAGACCAGGCCGCCACTGGCCACGCCGGCGTTGTTGATGACCAGGTGCGGCACGCCGAAGTGCTCGATCGTCGCCGCGCCCAGCGCCTCGACCTGCTCCGCCTTCGACACGTCGAGCCGGAACGGCAGCACCTGCGCGCCCAGCGCGGCCACCTCGGCGGCCGCAGCACCGAGCGCATCGTCCTTCACGTCGGCCATCACCACGCGCATGCCCTCGCGCGCGGCCAGCCGCGCCAGCTCGAGGCCGAAGCCGGAGGCGGCGCCGGTGATGACCGCGGTGCGGCCGGTGAAGATCTTCATGGTCGGGCTCTCGTTGGTGAACTGTTCAAGCGGGCAGCGCGCGCTCGAGCAGGGCGTCGAAGTCGGTGTCTGCGGCGAGCAGGCCGAACGCATCGCTGCCCTCGGCCAGGCGCGCGTGGCAGAAGGCGGCGAAGAGGGCGTCGCCGGCCTGGCGGCGCAGCAGCGCCGCCTGCACCAGCACGGCCACGTCGCGCGCCAGGCGGCGCGCGCCGGCCTCCTCCACGGCGCCGTCCAGGCGCGCCGGCAGCGACGCGGCCAGGCGGTCGAAGGCCGCGTGCCCGCCGCGCCCCGGGGCCAGCTCCCCGGCCAGCGCCTCGGCGACGTCGGCGCTGCGCAGCGCGCGCAGCAGGTCGAGCGCCTGGATGTTGCCCGCGCCCTCCCAGATCGAGTTCACCGGCATCTCGCGGTAGATGCGCGCCATCACGCCCTGGCCGCCCTCCTCGACGTAGCCGTTGCCGCCCAGGCACTCCATCGCCTCCTGCGCGAAGGCCGCCCCGCGCTTGCAGATCCAGAACTTGGCGATCGGCGTGAGCACGCGCCGCAGGGCGCGCTCGGACGGCGGCCCGCCGTGCTCGCTGGCGTCGACCGCGCGCGCCAGGCGCAGCGCCAGCGCCGTGGCGGCCTCGCTTTCCAGTGCCAGGTCGGCCAGCACGTTCTTCATCAGCGCGTGTTCGGCCAGGCGGCGCCCGAAGGCCATGCGCTCGCGCGCGTGGTGCAGCGCCAGCGTGAACGCCGCACGCATCAGGCCGGCGCTGCCGAGCGCGCAGTCCAGGCGCGTGAGCGCCCCCATGGCCAGGATCTGCGGCACGCCGCGGCCCTCGTCGCCCACGCGCCAGCCGATCACGTCGCCCGCGAACTCGACCTCGGCGCTGGCGTTGGCGTGGTTGCCGAGCTTGTCCTTCAGGCGCTCGATGCGGATCGGGTTGACGCAGCCGTCCGGCCGCCAGCGCGGCACGAGGAAGCAGGTCAGGCCGCCCGGCGCCTGCGCCAGCACCAGGAAGGCATCGCACATGGGCGCCGAGAAGAACCACTTGTGTCCCGTCAGCCGATAGGCCTCGCCCCAGGCGGTGGAACCCTCGGGCAGCGCGCGCGTGGTGTTGGTGCGCACGTCCGAGCCGCCTTGCTTCTCGGTCATGCCCATGCCCATCGTCACCGCCGCCTTGTGGTCGTACGGCACGGGGCGCGGGTCGTAGGCGGTGGCGGCCAGGCGCGGCGTCCAGGCGGCGGCGAGCGCCGGGTTGTCGCGCAGCGCCGGCGTGACGGCATAGGTCATCGACACCGGGCACAGCACCGAGGGCTCGAGCTCGGTGAAAAGCATGAAGGCCGCGGCGCGCTCGACATGCGCCCCCGGGCCGAGCGACCAGGGCGTGCCGTGCAGGCCCTGCGCCAGCGCCGCACCCATCAGCGCGTGGTAACTGGGGTGGAACTCGACCTGGTCGATGCGGCGCCCCTGCCGATCGTGGCTGACCAGCTGCGGCCGGTGCAGGTTGGCCAGGCGCGCATGGGTGTGCATCGACTCGCTGCCGACCACGGCGCCGAGCGCCGACAGGCGTGCCGTGTCCAGGCCCGGCGCGTGCACGCGCAGCGCGGCCTGCAGGGCCGGATGACGCTCGAACACGTTGACGCCGCTCCAGGGCGTGCTCTGGTTGAAGACTTCGTGCGTACCGGTGCTCATCGCGCGGCCCTCCACATCTCGAGGTGAGGGATGTCGTCCTCGAGGTAGCCCTCACCGACGCGACGGTAGCCGAAGGCTTCGTAGAAGCGCTCGAGATGCGCCTGCGCGCTGATGCGGTTGCCGCAGCCGGGGAACAGACGGTCGTGCCCGGCCACGCCCTCGGCCACCAGCGCACGGCCCAGGCCGGTGCCGCGCGTCTCGGGCGTCGTCACGACGCGCCCGATCGACGGCTCGTCGAACTTGGCGCCCGGGTCGACCAGGCGCAGGTAGGCCGCCAGCGCCCCGCCCTCGTCACGGCCCAGCAGGTGCCAGGCCCGACGGTCGAGGCCGTCCGGGTCCAGGTAGGGGCCCTGTTCCAGCACGAAGACGCGGCAGCGCAGTTGCAGCGCGTCGTACAGACCGTCGACGCCGAGCTGTTCGAAGCGGTGCCAGGTCCAGCGCACGGCGTCAGATCAGCTTCACCAGCTGCTTGCCGAAATTGCGGCCCTCGAGCAGGCCGAGGAAGGCCTCGGGGGCGCCGGCGATGCCCAGGGCGACGGTCTCGCGGTACCTGAGCCGGCCCGTCGCGACGAGGCCGCCCAGCTCGGCCAGCGCCTGCGGCCACAGGTCCATGCGCTCGCTGACGATGAAGCCCTGGATCTTCATGCGGTTGACGAGGATCAGCGACGGGTGGGCCATCGGCAGCGGCTCGCCGTTGTAGCCGGCGATCATGCCGCACACCGCGATGCGCGAGAACGCGTTGGCGCGCAGCATCACCGCGTCGAGGATCAGGCCGCCGACGTTCTCGAAGTGGCCGTCGATGCCACCCGGGCAGGCCTCCTTGAGGGCCACCGAGAGCGACTTCAGGTCGGGGTGCCGCTTGTAGTCGATGCAGGCATCGAAGCCGAGCTCCTCGACCACGTAGCGGCACTTGTCGGGGCCGCCGGCCAGGCCCACCGCGCGGCAGCCGCGCGCCTTGGCGAGCTGGCCCACGGCGCCGCCCACCGCGCCCGAGGCGGCGCTGACCACCACCGTCTCGCCGGCCTTGGGCTCGATGATCTGCGTCAGCCCCATCCATGCGGTGACGCCGGGCATGCCCACCGCGCCGAGATAGGCCGAGAGCGGGATGCGCGAGGTGTCGACCTTGTGCAGCGCGCCGCGCTGCGCCGCATCGACGACCGAATACTCCTGCCAGCCGCCCATGCCCACCACCGCGTCGCCGACGGCGTACTGCGGATGGCGCGAGGCCACCACCTCGCCGGCGGTGCCGCCGATCATCACTGCGTCGAGCGGCTGCGGCTGCGCGTAGCTCTTGCCCTCGCTCATGCGGCCGCGCATGTACGGGTCCAGGCTCAGGTAATGGTGGCGCACCAGCACCTGGCCGTCGGCGAGCGCGGGCAGCGGCGCCTCGACGAGGCGGAAGTTGTCGACAGCGGGCTTGCCGGCCGGGCGGGAGGCCAGCAGCCACTGGCGGTTGGTCGTGCTCATCGGTTCACTCCTTGCGGTGCATGTCGGTGCCGGCCGTGCGCTGCAGGTCCTTCGTGTGGCGCCCCTTGGCGGGCAGCTTGCGCAGGTACTTGAAGGTGCCGGTGGCGTGGGCGCACAGGTGGCCCTCCTCGTCCTGCACCTCGGCCTGGCAGAAGGCCATCGTGGTGCTGCGGTGGAGCAGGCGCCCGATGGCCACCAGGCGGCCCTCGGCCGGGCGCATGAAGCTGGTCTTCATCTCGACCGTCACCACGCCGGGCCCCTGCCCCGGCTCCTCGGCATGCAGGCTGCGTGCGGCATGGGCCATCGCCACGTCGAGCATCGTCATCAGCACGCCGCCGTGCGCCACGGCCCAGGAGTTCAGGTGCGCGGTCGCGAGGTCGACGCGGATCTCGGCCATGCCGTGGTCGAAGCGGTGCAGTTCGAGGCCGAGCTGCTCGACGAAGGGGATCTGGACGGGAAACTTCAGCATCGCATCGACCCGTTCAGGCGCCGTGGTGGACGGCCGAGAGACCGCCATCGACGGCGAGGATCTGCCCGGTGATGTGCTTGCCCGCCGCGCTGCAGAACAGCAGCGCCGCGCCCTTGAGGTCGTCGTCGTCGCCGATGCGGCGCAGCGGCGCGGCCGAGGCCAGCTGGTCGATGCCGACCGCGGCCAGCGTGCCGCGCGTCATCTTGCTCGGGAAGAAGCCCGGCGCCAGCGCGTTGACGGTGATGCCCTGCGGCCCCCATTCGCCGGCGAGCTGGCGCGTGAAGTTGACCACCGCGCCCTTGCTCGTCGCATAGGCGATGAACTCCATCTCCAGCGAGCCGGCCAGCCCCGCCACCGACGCGATGTTGAGGATGCGGCCGTGCCGGCGCGGCAGCATGCTGGCGTTGCCCACCGCCTGCGAGAACAGGAACAGGCTGCGCACGTTGAGGTTCATCACCTTGTCCCAGGCCTCGAGCGGGTGGTCGGCCATCGGCGCGCCCCAGGTGGCCCCCGCGTTGTTGACCAGGATGTCGATGTGGCCCATGCGCTCCATGGTCTCGCCGACCACGCGGTGGATGTCGGCCGGCGCGCTGGCGTCGGCGGCGATCCAGCGCGTGTCGATGCCCTTGGCCTGCAGGTCGGCCGCTGCCTCCTCGAGGTCGGCCGCCTTGCGCGAGGTCAGCATGATCTTGGCGCCGGCCTCGCCGAGGGCCTCGGCGATCTGCAGTCCCAGGCCGCGCGAGCCGCCGGTGACGAGCGCGGTGCGGCCGCTGAGGTCGAACAGTTGCTGGACGGGGGTGCTCATGGCCTGGGGTCTCCGGAAGAAAGCTTCACTGCATGCGCGAGCGCACGACGATCAGGACGACGCCGAGGGCCGCCGCCGCAGCGCCGCCGGTGAGCAGCAGTTCGCCCCAGGGCCCGCGCACCGGGCTCAGGAACCAACCCAGGCAGGCGGCCAGCAGGCCGCCGTAGATGAGGACCCAGCTCCAGGTCTCGAGGCGTTGCTTGCTCATCGTCGGTGTCAGAACCATTCGTCGCGCATGGTGCGGCAGGTGGCGTCGCGCGAGGCCACCACCGAGAGCCAGGCCGTCGTCTTGGGCAGCTCGTGGAGGAAGAAGTATCGTGCCGCTGCGCGCTGCCCCTGCGCATGGTCGTCGTCACGGCCCGCGGTGGCCAGTGCCACGTCGAGCCAGATCCACGCCAGCACCGTGTGGCCGAAGGCCTGCAGGTAAGGCGTCGCGTTGGCCAGCGCCTCCTCGGGCACGCCGCCGACCCAGGCCGCCTTGGTGGCCGCGCCCAGCGCCTGCAGCGCGGCGGCCAGCGCGGGCGCATGCAACGCCAGGCCCTCGACATGACCGGCCCGCTCGATCGTGGCGTTGATGCGCGCGGCCAGCCGCCGGAGGGCGGCGCCGCCGTCGTGCACCACCTTGCGGCCCAGCAGGTCGAGCGCCTGGATGCCGTGCGTGCCCTCGTGGATCATGTTCAGCCGCTGGTCGCGCCAGTACTGCTCGACCGGAAAGTCACGCGTGTAGCCGTAGCCGCCGTGCACCTGGATGGCCAGGCTGTTGCCCTCCAGGCACCACTCGCTGGGCCAGCTCTTGGCCACCGGCGTCAGCAGTTCCAGCAGCAGGCCCGCCTCCTGCGCCGCAGCGGCGTCGCCGGTGCGCTGCTCGTCGACCAGGCGCGCGCAATACAGCAGCAACGCCAGCGCGCCCTCGGCATAGGCCTTCTGCGCCAGCAGCATGCGCTTGACATCGGCGTGCTCGACGATCGGCACCTGCGGCTGCGCGGCGTCCTTGCCGGCGCCGGTGAGCGGTCGCCCCTGCGTGCGTTGCCGCGCATAGGCCAGCGAGGCCTCGAAGCCGGCCATGCCGAGCATCGCGGCGCACAGGCCGATGGCGATGCGCGCCTCGTTCATCATGTGGAACATGGCCTTCAGGCCCTCGCCCGGCGCCCCGACGAGGTAGCCCACCGCGCCGGCGCGGCCGCCGGGGCGGTGCCGGCCCTCGCCGAAATTGAGCAGCGTGTTGGGCGTGCCGCGCCAGCCGCACTTGTGGTTGAGGCCCGCCAGCGCCACGTCGTTGCGCTCGCCGGTGAGATGTCCGTCGGCACCGACCAGCCACTTGGGCACGATGAACAGCGAGATGCCCCGCGTGCCGGGCACGAGGGCCCCGTCGGGCCCCGGGATCTTGGCCAGCACCAGGTGCACGATGTTCTCGGTCAGTTCGTGCTCGCCGGCCGAGATCCACATCTTGTGGCCGGCGAGGCGGTAGCGCGGGCCCAGCGCATCGGCCTCGAAGCCCGGACCGTCGGGCACGGCGCGCGTGGCGATGTCCGACAGGCTGGAGCCGGCCTGCGGCTCCGACAGGCACATCGTGCCGGACCAGCGGCCTTCGAACTCGGCGCGCGCGAACACCTGCCGCTGGCGCTCGCTGCCGTGGGCCAGCAGCAGGTTGGCGTTGCCCACCGTCAGCAGCCCGGCGCCAATGCTGACCGAGGCCTTGGCGAAGAAGGCGTTGCCCGCCGCTTCGACGGTATAGGGCAGGTTCATGCCGCCCCACGATTCGTCCTGCGAGGCGGCGAGCATGCCGCTGCCGGCATAGGCGCGCCAGGCCTCGTGCGTGGCCGGCGGCAGCACGACGCGCTCGCCCCCGGGGCCGGTGTCCATGCGCGGCTCCT